>JAADJE010000031.1 GCA_013150915.1 Gammaproteobacteria bacterium
TTTTCTGTTCTGTATTAGCTTCCAGATTTTATTGCCGGTGGGTTGCACACGTAATATCAAACCCTGCACGGTTACGTCGTGTATCTGATAGGCCTTATCTTTTGCTTTGGCAGCTTCGGCCACCTTTTTGGTTATGCGTCTTCTCATGCGATTGCCCCAATTTAAAGCAAATTTAAATCCTCGAGTGTTATAAACCTTAACAGACTGTAAAACAGAATCAAGGAAAATCAGTTACTTATTGGGTAAGCCATTGATTAAAAATGACCAAATTACGCAATGGGGTTGCGGTGGTCGGAGGTTCAAATCCTCTCGCCCCGACCATTTTCAATTTTTTTCATAGAGTAAATTGAAAGGCCTTTGTGTGAATGAATTTGCAACCACAATCAATGCCTATGGTCTGGTATATATTGATTGTAGTCGTCCCGAATCCATTCGGACAAGGCGTTAGCGTGTTTGACGGCGGGACGTGACAGCCTCTGCCAATGACTCCAGTACACCAATAGTTTCATCCCAGCCGATGCAGGCATCGGTGATGCTGACGCCATACAACAATTCTTTTCCGGGGACTATGTCCTGTCGACCGGCATTGAGATGACTTTCAATCATTACACCGATGATGTGTGAATCACCAGATGAAACCTGTTCGGCAATGTCTGTTGCAACATCTACCTGTTTCTCTGGTTGTTTCATGCTGTTGCCATGTGAGCAGTCGATCATCACATTCGGTGTCAGGCCATAACCTTTCAGTTTTTCTTCTGCGGCGAGAACACTGTCCCGATCATAATTGGGTGAAGTGCCGCCCCGTAAAATGATATGTCCATCATCATTGCCGATAGTTGAGAAAATAGCGGATTTTCCATCCATGGTCATCGACAGGAAGTGATGCGGTAACGAAGCGGCGCGTATGGCATCCATGGCATTTTTTAGGGTGCCGTCGGTGCTGTTTTTGAAGCCGACAGGACAGGACAGACCGGAGGCCAACTCACGATGCACCTGGCTTTCGGTTGTTCGTGCACCAATGGCACCCCAGCTGATTAGATCAGCGACATACTGTGGCGTAATAAGGTCGAGAAATTCAGTTGCTGTGGGGATGCCCATATTTGTCAGGTCAAGTAGCAGCTTACGCGCCAGTCTGAGTCCTTGATTGATGTGGAAGCTATCATCCAGCATGGGGTCATTGATTAAGCCTTTCCATCCAACGGTGGTGCGGGGTTTTTCGAAATAGACACGCATGATAATCAACAATTGTTCACCCAAACGATCACTCACCTCTTTTAACCTGCCCGCATAGTCTGTAGCGGCCTCTGGGTCATGAATGGAGCAGGGGCCAACGATGACAATCAGACGATCATCTTCACCATGCAACACCTTATGAATGGCTAGTCGTGTATTACTGGTTAGTTTTTGTGATTTTTCAGTGGCAGGAAATTCAGCATGCAATTCAGTTGGCAGAACGGCATTTTTAATTTCTTTGATTCTGAGATCTTGTGTTGGGTGGGTTGATTTCATTTAGTTTGCCAGTGCACTGGAATGGGGGGGCATCATACTCGGTATGGGGTTGAAACGGTAGAAAAAAAGTTTTCAGTTTTCAAGATTGTATTATTGCCCGATGAGATATACCGTCGGAACGTCACGCGATGCGATTGTTCCAGATTTGCAAGCTTGCTAAACGGAATGACCCCGAGCGACACCCTTACAAAGATGCGTTCAAGTCTAACGGCTCCACTTGCCTGACTCCCCACCACTTTTGTGAATTAAGCCAATATTCGTCATGACCATACCCCGATCAACTGCTTTGCACATATCATAAATTGTCAACAGAGAAATCATGACAGCGGTAAGTGCTTCCATTTCGACTCCCGTCTGACCATGAGTCTCAGTTTTTGCCTGGCAGCGTATACAGCTGGCATCAGCATCTATATCAAAGTTCACCTCTACATGGGTTAGGGGCAGTGGATGGCACAGGGGAATGAGATCAGCGGTATGTTTGCTGGCCATAATGCCAGCAGTTCGGGCAATACCCAGTACATCGCCTTTTTTATGGCCCCCCTGCTGAAGCAGTGAGAGAGTTTGGGCCTGCATTGTGATGATGCCTTCAGCAATAGCTATGCGGTGTGTCATGGCCTTGTCGCCGACGTCAACCATGTGGGCATCACCCTTCTGGTTAAAATGTGTTAATTCTGACATTTTTTTGTTTTCCAGCTGTTATATAAATTGTTTTCAATATACTCAAAGAATTTTCCTGTACACCCTGGTTGTGTGGTTTTCACCCCCTTGTCATGGCATACTGCGCGCGACCAAAAGATTGAATACCTCTGCAATAAAACTGCGTATCCAGGATTTTACAATACACCGTGAGAATACTACTAAGCAACGATGACGGCTACCTTGCACCGGGACTGTTGGCTCTCTATGAGGCTCTAAAAGATAGTCAGGAACTAACCGTCGTTGCACCAGATAGAGATTACAGTGGTGCCAGTAATTCGTTGACATTACAGCGACCGCTACGCGTTCGAAAATCTGCAGAGAATTTTCAATATGTTGATGGCACACCAACAGATTGTGTTCACCTGGCCATTACTGGCTTGATGGAAAAAGAGCCGGATATGGTTATCGCTGGCATCAACAATGGGAGCAATCTTGGTGATGATGTGATTTATTCAGGTACTGTAGCGGCAGCAACAGAGGGGCGTTTTCTCGGTTTTCCTGCCATGGCGATTTCTATGGCCAGTCATGAGCCTCAGTTTTTTGACACTGCTGCAAGGGTGGTCATCGATCTTATTAATCGTTTAAATGAGTATTTACTTCCAGGGGACAGTATTCTTAACATCAATGTCCCGGATATCCCCTATGAAGATTTGCAGGGTTTCCAGGCGACCCGCTTAGGTAAGCGACATAAATCAGAACCTGTCGTTAGACAGCAATCACCCCAGGGCGATGAAATCTTCTGGGTAGGCCCTGCTGGTCAGGAGCAGGATGCTGGACCTGGCACCGACTTTCATGCGATTAAAAACCACTATGTGTCTGTCACACCGCTTGAAATCGACCTTACACGGTATACGGCGATAGAAACCGTCGCACATTGGCTGGAAGAATAATATACGCAATGAATCTCAACGGCATAGGTATGACATCAATGCGTACGCGTACACGATTGATTAGTAGTTTGCGTGACATGGGCATCACTGATGAAAAAGTCTTGGCTGCGATGATGGAGACACCGAGACATTTGTTTGTTGACGAAGGGATCGCCTCCCATGCTTACGATAACAGTTCTTTACCTATTGGCTATGGGCAGACTATCTCTCAACCCTATATTGTTGCCCTGATGACACAGACTATGCTGGGTGGCCGAAAGCCAGGTAAGGTACTGGAGATTGGCACGGGCTCAGGTTATCAAACGACAATACTGTCAAAGCTGGCGGGCACGGTGTATAGCGTAGAACGTATAGAATCCTTACTGAAACAGGCGAAACGTCTGCATTACAAGCTCAGGCTGCGAAATGTCTATCACAAGTTAGCCAAGGGTAAGACCGTCGGTTGGCCAGACGTGGGGCCATTTGATGGTATTCTGGTGACCGCTGCGCCGCAGGTTATACCTGAAGAGCTTTATTCACAGCTTGCACCCGGTGGGCGGATGGTAATCCCCAGCGGTAAGGACAATGCTCAGAAGCTGTATTTAATTGAGCGAACCGATAGTGGCTTCACTAAAACCAGTCTCGAATCTGTCCGTTTTGTGCCATTAATCGGGGGTAGCTGATGGCTATTTTCGGTGGCATCTATAAACGTGTCATCGGGTGGGCCATGCATCGTCACGCCAGCTATTACTTGACTGCGACAAGTGTAGCCGAGTCTTCTTTTTTCCCAGTTCCGGTAGATGTCTTGCTGGCGCCAATGGTGCTTGCTCGTCGAGAAAAAGCATGGTGGTATGCCAGCCTGGCTACGGTCGGCTCTGTTACAGGTGCTGTGCTTGGCTACTACATCGGACTGTTCCTGTTCGATCAGGTGGCGCAGGTGATTATTGATCTTTACAATTTTCAGGAGAAATTTATCTATGTGCAGTCGCTGTTTAGTGAATACGGTGTCTGGATAATTTTTATTGCTGGTTTCTCCCCTATACCCTATAAAATTTTCACCATTACAGCCGGCGTTGTGGGGATGCCCCTGTTACCGTTTATTCTAGCCTCGCTGGTAGCTCGTGGCGCACGATTTTTTCTTGTTGCCGGCCTGGTTTATCTGGGTGGCAATAAAATTGATGCTGTGCTGGAGAAACGGGTAGAGCAAATTGGCTGGGCCAGTGTGGTGATTATTGTTCTGGCAGTCATCATCTACAAATTATTCTACTAATGGAACTAAGTCGGCCCATAAAACTTTCTGGTTTAGCCCTCTTTGTTTTGTTGTTGCTGTTTCTAAGTGCCTGTAATTCAAGTGCTAAATATGGCAAATATGATTATAGCGCACACAGAACCCTGCCGAATGCAAAATATGGCTCGATTTATACAGTCAAGCGGGGTGATACCCTATACAGCATAGCCTGGGCAATAAAACAGGATTATCGAAAGCTGGCAAGCTGGAACCATATTAGATCACCGTATCTGATTCGTGCCGGGCAGCGCTTACGTATGTATCCACCGCCATCGAAAACGGCAAAGTCGATGACGGTAAAGAAAACTTATTCTTCAAGTCGCTCAACCAAGCATTCTTCGACCCGCGCTGTGAGGAAATCAATACCCTACAAAGGGAAAGTCCCGCAGGGGCGTGTGAAAAGGTGGAACTGGCCAACCATCAACCGTAGGGTTGCGGTACGTTTCAATCCTGCAGCAGGCAGCGACGGTATTGATATCACGGGTAAATTTGGTGATGCTATTTTTGCAACCGCCGATGGCCAGGTAGTTTATGCCGGGAGTGGACTCAGAGGCTATGGAAGGCTTATCATTCTCAAACACAACAAAACTTATCTTAGTGCGTATGCGCACAATGACAGCATACTTGTTGCAGAGGGCCAGAATATCAGGGCTGGAAAAAAAATAGGGCGAATGGGTAGCAATGGAAAAGGCAGATCCATACTGCATTTTGAGATCAGAAGAAATGGCAAGCCTGTTAATCCAGCCAGCTACCTGTCTTCCAGGTACTGATACAGCAAACAGAAGAATAGACTGCAGTAAAATGAGACGGACAGCCAGAGAACATGGATGAGATTGACAGAGAAACTGCTCCCAAGAAACCAGCCTGTCGGGCATCTCCTGAGGTTGATGCTACACAGCTGTATTTAAGGGAGATAGGCTTTTCTGAATTGCTGACCGCTGAAGAAGAGGTTTATTTCGGGCGACTCACCAGAAAAGGTGATGTGGATGCACGCAATAAGATGATCGAGAGCAACCTCCGCCTGGTAGTAAAAATCTCACGACGTTACATCAATCGTGGCTTGCCTTTGCTGGATCTCATTGACGAAGGCAATCTCGGACTCATTCGTGCGGTAGAGAAATTCGATCCGGAGAGAGGTTTTCGATTTTCTACCTACGCAACATGGTGGATCAGGCAAACCATTGAACGTGCTCTAATGAATCAAACCCGTACCATACGCCTGCCGGTACATGTGCTCAAGGAAATCAATCTCTATCTGCGTGCAGCCAGGCAATTGACCCAGAAACTCAGTCATGAACCCAATGCGAGCGAAATTGCAGAGTTTCTTGATGTGTCGGTTAATGACGTTAAGAAAATGCTTGATAAACAGGAGCGTATCAGCTCATTTGAAAGTCCAGTAGAAAATGATAGCGACCGAACGTTACTTGATGCTATCCCCGATGATTCTTCCTATGACCCTGCAGAATTATTGCAAAACGATCAGGTAATGAAACATCTTGATGTCTGGCTGGATAGCCTGCCTGATAAGCAGCGTGAGGTTATCCTGCGTCGATTCGGTATGCGTGGCTATGATGTGGCTACCCTGGAGCAGGTGGGTGATGATGTTGGGGTAACACGTGAAAGGGTCAGACAGATTCAGGTTGAGGCCTTAAAAAAGCTGCGTAAGCTCCTGGAGAGAGAAGGATATTCTATGGATACGTTGCTCTAAAGCAGATTAAGGATCGGTAATCAATGTCAGTTTTCTTCATCTTTTGCGCCGTTATCTTTTAATCTAAGTCCTCAATAATCAACGCTGCCAACACATCCCGATCTTCTCCAATAAGAATGTTGTAAGTATGACAGGCCGCTTCTGTTGTCATAATTTCTAAACCCACGCCTTGCTGAGTGCTTGTTAGAGTAAGGATGGGATCAAGCAAATGGTGCTGGAGGCCTGTGCCGATTATTATAATTTCCGGTTGATAATTAAGCAGCTCCCGTATTATTTTTATGGTCAGTTCTTCAGCTTTTTTGACAGTCCAGTTTTTGTCAATTCTTTCAGCTGTTACTAACAGGCTGTTGCCATAAAATTGATCATTGATTTTGATCCTGCCGGGCTCAAAGGCGCGGACAGTGTTTACGTTGGGGGTGTTTTGCTGGTGGAGTTTCATAAATATCCCTGCTCGTCATTATTCAAGATGCCCTTACCTTAACAATAAGCATTGTGCCACAGGAATCAAAACGGAAAGAAATTTCGTTATTGCTTGATTGATTTTAGCGTAACAAATCGACTAGAATCCCTGTAGTCAGAAACATCTGTCGAATAACGGGAGTAGCGCTACGCGACTCCCGTTTTTCTACATCTAGAACGGAGAAAAACCTTGTCTGTCCCCGCCATACTGGCACTGGAAGATGGTAACCTGTTCCACGGTATTGCTGTGGGCGCCACGGGATATTCTTCAGGTGAGGTGGTTTTTAATACCTCTATGACGGGCTATCAGGAGATTCTGACCGATCCTTCCTATTGTCGTCAGCTTGTTACACTGACTTATCCTCATATCGGTAATACCGGTACAAATAATGAAGATTTCGAATCTGACCGTGTTCATGCCGCCGGTTTGATTATTCGTGACCTGCCTGAATTGTATAGCAACTGGCGTGCAGAGCGGTCACTGCAATCATTTCTTGAAGCTCAGCAGGTGGTGGCTATAGCCGAAATTGATACACGCCGCCTGACCCGTATTTTACGCGAAAAGGGTGCACTGGCCGCCTGTATTACTGCTGGAGATGAGATTGATACTGAAAAGGCCATAAATCTGGCGAAAGAATTTCCGGGGCTAAGTGGGATGGATCTAGCGAAGGAAGTGACTACCAATGCTCTGATTGTTTGGGATGCTGGTGGCTGGAATCTGGAATCCGGGTACCTGCCTGTCGCAGATAGAAAGTATCATGTGGTGGCTTACGATTTTGGTATAAAACGAAACATCCTCCGCATGCTTACCGACCGCGGCTGCTGTGTTACCGTTGTTCCGGCAACTACGCCAGCCAGAGATGTACTGGCAATGAAGCCTGACGGTGTGTTTCTGTCAAATGGTCCCGGTGATCCAGAACCCTGTGACTATGCCATCGCAGCAATTAAAAAAATTGTCGCTACAGATATCCCGGTCTTTGGTATCTGTCTCGGCCATCAACTGCTTGCCCTGGCTATGGGTGCACAGACAGAAAAGATGAAGTTTGGCCATCATGGTGCTAACCATCCGGTGCAGGATCTTGTCAGTAAGCGTGTCATGATCACTAGCCAGAACCATGGTTTTACTGTAGCAGAGAATAATCTGCCTGATAATCTCAGGGTGACCCATCGGTCGCTTTTTGATAAATCTATTCAAGGTATCGAGTGCATAAAGCATTCTGCATTTTCCTTTCAGGGGCACCCGGAAGCCAGTCCTGGGCCACACGATGTCAGCCCATTATTTGATCGCTTTATCGAAAATATAAATAAGAACAAGACTGAAGGAACGGATTCATAAGTCCATGCCACGTCGTGATGACATAAAAAGTGTTCTGATCATTGGTGCGGGTCCGATCATAATCGGCCAGGCCTGTGAGTTCGATTATTCCGGTGCACAGGCATGTAAAGCACTGAGAGAAGAGGGCTTCCGGGTGATCCTGGTTAACTCTAACCCTGCCACTATAATGACTGACCCGGAGATGGCTGATGCGACTTATATCGAACCCATACTCTGGGAGACCCTGGCAAAGATAATCGAGATAGAAAGGCCAGATGTATTATTGCCCACCATGGGTGGTCAGACTGCACTGAATTGTGCGTTGGATCTGGTAAAGGAAGGTGTACTTGAACGCTTCAATGTTGAGATGATCGGGGCTTCCCGTGAAGCCATTGACAAAGCAGAAGACCGGGAGTTATTTCGTCAGGCAATGACAGCTATCGGCCTGAAAACGGCTCGTGGTGCGATAGTGCACAATATGGAAGAAGCAGAACAGATTCTTGCCATGGTTGGGTTTCCAGCTATCATCCGGCCATCATTTACTATGGGTGGTACGGGGGGTGGAGTTGCCTACAACCGCGAAGAATATTTTGATCTTTGTGAGCGTGGTTTTGATGCCTCACCGACCTCAGAACTGCTGATTGAAGAATCCATACTCGGTTGGAAAGAGTTTGAGATGGAAGTTGTGCGTGACTCGGCTGACAATGTCATCATTATCTGTTCGATCGAAAACCTTGATCCGATGGGTGTACATACAGGTGATTCCATAACCGTTGCTCCGGCACAAACACTGACTGACAAAGAATATCAGATCATGCGTGATGCCAGTATCGACGTATTGCGTGAGATTGGTGTCGATACCGGTGGGTCGAATGTACAGTTCGCGATCAATCCTGATGATGGGCGTATGATCGTGATTGAAATGAACCCGCGAGTATCACGCTCTTCAGCACTGGCCTCAAAGGCGACGGGTTTCCCGATCGCTAAAGTTGCCGCCAAACTTGCAGTCGGTTTTACACTGGACGAACTACAAAATGAGATCACCGGTGGTGCAATGCCGGCTTCCTTTGAGCCCAGTATCGACTACGTAGTAACCAAATTTCCTCGTTTTGATTTTGAGAAGTTCCCAGCAGCAAACAGTGTATTAACCACACAGATGAAGTCAGTCGGCGAGGTGATGGCTATCGGCAGGACATTCCAGGAGTCACTGCAGAAGGCCTTACGAAGTCTGGAAATCGGTACCGACGGTTTCGATGAGATTTGTACCGATACCGATCCGGGTGAACTGAAAGAGACGCTCTACCGGGAGCTGCGAGTGCCCGGCTGTTACCGGATCTGGTATCTGGCTGAGGCGTTTCGTGTCGGGATGTCGATGGATGAGATTTATGAACTTAGCCGTATCGATATGTGGTTTCTGCATCAGATTGAGCAGTTGATCAAAATGGAGCAGGCGATACGGAATATGGATAATAAATTACTTACAGAACAACAGATAAGATCATGGAAACGCAAAGGGTTTTCTGATTTACGTCTGGCAAAATTGTTACTTATTAATGAGCATGAATTTCGTGCAATTCGCCATTCGCACGGTATTCGCCCAGTCTACAAACGTGTCGATACCTGCGCGGCTGAATTTTCTACCACCACCGCTTATCTCTATTCAACTTATGAAGAAGAGTGTGAATCAAACCCGGACGATGGCAGTAAAATCATGGTTCTCGGGGGCGGCCCAAATCGTATAGGTCAGGGAATAGAATTTGATTACTGTTGTGTACATGCCGCGCAGGCCTGCCGGGAAGATGGTTATCAGACCATCATGGTCAATTGCAATCCAGAAACCGTATCGACTGATTTTGATACCTCAGACCGCCTGTATTTTGAACCCTTGACCCTGGAAGACGTGCTGGAAATAATTCACATTGAGAATCCTACCGGTGTGATTGTCCAATATGGTGGCCAGACACCCCTAAAGCTGGCGGAAGATCTGGAAGCTGCTGGGGCAAAAATAATTGGTACCTCGCCGGATTCAATAGATCTGGCAGAAGACAGGGAACGTTTCCAGAAGTTGGTTGAAGACCTCGGCCTATTACAGCCACCAAACTGTACAGCCCGAAGTCGTGAAGAAGCCCTGCTCGGGGCCGAAGAAATTGGTTTTCCCCTGGTCGTCAGACCATCGTATGTATTGGGCGGCAGGGCAATGGAAATCGTCCATAACAGGGAGGATCTGGATAACTACATGACGGTAGCTATCCAGGTTTCCAATGATTCACCGGTACTGCTCGATCGTTTTTTAAACGATGCGATTGAGGTGGATCTTGATGCGGTGTGTGACGGTAAAAATGTGGTAATAGGCGGCATCATGGAGCATATCGAAGAGGCGGGTGTGCATTCTGGAGACTCCTCTTGTTCCTTACCACCGTTCAGTTTGTCTGAAAATATAATTCAGCAGCTACGCGAACAGGCAACCAGTCTGGCTTTGGCAATCGGGGTGCGTGGCTTAATGAATATTCAATTTGCCGTAAAGGGTGAGGATATTTATCTGTTGGAGGTTAATCCTCGTGCGTCACGCACGGTTCCTTTTATTTCTAAAGCGACATCACGGCCCCTGGCAAAAATAGGGGCACGTTGTATGGTGGGCATCAGTCTGACTGATCAGGGTATTACGGGTGAGATCATTCCAGAGTATTATTCAGTCAAGGAGGCCGTTTTCCCTTTTATCAAATTCCCGGGAGTCGATCCGGTGCTGGGTCCGGAGATGAAATCTACCGGTGAAGTCATGGGTATAGGTAAAACCTTTGGTGAAGCCTTTGACAAGGCACAGAAGGCCGCTGGTGCACACATACCTGAAAAGGGTAAAGTCTTTATCAGTTTGCGTAATATTGATCAGCCACGCGTAGTGAACGTGGCTCGTTACCTGGCCGAAAACGGTTTCGATATACTGGCCACCAGAGGCACGGCGAGGGTTATAAAAGCGGCAGGGATTAAGGTAGAGCAGGTCAATAAGGTGCGTGAGGGTCGCCCACATATTGTTGACATGATTAAAAATGATGAAATTGACATCGTAATTAATACCACGGAAGGGAAGCGCAGTCTGAAAGACTCGTATACCATTCGTAGAGAGGCATTGCTGCACAAGGTGACAAACTTCACTACACTGGCTGCGGCCAAAGCGGCAGTGGAGGCACATCGAGCTGACAATGAGGTTACTGTTTATAAGCTTCAAGATCTGCATAAGACCTTGAAATAGTTGTTTAAGAGGATAGGGTTAAGAAAAATTGCCATCGGGAGCGCAACGCGGCAATCTCTTGATGTAAGATCAGGATCCAAGTTCTCCACAATGATGTTTTGTTAACTGTGGCCTGAAGCTATTGAATATGAAGATTAGGACCAATTAAGGAATTGAAATGGAAAGTTTGCCATTAACCAGTAAGGGCGCAGAACGTTTGCGTGAAGAGCTTAAACATTTAAAGCAAGTTGCCCGCCCAAAAGTGATAGATGCTATTGCTGAAGCGCGCGCCCATGGTGATTTATCCGAAAATGCCGAATATCACGCTGCGCGTGAGGAACAGGGTTTCATAGAGGGCCGAATCAAGGAGCTTGATAGTTCTCTAGGTCAGGCCCAGATTATAGATCCTACGACTCTGGATGCAGGTGGGCGTGTTGTTTTCAGTGCAACAGTGCAGTTGCTTAATATCGCTACAGGAGATGAAGTGACTTATCAGATTGTCGGCAATCTGGAATCAGATATTGAAAAATTGAAAATCTCTGTCAGTTCCCCTATTGCTCGTGCACTAATCGGCAAGGAAGAAGGCGATGAAGTTGCCGTGCAGACCCCAGGTGGCATAACTACGTATGAGATTTTATGTGTCAAATATATCTAATGGCAGAATTACGTTTAGAGCACTCCTCAACATTCAGCGTATCGTTCTGACACTCTGGATAGGGGGCCTGTGGACGGTAGGTTATTTAGTCGTCCCGGTGCTTTTCCATCACCTGCAAAATCCACTACTGGCAGGTCGGGTCGCAGGTGAGCTGTTTACCTTGATGAGTTGGTTTGGACTGGCTTCTGTACTGGTTCTTACAACTATTTATTCTTTTCTCGATCGTGCAAAATGGCGTTTCTTGGTTCTTTTTTTGGTTGCTGTTATTATTGCCATCAATCTATTTTACCTGATACCTGAAACTACCGGTTTGAGGGATATGGCTGCTGATGTGTTAGAAAAAGGGACGAGGAACCACAATCGTTTCGCCATGTTGCATGGCATTGCTAGTGGACTTTATCTGCTGGTTAGCCTGTTAGGTTTATTGCTGGTGATTCGACAGCCCGAGAAGAGCTTACTTCCGTAGATTATGAATTTATTTACACAAAGAATTTCACGCTGGAAGTTTAATTTTATTTTTTTTACTTGGACGAAATATTACCGCAACCTTTCCAATCTGCTGGACCAGCTCAGCAGAGGTGGATGAGCAAATATCCTGAATAAGCTTTTTACGCAAATCTCGGTTATCCGTGGCAATCCTTATTTTCAATAGCTCATGATACTTGAGTGTCGATTCAAGCTCAGACATAACCGCATCAGTAAGCCCGGAAGCACCGATACTGACTGCTGCAGATAATGGATGCGCCAGGCCACGTAGATAGGATGTTTGCAGACGGTTGAGAGACATTTAATCAAACTCTGGGCATCGTAGCCCGAAAGAAAAGGCGTAATTGTACAATGAATAAGGCGAATATTCTCCTCGATAATAGTAGAGGTATAGGAGTCAAAGCTAGATGGGTTCATAAGGCATGAGTTCTGGCAAAAAACATCGTTTTGGCCGTAACTGGATGAATGAGCACGTAAATGACAGTTATGTCAAAAAGGCTAAAAAGGCCGGTTATCGCGCCAGGTCTGCATATAAGCTGGAAGAAATAGATAAAAGGGACAGGCTTTTACGCCCCGGGATGAATGTGGTTGATCTGGGCGCAGCCCCCGGGAGTTGGTGTCAATATGCTCGTTCCCGGCTGGGGGAAAAGGACTGCCTGCTTGCTGTAGATTTACTCCCGATAGACGCTATAGAGGGTGTGGCGTTTCTACGGGGTGATTTTACAGAAGAAAAGATTCGCTTAAAGCTTGGCGAGATGATGGATGGTAGGGGTGTTGACCTTGTGTTATCTGACATGGCCCCCAATATAAGTGGTATAGGCCTTTCTGATCAAGCCAGATCTATCGGTTTGGCGGAAGAGGTGCTGGACTGGAGTCGCTCGGTACTGGTGCACGACGGCACCCTGCTGATGAAGGTGTTTCAGGGCGGAGGCTTTGATCACCTTCGACAGGAGTTGTTGACTGTATTTCGTTCGGTTGTGTCACGGAAACCGGGCGCATCGCGTTCCCGCAGCTCGGAAGTCTTTTTGCTCGCTCGTGGCTTTAAGGGCGAATAAAAGGCGAGAGGATCACCTATTATTTCCAGCTTTTCATTGTATCACGGTATCTGGCAGGGCAGAATGTACACATTGCTATCTTACTCATATAACTATTGAGGCACTAGTTTGAACAATATCTCTAAAAATCTCGTCATGTGGCTGGTTATTGCGATCGTGCTGATGACCATATTCAACAATTTTGCACCACGTCAGCAGGCGCAGACGACAAAGCTGGATTACTCTTCATTCGTAGCCGATGTGAGACAGGGCCAGATAAGTAAAGTGACCATATCTGGCCGAAATATTACAGGCACTCGTCAGGATGGGTCATCTTTCAAGACCTATTCACCGGATGATCCGGATTTGATCAATGACTTGCTCAAGAATGGTGTTGTTGTTGATGCAAAAGAACCCGAGAAACCCTCATTGCTGATGAGTATTTTTATCAGCTGGTTCCCGTTGTTGCTGTTGATTGGTGTCTGGATATTCTTCATGCGGCAGATGCAGGGTGGGGGAGGTCGCGGTGCCATGAGTTTTGGTAAGAGCAAGGCGCGTATGCTGTCCGATGACAAGAACAAGGTAACCTTCGAGGATGTCGCAGGCGTTGAAGAGGCCAAGGAAGAGGTTGCCGAACTGGTAGAATTTCTGCGTGACCCGTCACGGTTTCAGAAGCTGGGTGGAAAAATTCCTCAGGGTGTGTTGATGACAGGGGCACCTGGTACCGGTAAAACTCTACTGGCCAGAGCGATTGCCGGTGAGGCCAAGGTGCCGTTCTTCACCATTTCAGGTTCAGATTTTGTAGAAATGTTTGTCGGTGTTGGTGCTTCGCGTGTGCGTGATATGTTTGAACAGGGAAAGAAGCACGCTCCCTGTATTATCTTTATCGATGAAATAGATGCGGTAGGTCGCCACCGTGGTGCCGGCCTTGGCGGTGGTCACGATGAACGTGAACAAACATTGAACCAGTTGCTGGTGGAAATGGATGGTTTTGAAGGTAATGAAGGCGTTATCGTTATTGCTGCCACAAACCGTCCTGACGTGCTTGATCCTGCGCTGCTCCGGCCCGGTCGTTTTGATCGCCAGGTTTATGTGCCGTTGCCGGATATCCGTGGTAGAGAACAAATACTTAAAGTCCACATGCGCAAGGTACCCATTGATGATGATGTAGATGCCGGTATTATTGCGCGTGGTACACCGGGTTTTTCTGGCGCTGATCTGGCCAACCTGATCAATGAGGCCGCCCTGTTTGCAGCCAGAGGCAATCTACGAACCGTTAAAATGGAACAGTTTGAACTGGCCAAAGACAAGATTATTATGGGTGTTGAACGACGTTCCATTATCATGCCGGAAGAAGAACGGCGAAATACGGCCTATCATGAAGCCGGGCACACAATTGTTGCCAAGGTGCTACCCGGTACAGATCCCGTACACAAAGTGACTATCATACCCCGCGGTAGGGCACTGGGCGTCACAATGCAACTACCGGTGGAAGATCGATACAGCCACACCCGCAGCTATCTGCTGTCCAATATCGCTGTGCTGATGGGTGGTCGTATCGGTGAAGAGATCTTTATGAAACAGATGACCACTGGCGCATCGAACGATTTTGAACGAGCCACCGATATGGCCAGAAATATGGTCGTACGCTGGGGCATGAGTGACCTGATGGGGACCCGTGTTTATGGCGAAAATGAAAGCGAAATTTTCCTCGGTAGAGACGTAACGACGCATAAAAACCTGAGCAATTCGACGGCAGAGTTGGTCGATAAGGAGATCCGTCGAATTGTTGACGAACAATATGCACGTGCTCGGCAGGTTGTCGAAGAAAATAAAGATAAAATGGAAATCATGGCCAAGGCTTTACTTGAATGGGAAACGCTTGATTCCGATCAGATTGATGACATCATGGCCGGCAAGGATCCACAGCCACCGGCTGAGATTCCTGAGAATAAATCAGGCAAAGGTGATCCCTCCAGTGACAAGAGTGATAAAAAGGGTCCTGAACCAAAAATGGATGAACCGGCAGGTGAACACTGAACCATTTGTCATGGCGAGGAACGCAGTGATGCAGTCTTCTGAATGAATTATTTTCATTTGGGGAGGTTGCCGCGCTTCGATGCTCGTGACTGAGGAGTTGAAGAAATACCCGAAGGGTACAATGACGGGCTCCCCTAATTTAAAAACAAAAGATCGTTCTCCACTCCTGCAAACGGGGCGGGCAGCCATCATGGGCATACTCAATGTGACCCCCGATTCTTTTTCAGACGGGGGTCTTTTTCTTGGTGTTGATGAGGCAGTTGATCATGCAGCCAGAATGATTGATGAAGGTGCTGATATCATCGATATCGGGGGTGAATCAACACGACCGGGGGCAACTCCAGTCAATGTTGATGAAGAAATGCGGCGTGTTATTCCGATCATAGAGGGACTGGTAAGACGCTTTGATGTGGCCATTTCTATTGATACATCAAAGGCCATGGTGATGGATGCAGCGGTGAATGCCGGTGCAACCATGATCAATGACGTGCACGCTCTAACGGAGAAAGATGCACTCAGTATTGCTGCAGAGCTAAACGTGCCAGTTTGCCTGATGCATATGCAGGGCCAACCAGGAACCATGCAACTTAACCCTGTTTATGAAGATGTGACGGCGAGCATCAGGGAATATCTGTCACAACGTGTAACTGCCTGCATAGAGGCTGGCCTGGATATCAAGAACTTGATACTCGATCCGGGATTTGGTTTTGGCAAGTCGCAGAAGCAAAATTTTACTCTATTAAATGAACTGCAGTCCGTCAGGAGCCATGGTCTGCCAATTCTGGCAGGTCTGTCTCGCAAGAGTGTGATTGGGCAGGCTTTGGGTTTGGCAGTTGATGATAGAGTCTCTGCCAGTATTGCACTGGCCTTGCTGGCGGTGCGTAATGGTGCCAATATTGTCAGGGTTCACGATGTGAAGGCAACAACGGAGGCTATACGTATAATGGAGGTAGTGGAAAAAGTGGGAAAAGAAAGTTCATGAAATATTTTGGTACAGATGGCATCCGTGGCCGCATGGGGGAGGAGCCGATTACGCCCTCCACAGTGATGAAATTAGGTTGGGCACTGGGCAAGGTGCTGGGTAGCAATGGGGATACCCGTGGCAAGATAATCATAGGTAAAGATACTCGTGTTTCAGGCTACCTGCTTGAATCTGCAATGGAGGCTGGCCTCATATCCGCCGGTGTTGATGTCAGCCTTCTGGGGCCAATGCCGACACCGGGTATTGCCTATCTGGCGCGTACAGCGCGTGCACAGGCCGGGGTGGTAATCAGCGCTTCGCACAACCCTTATTCTGACAACGGCATCAAATTCTTCTCTACAGCGGGGGAGAAATTACCTGATGAGGCTGAACAGGCGATAGAACAGATGATGCAGCAGCCTTTCAAGACTGTTGATTCCCGCGACCTGGGTAAGGCCAGCCGATACCCTGATGCTGCTGGGCGTTATATAGAATATTGCAAGGCGACAATTGGCAATCAAGTTAGCCTGGAAGGGCTGAATATTGTACTGGATTGTGCAAACGGTGCCAGTTATCACATTGCACCCAGTGTCTTATCAGAATTGGGGGCCCGATTACACGTGATCGGTGATGAGCCCGATGGTTTCAATATTAATGAAGGATACGGCGCTACGGATACCGCTGCATTACGTTCTGAAGTTGTAAAGCAAGGTGCTGATCTGGGTATTGCACTGGATGGTGACGGTGATCGCCTGATCATGGTCGATCATCGTGGAGAGGTCATTAATGGTGACAAGTTGATTCTCATTATGGCACTGGCTCGATCTCAGCGTGGTGAACTGCAGGGTGGCATTGTTGGCACGGTGATGAGTAATCTTGGAATGGAACAGGCGTTGCGTGCAAATAAGATTGATTTTCTTAGGGCCGCCGTTGGTGACCGTTATGTGCTGGAAACGATGAAGAAAAATGGCTGGCAATTAGGGGGTGAAGCCTCCGGGCATATAATTTGCCTGGATAAATCAACCACAGGCGATGGTATTGTTGCGGCCCTGGAGGTGTTGCAAGTTATGCATGATAGCGGCAATACACTGGCTGAACTTGCTGGAGAGATGGAAACTTGTCCACAAATGATGATTAATGTTGAGATTTCGTGTGATTTTAATCTAAACGATAACTCCCTTATCAGGAATGCAGTGACCGCGACGGAAAAAGAACTTGGTGACCGCGGGCGCGTTGTACTCAGGCCATCTGGAACAGAAGCTTTGATCAGGGTAATGATTGAAGGCGTCGATGCCTCACAGGTAAAAAGCCATTGCGAGTCACTGGCTGAAGTCGTTCGCCAGGCAGCGGCTGCGAACTAACTAACGTACATTGATTTTCAGGCGCTTCACGCGTACCATTGCGCCCCCATCATATATGGTAAAAATACAGGAGTATTGAATGCGTCGTCCCCTGGTTGCTGGAAACTGGAAGATGAATGGTGACTCAAAGAGCACTGTAAATTTGGTCAATGGTATTGCAAATGGTCGAGCTGAGGTTATCAATGCGGAAGTGCTTATTTGCCCACCTTATATATTAATCCCACGTGCAGCCGATACCTTAAACGGACGTGATGATGTTTTCCTTGGTGCCCAGGATCTGGATATAAATGAAAGCGGTGCATTTACTGGCCAGATATCTGCTTCCATGTTAGTAGATGCCGGCTGTAAGTATGTATTAGTTGGCCACTCAGAGCGTCGTGCACTCTATGGTGAAAGCGACCAGGACGTAGCAGCCAAGTTCGATGCCGCACAAAAGGGTGCTCTTATCCCCGTGTTATGTGTGGGCGAAACTCTGGCTGAAAGAGAGTCCGGTGACACTGAAACTGTTGTAGCTCGCCAGTTGCAGGCGATTATTGATCTCGTCGGTGCTGAAAAACTGGCAGATTCTGTCATCGCCTATGAACCTGTTTGGGCAATTGGTACCGGTGTTACAGCGTCACCGGAGCAGGCACAGGATGTCCACAAGTTTATACGCGATATGCTTGCAGTTCTGAGTACAGATTTAGCAGAAAATATGCAGATTCTTTACGGCGGGAGTATGAATCCTGGAAATGCCAGTGCACTCATCGGTATGCAAGATATCGATGGTGGTCTAATTGGTGGAGCATCTCTTCAGGCAGAGAGCTTTCTTGCAATATGTAAATCTGCTAATTAATTATCCATATTGAACAATCAATATGTAATCGAATAAATCAATCATCATGGTTAATATACTGATAGCAATACACGTACTGGTCGCCATAGCCATCGTCGGACTGGTGCTGGTACAGCACGGTAAGGGTGCCGATGCAGGTGCTGCATTTGGCGGTGGAGGTGGGGGGGCTTCTGGATCTCTTTTTGGTAGTCAGGGTTCGGCGAATTTTCTTTCACGCACAACGGCGGTACTTGCTACGGTTTTCTTTTTGACGAGTCTGTCACTTACCTACCTTTACAGCAAGTCAGCAAAGCTGACCAGCGTAACAGACAGTGTTATTCAGGAGGTTGAGAAGACTCCACCTGTAAAGACAGAAACCATGCCGTCTATACCTGCCGGCGATGTTAATGGGTTAATAAAGAATGTCCCTGTATTACCAGCCACAGACACGGGTTCACCGACTGCTGATATTCCAGCAATCCCTGATTTACCCGAGGTGCCTGGTAAAAATAAGGAATAGAACATTGCCGAAGTGGTGAAATTGGTAGACACGCCGTCTTGAGGGGGCGGTGACGCAAGTCATGCCGGTTCGAGTCCGGCCTTCGGCACCATAATTATTAAATAGGGGTGCCCTTCAGTCATAAGGCGGACTGAAATTTCTTTTCCTGCAATAAATAATACTTGTGCTGACTTTCCGAGGGATATTGTAAGTTATTGAATTATAACAATTAATTAGTCTTGCTCTGGCTTGACACACGGGGCAAGCCGTCCTAGACTGTGCGATTCGCTTTTTTGTCACGCGAAGGGGGGAGCGACATGCCAAGAGCTACGGTCAATATTATAAAATGACAATGCTTGAAAACTATATACCGATTCTGGTGTTCATTGCCGTGGGCTTTATGTTCGGTGCAATGCTTATCATGTTTGGCAAGATTTTTAGCAAGTTACTGAAAGTCGATCGTCCTGGTCCCGCCAAACTGTCACCTTTTGAATGCGGCTTTGATGAATTTGAAGACGCACGCATGAAATTTGACGTACGCTACTATCTGGTAGCCATACTGTTTATTATTTTTGACCTTGAAATAGCCTTTCTTTTTCCCTGGGCGATCGTTTTACAGGAAGAGTCCGTCGGCATGTTCGGCTTTGTCTCAATGATGATTTTCCTTGGAATACTGGTCATTGGTTTCATATATGAATGGACAAAAGGAGCGCTGGAATGGGAGTGAATAACAGCGTTGATGAGAAAGGCATCATTGAACAGGGTGTTGCTGAAAGCGGCTGGGCCACAACCACGGCAGACAGCCTGATTAATTGGGCACGCACTGGATCGATGTGGCCAGTAACCTTTGGTCTTGCCTGTTGTGCTGTCGAGATGATGCAGGCAGGTGCTGCGCGCTATGACCTTGACCGATTCGGTATTATGTTCCGACCCAGTCCCAGGCAGTCTGATGTTATGATTGTCGCGGGTACTCTTACCAACAAGATGGCTGCCCCATTACGCAAGGTCTACGATCAGATGGCAGAGCCACGCTGGGTTATCTCCATGGGGTCCTGTGCCAATGGCGGAGGCTACTACCATTATTCCTATTCTGTTGTACGCGGTTGCGATCGAATCGTGCCTGTTGATGTCTATGTGCCAGGTTGTCCGCCGACAGCTGAAGCATTGTTATACGGCATACTGCAGTTACAGAAGAAGATACGAACCAACACCATTGCTCGTACCTGACAGATGAACAACATCGAAAGACTACAGGCGCTGCAAACGCGCATTACGGAAGTTGCGGGTAGTGCTATACAGTCTACTGAAATCGAATTCGGTGAATTGACAATCGACCTGACTGACGATTCTCTGCATGATGTCTGTAGGAAATTACTCAGTGGTGAAAACTTCGCCTTTGATACCTTGATCGATGTTTGTGCGGTTGATTATCTTCATTATCGACAGGAGGCCGGCGAAAAATGGGATAAACCTAGATTTGCCGTGGTTTATCATCTACTTTCTACCTCTCGCAACCAGCGTTTGCGGGTTCGCGTTTTCGTTGAAGAATCCTCGCCTGTGGTCGATTCAGTTATTGATATTTGGAGTTCTGCCAACTGGTTTGAACGTGAGGCCTTCGACCTTTTCGGTATCCTTTTCAAGGGTCACCCAGATCTGCGGCGAATTCTTACAGACTATGGGTTTGTCGGGCATCCATTTCGTAAAGATTTCCCACTGTCCGGTCATGTTGAAATGTGTTACGACGAAGAAAAAGGTCGGGTAATCTATCAGCCTGTTTCCATTGAACCTCGAGTTCTTGTCCCCAGGGTAATTCGGGAGGAGGGTTACGGTGCCTGAAATACGCAATTACACAATGAACTTTGGTCCGCAGCATCCAGCGGCACATGGCGTGTTGAGACTGGTGCTTGAACTGGATGGTGAAGTGATACAACGTGCCGATCCACATATTGGCCTACTACATCGTGCTACTGAAAAACTTGCTGAGAGTAAACCCTATAATCAAAGTATTGGCTATATGGACAGGCTCGATTATGTCTCCATGATGTCGAATGAGCATGCCTATGTGCTGGCAATAGAAAAAATGCTCGGCGTAGAAGTCCCTTTACGCGCGCAGTATATCCGGGTCATGTTTGATGAAATTACGCGCATTTTGAATCATCTACTATGGTTGGGTACACATGGTCTGGATATTGGCGCAATGACCATGTTTCTCTATTGTTTCAGAGAACGTGAAGACCTGATGGATATTTACGAGGCGGTATCCGGTGCACGTTTACACGCGACCTATTATCGTCCTGGCGGTGTCTACCGGGATTTGCCGGATCGTATGTCGCAGTACGAGCCATCTAAATGGCATGACCAGAAAGCCGTCGACCGCATGAATGAGAACCGCCAGGGTTCCCTGCTTGATTTCATCTGGGATTTCACCGAACGTTTCCCTGCTCACGTCGATGAGTACGAAACATTATTAACGGATAACCGTATCTGGAAACAGCGCACCGTTGATATTGGTATTGTTTCTCCTGAACGGGCAAGAAATCTCGGCTTTACCGGGCCTATGCTACGTGCTTCAGGTATTGAGTGGGATCTACGTAAAAAACAGCCTTATGAAGTGTATGACCGCCTGGATTTTGATATTCCTGTGGGCACTCATGGCGACAACTATGACCGTTACTTGGTGCGTATAGAAGAGTTTCGTCAATCTAATCGTATAATTCGTCAGTGTGTTGAGTGGCTACGCAATAATCACGGTGCGGTGATGGTGGAAGACCATAAGATTGTTCCACCTAAGCGTGAATCCATGAAGCACGATATGGAAGCCCTGATCCATCACTTTAAATTATTTACTGAGGGTTTTTGTGTGCCACAGGGCCAGGCCTATGCTGCCGTTGAACACCCTAAGGGTGAATTCGGTATCTATCTTGTATCAGATGGCGCCAACAAGCCTTATCGACTCAAGATTCGTGCCCCGGGTTTTGCGCACCTCTCTGCAATGGATGAAATGTCTAACGGACACATGCTGGCTGATGTGGTGGCTATTATTGGTACGCTGGATATTGTTTTCGGAGAAATTGATCGATGACTGCCCAGACTTTGTCTCCCGTCGCAATAAGCCAGATCGAAAAGGAACTTGAGAAGTATCCTGCTGATCGCAGACAGTCTGCAGTAATGGCCGCCTTACGTATTGTTCAGGAAGAGTTCCGATGGATTAGCAACGATGTTATGCAGGAGGTTGCTGACTTGCTTGGTATTCCGGCTATCCATGTCTATGAAGTGGCTACGTTTTATTCCATGTATGAGCACAAGGATGTCGGTCTATACAAGATATGTGTCTGTACCAATATTTCCTGTCAGTTACGGGGGGCGAAAGAGATACTTGACTATCTACGGAAAAAAACAGGTATCGGGCCAGGTGAAACGACTGCGGATGGGCGCATTAGCATCAAGGAAGTGGAATGTCTGGGGGCCTGCGGCGGTGCGCCAATGATGCAGGTCAATAAGGAATATCATGAAAATCTGACACCCGACAGTATCGACAATATACTTGATGGGCTGGATAGGCATGATTGATAAAAACAAACTGAATCTTGTCTGTTTTCGTACCCGGAATAAGGATGAGCCATGGAGTCTGAAAACCTATCTCGAAGTAGGGGGCTATTCAGCTCTGAAAAAGATTTTAAAAGAAAAAATACCTGCTGAGGAGATTATAGAAGAGGTCAAAGCATCCGGTTTGCGTGGCCGTGGTGGTGCTGGTTTTCCAACCGGTCTTAAGTGGAGTTTTATGCCCCGCACGGCAGCGGGACAGAAATATATCGTCTGCAATTCAGATGAAGGGGAGCCGGGTACGTTCAAAGACCGCGATATCCTGCGTTATAACCCACATCAGTTGATTGAGGGCATAATTATTGCGGGATATAGCATCGGCGCATCGGTAGGCTACAACTACATACGCGGTGAATTCTGGGAGCCCTATGAACGTTTCGACGCTGCATTGACGGAAGCGAGAGAAGCGGGCCTGCTCGGCAAAAATATTCGGGGTTCTGGTTTTGATTTTGAGCTGCATATACATCTTGGTGCAGGGGCCTATATTTGCGGTGAAGAAACGGCATTGCTGGAATCACTTGAAGGGAAAAAAGGCCAACCGCGATTTAAGCCGCCATTTCCTGCTGGTTACGGTCTCTATGGTAGACCGACAACGATAAACAATACGGAAACCCTGGCTTCAATACCGGTGATACTGGAAAAGGGCGGTAGCTGGTTTGCGAACCTGGGTAAACCCAATAACGGCGGTACCAAGCTTTTTTCACTCTCCGGTCATGTCACTAAACCGGGCAACTATGAAGTACCGATGGGTACCCCGTTCAAAGATCTGCTTGCCTTAGCCGGTGGTGTACGCGATGGCAGGACATTGAAGGCCGTGATTCCGGGGGGATCCTCGGTTCCGGTACTGCCGGGGGATGTCATGATGGAACTGGATATGGATTATGATTCGATTGCCAGTGTTGGCTCCATGCTGGGAGCAGGGTCGGTGATCGTGATGGACGAAACGACGGATATGGTCGATGTGCTGGAACGTCTTTCCTATTTCTACTATGAAGAATCCTGTGGTCAATGTACACCGTGCAGGGAAGGGACGGGTTGGCTGTATCGGGTGATACACCGTATAAATTCAGGTGCTGGGAAAAGTGATGATCTTGATTTGTTGACTGACATGGCCAATAACATACAGGGCCGCACTATCTGCGCACTGGGGGATGCGGCGGCGATGCCGGTAATAAGCTTCGTCACGCGATTTAGAAGTGAATTTGAAGCAAAAATTAATATTAATATTAATCGAAAAGCAACGGCCTGAAGAAATCAGACAGGCACAAAAGACATGGTATCAATAGAAATTAACGGACAAAAGATAGAAGCAGAAGCAGGATCGATGTTGATCAGGGCGGCTGATGCAGCGGGTATTTATATCCCGCGATTCTGTTATCACGATAAGTTGTCCATTGCGGCGAACTGCCGTATGTGTCTGGTCGAAGTAGAAAATGCACCGAAGCCGCTACCTGCCTGTGCCACACCCATTACGGATGGCATGAAGGTAGAAACACGGTCTGAACTGGCGCGTGCCGCACAGAAAAGCACCATGGAATTCCTGCTCATTAATCACCCACTGGATTGTCCGATCTGTGATCAGGGTGGTGAGTGCGAGCTACAAGATTTAGCCGTTGGCTACGGCAAAGATGTCTCACGTTTTTCTGAAGGTAAACGTGTTGTGTTCGATAAGAATTTAGGCTCACTGATTTCCACAGACATGACACGTTGTATTCAGTGTACTCGCTGTGTACGTTTTGGCCAGGAAATAGCAGGCATTATGGAACTGGGCATGGTAAACCGTGGTGAACACAGTGAGATTATGACCTTTATGGGACAGGCCGTCTGTTCTGAAATGTCGGGTAATGTCATTGATTTATGTCCGGTCGGTGCACTGACCTCCAAACCCTTTCGTTTCAAGGCGCGCAGTTGGGAAATGCAAGACCATGATGGCATCGCTGTTCACGATACCGTGGGTTCAAATGTCACAGTCCAGACACTACGTGGTGAGGTGTTACGTGTCTTACCGCGGGAGAATGAAGATATAAACCAGGAATGGTTATCAGATCGTGACCGTTTCAGTTACACCGCATACAAATCAGAGCAGCGTTTGACCACGCCTATGCTGAAGATCAACGGTGAATGGAAAGAGGCCGACTGGCAGACAGCACTGGATAATGTCTCCAGTAAGCTGAAGAAGATTGTTGATGAATATGGCGCCGACAGCATTGGTGCACTGGCCTCGCCGACCGCCACGCTGGAAGAATTTTCCTTGCTGGCGAAATTGATGCGAGGATTGGGTAGCCAGAATATGGACTACCGTCTGCGCCAGCAGGATTTCAGGGCCGATGGCGCAATGTCTGCACCCTTACTGGGGGACAGTATTGTCAGTCTTGAATGCGCTAAAACTGTGTTACTGATAGGCAGTAATATCCGTAAAGAGCAGCCTGTACTGGCAACGCGTCTACGCAAAGCAGCAAGAAAAGGCGCTAGTATTAGCGCTATCAACAGCACAAAATTCGATTTTGCCTTCCCGTTACAGGTCAATATTAGTGTTTCTCCATCATCCTTAGTGGCCACACTGGCCCGACTTGCTGTCATCGTTGCAGCGAAAAAGAAGGTGCCTACCAGTGGTACTGTGGAAGATATTGCTGAGTCATGTCCCGCGAATAAAGAATTAGAAGGACTGGCAGACAGCTTGATTGAAGCCGGTAATGACGGACAAATTATTGTTGGTTCGATGGCACAGATGGATGGCAATTATTCTCTGTTAGTCGCACTGGCTACGATTATCGGAAATATCAGTGAAGTCAAATTCGGGAGGCTGGAAGAGGGTAACGCGGTAGCGGCCTGGCAGGCATCGTTCCTGCCCTTTGCCGACAGGGGCACAGTCGGTAAGAATGCCACTGAGATGTTAAACCCGGCCCTGAAAGCCTGTTTGTTATTTAATATCGAACCATCCTTGGATTGCATTGCAGGCAATAGTGCGCTTGATGCCTTACGTGAGACGGGCATGCTCATCCATATCGGCTGTTATCGCAGTGAGGAAATTGAAGAGCTCGCACATGTCATGCTGCCATTAGCTTCTGTTTTTGAGAGTGATGGAACACACGTCAATTGTGAAGGTAATATGCAAAGCTGGAAAGCGGCAGTACATCCACAGGGTGAAGCAAGGCCTGGTTGGAAAATACTGCGCGTGCTGGCGAATTATCTTGACCTGGATGGTTTTAACTATACATCAAGTGAAACTGTTCGAGACGAAGCTAGCCCCCTTATCAGCACAACAAAAAGAACAGCCAGTATGGATGTCTATGCCCCTGTACTTGTTGAACAGAATAGGTTGGCGTGTATCTCTCATCTTCCTTTATATCGTATTGATCCCTTTACGCGCCGCTCACAGCCGTTACAACAGACGCTGGACAATCCACCTGCAGCAGCGGGTATGCACCCGGATACCCTGGCATCTATGGGTATCGATGACGGTATCACGGTAGAACTGGCAAATGGAGGTGGGAAAATTGATATCAGTGTGTATGCCAGTACATCAATACCGTTGAACTGCATCTTGCTGCCAACGGCACTGCAGGAAACCGCCGCATTAGGTAATGCAAACTGGTTGGAGGTGAAGTCCCGTGCCTGAATGGATACTCTATTTGCTTGATTTCCTCCCCGATTGGGACTGGTTGCATGTTCTGCTTATCGCACTCATCAAGGTGGTGGCGATCTTCATACCCCTGGTTGTGGCGGTTGCCTATTTACCCTATGCGGAGCGAAAAATCATTGGCTATATGCAGATCCGTATCGGACCCAATCGGGTAGGCCCCAGGGGATGGCTGCAACCGATTGCGGATGCACTGAAGCTGATTCTTAAAGAAATCATCGTTCCAACTAAATCCAATAAATATCTGTTCATACTGGCACCGATACTGGCTATGGGGCCAGCCATTGCTGTCTGGTCTGTAATTCCCTTTACTGACACATTGGTACTGGCTGACATCAATGCGGGTCTGCTGTTTGTCCTTGCCGTGAGCTCCATCGGTGTCTATGGCATCATCATTGCCGGTTGGGCATCCAATTCAAAATATGCATTTCTCAGCGCCATGCGTGCCTCTGCTCAGATTGTCTCCTATGAACTGGCGATGGGTTTTGCGCTGGTAACGGTACTGATGGCGGCAGGTAGCCTGAACCTGCGTGAAATCGTTCTGGCACAGAGCGGGGGGTTAACAAACTGGTATCTCTGGCCACTATTCCCGATGTTCATGGTGTACTTTATTTCAGGCGTTGCCGAAACCAATCGTGCACCTTTTGATGTGGCTGAAGGTGAATCAGAGATTGTTGCAGGCTTTCATGTTGAATATTCCGGCATGACCTTTGCTGTTTTCTTCCTGGCGGAATACGCGAACATGATATTGATAGCTACCCTGACATCACTGATGTTTCTCGGTGGCTGGATGTCACCATTTGGTGCGGCATCGGATATTATAATTCTTGGTGATGGCATTCATTGGCTGTTGCTGAAAACCAGTTTTTTATTGTTCTTCTTCCTCTGGTTCCGGGCGACATTCCCGCGTTATCGCTATGACCAGATTATGCGCCTGGGCTGGAAGGTCTTTCTTCCGCTGACAATTTTCTGGATTGTTTTTATGGGTGTCATGATGTTTCTTACGCCATGGGGTTACCTGTTTCATTAGGGGGGGCATAATGATAAAAAAAGCAATTTATACCATTAAGAGTCTATTCCTGATCGAGTTGATGAAGGGTTTGTCCGTAACGGGCAAACACCTGTTTAAAAGAAAGATCACGGTGCAGTATCCTGAAGAAAAAACACCAATGTCTTTCCGTTTTCGTGGTTTGCATGCACTGCGCCGCTATCCGAATGGCGAAGAACGCTGTATTGCCTGTAAATTGTGTGAGGCAGTATGTCCGGCCCTGGCAATAAAGATAGATTCTGAAGTCAGAGAGGATGGCTCACGCCGCACAAAAAGATACGATATTGATTTAACGAAGTGCATATTCTGCGGTTTCTGTGAAGAGGCCTGCCCTGTAGATGCCATCGTCGAAACGCGTGTGTTTGAATATTTCGGCGAAAAAGCAGGTGATCTTTATTACACCAAGGACATGTTGCTGGCTGTTGGAGACCGCATGGAAGCAAGTATTGCAAGCGACAGGAAACAGGATGCCGTTTACCGGTAGCTGTATGAAGGTATATAAAAACCTATGACATTTGAACAACTGGTATTTTATTTTCTCGCATCGGTAGCCGTGATAGCGGCTGGCCTGGTGATTACCGTACGTAACCCGGTACGGGCAGCCTTGTTCCTGATTCTGACATTTTTTACAGTAGCCGTGATCTGGTTATTACTGGAAGCAGAATTTTTAGCCATTGTGCTGGTGCTGGTATATGTCGGCGCAGTAATGGTGTTGTTCCTGTTTGTGGTGATGATGCTTGATATTGATACTGATCAGCTACGAGAAGGCTTTGCTGAATACTTGCCCATCGGTGCGACAGTGGCAGTCATCATACTGCTGCAACTGGTTATCGTTTTCAGTTTCGGCCCTTTTGATCTAGAACAGATGCCGGCTCCAGCCGCAGCGGCTGTTGACTACAGCAACACACACCAGCTGGGCCTGTTGCTCTACACATACTATGTTTACCCATTTGAACTGGCGGCAGTTTTACTGCTGCTGGCAATGGTTGCAGCTATTGCTTTGAGCCTGAGAGGGCGCCTGTCTGCAAAACGGCAGAGACCAGATGCCCAGGTGCGTGTCCGTAAAGAAGACCGTTTACGCATAGTGAAAATGAATGCTGAGAAGCAGGACTGACCGGGGTTTACTCACATGGGTTTACGGACAAAGGATAAATGACCAGGACTTTATAATGATTGCTTTATCAGACTATTTGATACTAGGCGCCATACTGTTCTCGATTAGTGTGACCGGGATCTATTTGAACAGGAAAAATGTCATCATCCTGCTAATGTCTATCGAGTTGATGCTGCTCTCAGTCAATCTCAACTTTATTGCCTTTTCGTATTATTTGAATGATCTGGCAGGACAGGTCTTTGTGTTTTTTATCCTTACCGTAGCGGCAGCAGAATCTGCAATTGGCCTGGCCATAATCATTGTTCTATTTCGGCGCAGGCATACCATTAACATCGAAGATTTGGACAGTTTAAAGGGATAGCATGATGGATGACATGAAACTCATTTATCTAGCAATCCCATTAGTGTGTTTGTTTGCTGCACTGATAGCGGGAGTCTTTGGGCGCCAGATTGGCCGTGTTGGGGCACACAGTATCACCGTGGCGGGTGTAGCAGTAGCCTTTGCCCTATCGCTCTATGTCTATCTAGATGTGATTGCAGGCAATACATTCAATGGCACTATATATATCTGGGGTGTCAGTGATAACTTTCCCTTTGAAGTGGGCTTTCTGATTGATAGCCTGACTGCCACCATGATGGTGGTAGTGACCTTTGTTTCACTGATGGTACATATCTACACCATTGGTTATATGCGTGATGATCCGGGCTATCAGCGTTTCTTTAGCTATATCTCCTTATTCACTTTTGCAATGCTTATGCTGGTGATGTCGAATAACTTCCTGCAGTTGTTCTTTGGCTGGGAACTGGTCGGGCTAGTTTCCTATCTATTGATCGGTTTCTGGTATACCCGAGAGACCGCAATTTACGCGAACATGAAGGCGTTTTTGGTCAACCGTATTGGTGACCTTGCCTTCCTGATTGGTATCGCTGCGATATATGCCACATTTGGTACGCTGGACTACAGTGCCGTTTTTGCCTCAGTACCGGAAGTACTCGGGCAGACCATTGAAATTCTGCCAGGCAGTGAATGGAGCATCATTACCTTTATCAGTATCCTGTTGTTCATTGGAGCCATGGGAAAATCAGCCCAGGTTCCATTACATGTCTGGCTACCTGATTCAATGGAAGGTCCGACACCTATCTCTGCATTAATCCACGCAGCGACTATGGTGACCGCTGGCATATTCATGGTGGCACGTACCTCACCCATATTTGAATTTTCAGAAACTGCATTGAGTGTGGTGATGATCATCGGTGCGATCACAGCATTTTTCATGGCCTTACTTGGTCTGGTACAAAACGACATCAAGCGTGTTATTGCTTACTCAACATTGTCACAGTTGGGTTATATGACAGTAGGTCTTGGCGCATCGGGCTATGCGGCATCCATTTTCCATCTAGGCACCCATGCGTTTTTCAAAGCGCTGCTTTTCCTCGCTGCAGGCTCTGTCATAATCGCCATGCACCATGAGCAGGATATGCGCAAAATGGGAGGGCTTAGGAAGTTTCTGCCCTGGACTTATATCACGGCAGCGATTGGCTCACTGGCACTGGCTGGTATTCCACCCTTTGCTGGATTCTTCTCCAAGGACATGATCATTGAAAGCGTACACCAATCAGAGTTATTCGGTTCCGGTATCGCCTATGCAGCCGTACTGAGCAGTGTAGTACTGACCGCCTTTTATTCTTTCCGTTTAATGTTTATGACATTCCATGGTCGCCCACGTATGGATCAGCATACGTTGCAGCACCTGAAAGAATCACCAATGGTCATTGTACTGCCCTTACTGCTTTTGGCGATTCCTTCCGTGATCGCAGGTGCCTTATTTATTAATCCTATGGTTTTTGGTGATTACTTTTCGGGTGCAATTTTTGTTTTACCACAGCATGATGTAATCGGCGCGATTGCGGAAGACTATCAGGGGAAATCAGACCTGGCAGTTGTGTTCAGCTTTATGTTTCACGGTATTCTTCAGCCGCCATTCTGGCTGGCTATCAGCGGCATATTTCTTGCGTGGCTGTTTTATATTCGACTACCGGAATTGCCGGGTAAGGCCGTTGCATTAGTCAAGCCTCTGTATAGCCTGTTGATGAATAAATATTACATTGACGAATTTAACCAGAAATTCCTCGCTAACGGTACGGTTGGTGTGGGTCGTCTCTTGTCAAAATTCGGCGATACGATATTTATCGATGGCTGGCTTGTGAACGGTACTGCAAAAGTGATTGGCTATTTCTCAAGAGCATTAAGGCCACTGCAGTCGGGACTGGTCAATCACTATGCTTTTGCCATGATAATCGGTCTATTGGTACTGATGACCTGGTTTGTACGAATTAATTAATGAGACCGCCCTTACATGTTTGAAGTTAATCAATTAAGCCTCGCGATCTGGTTGCCGATAATCGGTGGTATTGCGGTGTTAACAATAGGTAATGATCAACACGCAGCACGGGTAAGGGTGGTTGCTTTGCTGGTCAGTATTGCAACATTCCTGGTAACACTGCCGCTGTATATCAGCTTCGACAAAACAGTGGGCGAGATGCAGTTTATCGAACATCTTCGGTGGATACCGGCACTGAATATAAATTATTCTCTGGGGATAGATGGTATTGCTCTGTTACTGATCCTGTTAACGGCTTTTATTACCATTATTGTAGTGATATCTGCCTGGCAAGTGATTCAGGAGAAGGTGGCACAATACATGGCAGCCTTCCTGATTATGGAAGGGCTAATGATAGGTGTGTTTTCAGCCACTGACGCCATTTTATTTTATGTTTTCTGGGAAGCTATGTTGATACCCATGTTCCTGATTATTGGTATATGGGGTGGGCCGAACAGGATTTACGCCACGATAAAGTTCTTCCTCTATACCCTGCTTGGTTCATTATTAATGCTGGTGGCGCTAATCTATCTTTACGTCAAAAGTGGCAACAGTTTCGCGCTTGCCGATATGTATGCCGTGAAGCTCAACCTAACTGAGCAGATATGGTTGTTTGCCGCATTTTTCATGGCCTTTGCCGTCAAAATACCAATGTTCCCAGTGCATACCTGGCTGCCTGATGCGCATGTTGAGGCTCCCGCAGGCGGTTCTGTGGTGCTGGCGGCAATTATGTTGAAGATGGGCGCCTACGGCTTTATCCGATTCAATTTACCCATCACTCCAGATGCCAGTCACAGCCTATCAGGTGTCATTATTGCTCTGTCACTAATCGCTATAGTCTATATCTCCATGGTTGCACTGGCGCAGACAGACATGAAGAGATTGATTGCCTACTCGTCGATCGCACACATGGGGTTTGTCACGCTGGGTTTGTTTGTGTTTAACAAGATGGCGGTGGAAGGTGCGATCATCCAGATGATCTCGCACGGTTTTATCTCCGGGGCAATGTTCCTTTGTGTCGGCGTGCTCTATGATCGTATGCACACACGGAAGATGAGTGACTATGGTGGCGTGGCGAATACGATGCCTAAATTTGCAGCATTTATGATGTTTTTTGCAATGGCCAATGTTGGCCTGCCGGGGACTTCCGGTTTTGTCGGTGAGTTCCTGGTGATATTGGGTGTCTTCCAGGTTAACGCATGGTACGCAATCATCGCTGGCACGACTTTGATTCTGGGGGCGGCCTACACTTTGTGGATGTATAAACGGGCCATTTATGGTGCCGTGAGCAATGACATGGTTAAGGCGCTAAAGGATATCAACAGCAGAGAAGGTTTCTTCCTGCTGATACTTACTCTTAGTGTACTCATCATGGGGCTATGGCCGGCGCCATTCCTGGAAATCATCCATACTTCTGTCGACAAGCTGCTTACGCTTTCGGCAGTAAGCAAACTGTAACGGTTAGTCCATGAGCAATATATTCGCAGACATCCAGCTTGCCACTCCCGAAATTTTCGTGTTTTCTATGGCTTGTGTAATCCTGTTGCTCGACAAAGTCACCCATGAACGTATGCCAAAGGCGAGTTTTTTACTGACACAGCTTACTCTGCTTGTGGGTTTATACCTGGTTACGATCACCGTTCCGGAAGGAGGCTCGATAAAGGCATTCAATGATATGTTTGTCCTTGATGGTATGGCGGTGCTGAGTAAACAGGTTATTCTTTTCCTGACATTCGTCGTGCTCATTTACTCCTATTCGTATATTACTGAACGCAAGATGTATCGCGGTGAGTATTTTGTCCTGATCCTGAATGCAGTGCTCGGAATGATGGTAATGACTTCAGCCAGTCATTTCTTAACCATTTATATTGGCCTTGAGTTATTATCATTGTCGCTCTATACACTTGTTGCTATGAACCGTGATTCTGATCTAGCAACTGAAGCGGCGATGAAATATTTTGTCCTGGGTGCTCTGGCCTCCGGCCTTTTGCTCTATGGTATGTCGATGATCTACGGTGCAACAGGTAGCCTCGATATAGAAACCATCAGAAGCGCCATACAGGGAATGGAATCAGATGATACCATGCTGATTCTTGGGCTTGTTTTCATTATAGTGGGAATTGGCTTCAAGCTTGGTGTCGTACCCTTCCACATGTGGATACCCGATATCTATCAGGGTGCGCCGACTTCGGTTGTTCTGTTCCTGGGGACTGCTCCCAAGGTTGCCGCATTTGCCTTTATCATGCGTTTGTTAGTGGATGGTTTTCAGGGTCTTGCTGAAAACTGGTCTGATATGTTGACTATCATTGCCGTGCTCTCTATGGCGACGGGTAATATACTGGCAATAATTCAGACCAACCTGAAGCGCATGCTGGCTTACTCAACTATTTCTCATATGGGCTACTTCCTGCTGGGTATACTGAGTGCTAATCCAAATGGATACAGTGCATCCCTTTTCTATGTCATTGTTTATTCGTTCACCAGTCTGGCGGCATTTGGTCTTATTATTATGATGTCACGAGCTGGGTTTGAAGCAGAAGAAATTAGTGATTATAAGGGATTGAATAAGCGACACCCGTGGTTTGCGTTTCTGGTAGCCCTGGTTATGTTTTCCATGGCCGGAATACCACCGACTGTTGGGTTCTTTGCCAAGTTATCCGTTATTCAGGCTCTAATAGATGTAGAAATGTACTGGCTTGCTGTTGTTGCAATACTGTTTGCAGTTATCGGCGCCTACTATTACCTGAGAATTATCAAAACTGTGTACTTTGACAAACCAGAAAGAAATGAGCCGATAACGGCCAGGTTTGGCATGCAGTTCGTACTAAGTGCGAATGTGTTTGCACTGGTGCTCATTATGCCATGGATCGGTGTAATAATGGATGCTGTCAGTAACGCAATCAGTGCCATGGGGTAATTGAATCATAAAGGCACCCTAACGGTGTACAACAGAGGGTTATATTTAGAGTGGTTACGAATATCATAAGCAAAGCAAAATATGCATTAGTTATTTCTGTACTATTGTTAGCTGTCAGCGGCTGCTCCAGTTATGGTGCTGCGAAGATACAATCCATACCTTCAGGTGCTGAAGTCGTGAATCTTGAAGATGATTCATTGTTAGGGACTACCCCTGTGATGATTCACTGGAAAAATGACCGCGAAGAATCAAAGCTTATCACGGTACGTTTTCATAAAGCCGGATATAACGACAAAGTGACAGCATTCTGGGTCAATATGCGCCATGGTTCCCGAGCAGATGCTGAAAAAGAACCACAGCCAGTTAAGGTTGAGTTGAAGCCGAAAAAGTAGGACAGTGTGATATGAAACCAACGTTTATTTTCTTTTTACTTTCTATATTACTGCTTTTATCTGCCTGCAGTAGCACGCCTAAAGTAATACCACTAAAGGTCTACTCCGAGCCTGCGGGGGCTTATGTAATTTATCGCATAAGCCGCACTTCTACAGATGCCCCCTGGGTGTATCTTGGAACCACACCACTGGAATCCGCTTTACAGCTTAATAGTGATATGGCTAAGAATTCCAGTAAACTCAGTGTTCGTGTTATGAAAGAAGGGTATTTTGATATCAAGAAGGAATGGGATGCTGAAAAGCTCAAAAAAGAATCTAAACAGAGAAAAATGCTATTCTGGAATCCAAGTCTGGTTGAACATCAGGTGAGGTGAAAGACAGAGGAACGGTAAAAGAGGAAAAGAAAGTCAAAACCTGGTTGCTTTCACGGTGATATGAATAATTTTTCTGTGGATGCGAAAACACAGTTGAATACAAGATATAGAATAAAGATAGATTCCACATCAAAATGATAAGACCCCCAGCCGTGTGCCAGCATAATAAATAAATCCCTTCGGATGTTGAAAAATAATCCCGTCATGAGTATGATGCCCTCCGTCTGATGCGGGGTGGAGCAGTCTGGCAGCTCGTCGGGCTCATAACCCGAAGGTCGTAGGTTCAAATCCTGCCCCCGCTACCAAGGATTTATAAAAATAAGGCCCCGCAATGCGGGGTCTTGTTTTTTCGGGCTCAGATTGCCGTGTGCCCGATTTGTTTGGACCTAATAGTGGCTAGGGTAGAATGGATAGGCTGAAAAAGAGGTTAAGTGATATGTTTGAGCCGGTTGTTGAATCAATGGCTTACGAACTTGTTGGTGTTGAGCTGACGGGTAGTGGTAATGGTACGATCCTGCGCATATATATTGACGCAGCGAAGGGAATAACGGTAGAGGATTGTCAGGCGGTCAGCTACCAGATCAGCGGTATACTTGAGGTTGAAGATCCCCTGGATAACCGTTACACACTGGAAGTCTCATCACCGGGGCTGAACAGGCTGCTGGTTAAACCTGAACATTTTAAGCGGTTTGTAGGTGAGTTAGTAAAAATTCGCAGTACTGAAGCTGTTCTTGGAAGAAAAAATTTCAAGGGTGTACTTGAAGCATTTGATGGAAAGAATCTGTTTGTTGCGGTCGACAATGAGGAATATGAAATACCTCTTGATATCGTCGAAAAAGCAAATCTGGTACCCGTGTTGGATAGTTAGCGAGGCTTATTATGCAAAATGAAATTCTCATGATGGCTGATGCCGTCTCACGCGAGAAAGGACTTGAAAAAGAAGTTATTTTTCAGGCAATTGAGGCAGCACTGGCAGCAGCAACGTGTAAGCTTAATCCTCTGGATATTGATGCCAGGGTAGAGATTGATAGAAGTACGGGCGAGTATCAAAGCTTTCGCGTATGGGAAATTATTGATGATGAGTCAATTGAAGATGGACAGGGGCTTGAGTATCCTGACAAGCAGTTACTGCTAAGTTCAACTAAAGAAGACTACCCTGAGTTAGTCGCCGGTGATGTGATTGAAGAAAGTATCGAACCAGTAGTATTTGGCAGAATTGCCGCCCAGGCGGCCAAGCAGGTTATTATGCAGAAAGTTCGCGAGGCAGAGCGCGAACAAATTGTCAAAGATTTTGAAGGCCGTCAGGGTGAGATGATCACCGGTATTGTAAAAGGTATGGAACGAGGTGATGTCATCGTCGAAATCAATGGCACCGAAGCACTGTTGCCTAAGCGCAATATGATTCCAAGAGAAGGATTGCGCAAAGGTGATCGAATAAGGGCTGTCCTGGAAGAAGTTCGTTATGCAAATCGGGGGCCGCAACTTTTACTTAGCCGGATTTCACCGGAATTACTGATAAAACTCTTTGAGCTTGAAGTGCCGGAAGTTGGTGAGGGTTTGATCAAGATACACGGTGCAGCCAGGGATCCGGGTTCTCGTGCAAAGATAGCCGTACAATCCATGGATGGTCGCATTGATCCTGTCGGGGCCTGTGTAGGCATGCGGGGATCGCGTGTACAAAGTGTATCGAATGAGATTGCCGGAGAACGCGTAGACATCATTAAATGGTCGCCAGAAGTCCCTGAGTTTGTCATAAACTCATTGGCCCCGGCAGAAATTCTGTCCATCATGGTTGATGAAGAAAACCATTCCATAGATGTAATCGTTGATGAAACCCAGCTTGCGCAGGCGATAGGGCGCAGCGGCCAGAATGTTCAGCTGGCTTCAAAGCTCACCGGTTGGGTGCTAAATGTCATGTCCGAAACTGGGGCAGAAGAAAAGGGGCAGGGTGAAGCACAAAAATTAATTGAGATGTTCTCCACTCAGCTTGATGTGGACGAAGATGTCGCGATGATACTGGTACAGGAGGGCTTTACCTCTGTAATGGAAGTCGCTTATGTCCCTCGTCAGGAAATGGAGGCAATTGAAGAATTTGACGATGCTTTGATTGACGAGCTCCGTAACCGTGCGGCAGACGCACTACTTACTTCAGCCATTGCTGAAGAAGAAGCTTTACAAAATGCCAAACCGAATGCCGACCTGTTGCTACTGGACGGGATGGACGAACACACAGCTAAAGTACTGGCAAACAACGGCATAGTGTCGCAGGAAGACCTGGCGGAGCTTGCTGTTGATGAGTTGCTCGATATCCAGGAAATGGACGAAGAACGTGCCAAGCAGTTAATCATGGCTGCAAGAGCACCCTGGTTTGAGTAATGCAAGTAAGGGCTAATAGGGTAGAATAGGCTGAGTTTTTGCACACCCTGAAAAGGGTAGAGAGATGAGTTATGTCAGAGACCAATATTAAAAGTTTTGCGCAGAAAATCGGTGTTGAACCGAAGCATCTGTTGAAGCAGTTAACTGCAGCAGGCATCAAGGGCAAAAAAGTGGGTGATGATCTGACTAATGATGAAAAAATGCTCCTGCTCAAGTACCTGAGCGGCGATGTTGATGCGGGGTTACCAAAATCACGTAATAAGATCACCCTTAATCGAAGAACCTCCAGTGAAATTCGACAGACATCGCGTACGGGTAGCGCACATGCAGTACAGGTGGTCGTACGCAAAAAACGCACATTTGTTAACAAGGGAGTCATTGATGAAGTCCAGGCCAAAGAAGAAGAAAAGCTCAGATTAGAGAAAGAAGCAGAAGAAAGAAAACAGGCTGAAATCAATGCAGCTAAAGAAGCTGAGATGTTAGCTAAAAAGTCTGCAGAGGAAGAGGCTGCCAGGATTAGGGCGGAAGCTGAGACAGAAGAATTACGTAAGGCTGCCGCAGAAAAGACGGCAAAGGGAGAGGCCAAAAAATCGCCCAAAACTGACAGTACTGAGGGAACTAAAAAAAGCGCTGGCCCTCGACCGGGTAAACAGGCCCCGGCCAAGAAAGATAAATCGGCCCATCACAAGGATCATGGTGGTTTTGGTAAGGGACGAGAGCAACTTCATGTTGCCCCCGGTAAAGGTAAACGACGCAAGCCCAAGCGTCGTGGTAATCAGAAAGTCCAAACAAGTATCACGGATCAGCACGTATTTGAAAAACCGACTGAGCCCGTGATCTACGAGGTAGAGATACCTGAAACCATTACCGTTGCAGATCTTGCGGCCGCCATGTCTGTTAAGGCAGGTGAAGTAATTAAAGTCCTTATGGGTATGGGTATGATGGTGACCATTAACCAGATGCTTGATGGTGATACGGCTACCTTGCTTGTTGAAGAAATGGGCCATATTGCAAAAGAGGCTAAGGCGGAAACACCTGAAGATGTTTTCTCACAGATTGATGACGGTGAGCATGAACTTAAGCCACGTTATCCAATTGTTACCGTCATGGGCCATGTTGATCATGGCAAGACATCTCTGTTGGATTATATTCGTGAAACACGTGTTGCCAGTGGTGAGGCAGGTGGGATTACCCAGCATATTGGTGCCTATCATGTAGAGACGGGGCATGGTGGTATGACCTTCCTTGATACACCGGGTCATGAGGCGTTCAGTGCCATGCGTGCACGTGGTGCAGGGGCTACTGATATCGTTATTATCGTTGTTGCCGCCGATGACGGTGTAAAACCACAAACTATTGAAGCGATACACCACGCTCGCACTGCGGGTGTTCCAATTGTAATCGCTATCAACAAAATTGATAAGGAAGGTGCAGATACTGAGCGGGTGAAATCAGAGTTGAGTTCTCATGATGTCTTTGTCGAGGATTACGGCGGAGATGTTATGTCCGTTGCTGTTTCTGCACATACCGGGGAGGGGGTGGATACATTGCTTGAAAGCGTGTTGCTGACATCAGAGATACTGGAATTACGGGCCCCTGTAACTGGGCCTATGAAGGGAATGGTCGTTGAAGCACGTCTTGATAAGGGTCGTGGCCCAGTGGCTACCGTTCTTGTTCAGGATGGGACGCTACACAAGGGTGACATTATCATTGCCGGGCAGGAAAGTGGAAAGGTGCGTGCCATGCATAATGATTCTGGCGGAGTAATCAAGGAGGCAGGGCCATCAATTCCCGTCGAGCTGCTTGGTTTGTCCGGTGTTCCTACAGCAGGTGATGAGGTGCTGGTAGCTGGTGATGAACGACAGGCGCGCGAGATAGCCATGTACCGAAAAAGTAAGGCTAAAGAATCGAAACTGGCACGTCAACAGGCAAGTAAACTGGAAAATATTTTCCAGAATATGGAAGATTCACAAAGTAAAAAGAAGACACTCAATCTGCTGGTGAAAGCAGATGTGCAGGGCTCAGTAGAGGCACTTAGCCAGTCATTAGAGAAAATGTCTTCTGATGAAGTCAAAGTCACCGTTGTCCATGGCATGGTTGGTGGTATTTCAGAATCAGATGTGAATCTGGCTCTGGCCTCACAGGCAATCATCATCGCCTTTAATGTCCGTGCTGATATGACTGCCAGAAAACTAATCGAAAATGAAGGTGTTGAGGTTTATTACTATAAGGTGATTTATGATGCAGTTGATCAGGTGAAGGCTGCTATTGAAGGTATGTTATCACCCGAAGTTAAAGAAGAGATTACCGGTCTGGCAGAAGTGCGGGATGTGTTTATGGTTTCAAAGGTTGGTGCGATTGCAGGTTGTATGGTTATTGATGGTTCAATCAAACGCAACAACCCGGTTCGGGTATTGCGGGATAATGTTGTTATCTTCGAGGGTAAACTCGATTCATTACGCCGCTTTAAAGAGGATGTGAACGAGGTCAAGTCAGGCCTGGAATGCGGCATCGGGGTGAAAAACTACAACGACATTAAGGTCGGTGACCAGATTGAAGTGTTTGAGGTCATTGAAACAAAAAGAACACTCGATTAGCCGTTTCGTAATGCCCAGAGATTTTAGTCGTTCCACCCGAGTATCCGAGCTTATTCAGCGGGAGGTCGCTAATGTCGTCCAGCAGAGTATGAATGACCCGCGTGCTGCTGCCGTTACCATCACTCACACCAGGATGACACGGGACATGTCCTCTGCACGAATTTTTTTCATCATGCAGGGCGATAAACAGGCCATTAAGGAGACGGAAAAAGTACTCAATAAAGCTTCTGGTTTTATTCGCCACGAGCTAATCAGCCGTATCGAACTCCGTTACATCCCGAAATTACATTTTGCATACGACCAATCTATTGAACGTGGTTTGCGTATCGGCAAGTTAATTGATGACGTTATGTACAAAGAACGGGGCAAAAACAAAGGGTGAGCAGATGGTCTCAGTACTCTCTCAACCCGGTGGATGGCATCCTCCTGCTGGACAAAGGGCTGGGGATCTCCTCAAACAGAATCCTGCAGCAGGTCAAATGTCTGTTCAATGCCAGAAAAGCAGGCCATACAGGAAGTCTTGATCCTCTTGCCACTGGCTTACTTCCACTGTGTTTTGGTGAGGCTACTAAACTAAGCCAGTACCTGCTGAATTCTGATAAACGTTATCTGACCACTTTCAAGCTTGGTGAAACAACGACTACTGGCGATGCTGAAGGCAAGCTTATTTCACAGAAAGCAGTTAATATCTCCAGTCGGCAGCTTGAGTCAGTACTGAATAAATATAGGGGTATTATTGAGCAGGTGCCGCCTATGTATTCGGCATTGAAGAAAAATGGCCAGCCTCTGTATAAACTTGCCAGAAAGGGAATAGAAATTAGGCGTAAGCCGCGCTCAGTTGAAATCTTCGATTTATCATTACTGGCATTTGATGATGAATTGCTTACGCTGGACGTCCATTGCTCTAAAGGTTTCTATATTCGCAGTCTTGCTTTTGATATTGGTGAGATGCTGGGCTGTGGTGCACATGTGATTGGGTTGAGAAGGACAGCTGCCGGTAAATTTGATGTCCGTGATGCAGTAAAACTAGAACAGTTAGAGGAAATGGACAGTCAGCAACGTCTACAACAACTGATGCCAGTAGATGCCGGTATAGACGATATGCCACGGGTTAGTCTCGCACAGGATGCCTCCGATTATTTTCGACAGGGTCAAACGGTGCGTACAGATGAGGCCCCGCAGGTCGGTCTGGTGCGTGTGTACAGTGAAGATGTGTGTTTTATCGGTATTGGAGAGGCCTTGGAAGGGAGGCGAATAAAGCCCAAAAGACTGCTCAGTACAAATAACTGATCGTAATATTTTTGATAAAATATTAATTAAAACAATAAGTAATATACTAAAGCTAACGTAAATAATTGTTGCATCCAGGAATTATGGAAACAAATATTTCTTATCATTATTCGGCATTGCACCCTACGGGTACTGCAGGATGAGTAGTGCCGCCAACCTTACTGTCACGGCCGCCGTAACGCGGCAATCTCTTTATTTTAAACCGGGCATTATGGGATTGTTTCCTCACCACATTTCTCACAACGACGATCTATTTTTTGTCTACCCTATTATTCAACATTTCAGATATATTAGTATTGAGGAATATACAACACACAGGTAGAATACGCGGGTTTTATCGACTGTAACCAGTAAGGATTATCCAGAGAGGAAGAAAATGGCCTTGAATGCAGAAACAAAGGCGCAGATTGTTGAAGAATATCAGACCGGTACAACAGATACCGGTTCGCCAGAAGTACAGGTTGCCCTGATGACCGCACGGATCACTGATCTGACCGGCCATTTTAAAGAGCATATCCATGATCATCATTCACGACAGGGTTTGTTGCGTCTGGTAAGCAAGCGTCGTAAATTGCTTGATTATCTTAAAAGTCGCGATTCAGAACGCTATCGTAATTTAATTTCACGTCTAGGTCTGCGTAAGTAATCGTAAATCAACAGCGGCACAACTCATCGTAATTTAAGTTAGTCGGACAGTATCCGAGTAGAGGATAAATTTTGAAAAAGGTAAGCAAGTCATTTCAGTACGGTGAGCACACCGTCACGTTGGAAACAGGTGAAATTGCACGTCAGGCCGATGCCGCAATTATTGCGAGCATGGAAGACACAGTTGTTCTGGTCACAGTGGTTGGTGCTAAAAGTGCCCGTCCCGGACAGGATTTCTTTCCACTTACAGTCGATTACCAGGAAAAAGTCTTTGCAGCCGGTCGTATTCCGGGTGGTTTCTTCCGCCGCGAAGGTCGTCCCTCTGAAAAGGAAATTCTAATCTGTCGTCTGATTGACCGGCCTATGCGCCCTTTATTCCCAAAGGGGTACGTGAATGAGGTGCAAATCATCTGCACAGTCATTTCAATCAATCCTGATATTGATCCTGATATCATCGCTATGCTTGGTACCTCAGCAGCATTGGCCACTTCAGGGCTGCCGTTCAATGGCCCGGTTGCTTGTGCTCGTGTTGGATACATCGACGGTGAATATGTGCTCAATCCCGGCGCTGAGGCACTAAAAGATTCAGACCTTAACCTGGTTGTTGCAGGCACTGAAAGTGCTGTTTTGATGGTTGAATCTGAAGCAAAAGTCTTATCAGAAGAAGTTATGCTTGGTTCTGTCATGTATGGTCATGAACAATCAAAAATAGCAATCAAAGCAATCCGTGAACTGGCAGCAGAAGTAAATACTGATGTACGTGAATTTGTTGCAGCGGAGAAAGATGAGGCACTGGCTGAAAAAGTTTCGGCTATCGGTAAAGTGGGTTTTGAAGAGGCCTACAGCATAGCTGAAAAGATGTCTCGTCAGGATAAATGCTCATCAGTACGCAGTCTGATCATGGATGAACTGACAAACGAAGAAAGCACATCCGAAGATATTGAAAAAATCTCGGGTGCGATAAAGGGACTTGAGAAATCGATCGTCCGCGGCCGTATCCTTGATGGTCAGCCACGTATCGATGGTCGTGGCACACGCACTATCCGTCCTATTACAATTCGTACAGGCGTACTGCCACGCACCGATGGTTCAGCCCTGTTTACCCGTGTGAAACCCAGGCACTGGTCGTCACCACACTCGGTACGGAGCGTGATTCACAGATTATTGATGCGCTGGAAGGGAGTTACCGTGATCCCTTCATGCTGCATTACAATTTCCCGCCCTACTCGGTTGGTGAAACGGGCCGAGTAGGTAGCCCCAAGCGTCGAGAAATTGGACACGGTAAATTGGCCAAGCGTGCCGTTGCTGCCGTCATTCCGACTCTGGAAGAATTCCCTTATGTGATTCGTGTAGTCTCTGAGATAACAGAAAGTAATGGTTCAAGCTCAATGGCCACTGTCTGCGGAGCATCACTTTCGATGATGGATGCGGGTGTAAAAACCAAAGCACCTGTTGCGGGTGTTGCCATGGGGTTGATCAAAGATGGCGACAAGTTCGCCGTACTGTCAGACATCCTCGGTGATGAAGATCATCTTGGCGACATGGATTTCAAAGTAGCCGGTACGACTGAAGGTATAACCGCGCTGCAAATGGACATCAAGATCGAAGGCATCACGCGTGAGATCATGGAAATCGCTCTGAGTCAGGCTAAAGAAGGCCGTGAGCACATTCTTGGTGAGATGGCTAAAGTTATTGAAGCCCCGCGTGAAGAAATGTCTGATTATGCCCCGCGCATTATCACCCTGAAGATACCTACGGACAAGATTCGTGACGTTATTGGTAAAGGGGGTTCAACCATCCGCTCAATCTCTGAAGAGACGGGTGCAACGGTTGATATTCAGGATGACGGTACGGTTAAGATCGGCTCAATCGATAATGCCGCTGGGCAGGAAGCAAAACGTCGCATCGAACAGATCACGGCCGATGTTGAAGTCGGAACAATCTATGAAGGCAAGGTCGCCAAATTGATGGACTTTGGTGCTTTTGTAACTATTCTGCCGGGCAAAGACGGTCTGGTACATATCTCACAGATCTCTCACGAGCGTGTAGAGAAAGTTAGCGATAAGTTGTCTGAAGGTGATGTGATCAAGGTAAAGGTGCTTGAGGTAGATCGCCAGGGCCGCATACGCTTGAGTATGAAGGCCATCAGCGATGAAGATGCGGCCTGATTGCTGATCAAAAAGTTGTTTAAGATATTATAAAAAAGGCCGCGAGGTCTTTTTTTTAGTGAATGCTGTGGACTCAAACTCAAACAGCCTAATACAACAGAAATGTTACTATTGGGGCACCGTTTTTTCGTTCCCGCAGCAGGCAGGCGGTGTCAACAAAATCGCCATCTCGCAGTTTTATGCGCTTTCGTGAATAGGGATTGCGAAACAGCCATACCGATGTGAATGGCATGGTGTTCAGGCGCGTTGTTTTTCGCGAATTTCATCCAATGTCTTACAATCAATACACATGGTGGCCGTTGGGCGTGCTTCCAGGCGTTGAATACCGATCTCTACACCGCAGGAGTCACAATAACCGTAGTCTGAGGTTTCGATGAAATCTATTGATTCATCAATCTTCTTGATCAATTTGCGCTCACGATCACGGCTACGCAGTTCCAGGGAGATATCTGTCTCCTGGCTGGCGCGATCATTTGGGTCAGGGTGATTTTCAGTTTCATCCTGCATTGAGTGTACTGTGCGTGAGACCTCATCCAGCAGTTCCTGCCGCCAGGCGGTCAGAATATTGCGAAAATGCTCGTGCTGTTTTGGGTTCATATACGCCTCACGTTTCTTTGCAACGTAGGGTTCGATCCCATGAATCAGTCTATCTGTCTGGTCATTTTTTTTGCTGGCCGGCATGTGGTGTCTCCTGCCATAATCTGTGGAAATTTTAACGACGCGCATCTATAGCAGATTTATACGGTGTGTTGCAACAAGGATTTTCTGATAAACGGAAAATTAAATTTATATGTCACTTAACGCATTGATTTTCGATGTTGATGGGACTTTGGCCGATACCGAGTTGAAAGGCCATCGTGTAGCCTATAATAGGGCATTCGAGCAATTAGGAATAGACTGGCACTGGACCGAGGCTACTTATACTGAGTTGCTCGTCGTCAGCGGCGGCAAAGAGCGAATGAAATATTTTATTGATAATTATCAACCTGATATTCCCTCTGACATGGTCTTAGAGACCTTAATTGCCAGGATCTACAGTAGCAAGACACAAATATTTAAAGATATGTTACTAACGGGCTTGATCCCTCTACGCAGTGGTGTTGAGAGGCTATTCAAAGAGGCATACCAGGCAGGAATCCACTTAGCCATTGCGACAACAACCGCGCTTTCGAATGTACAATGTTTACTGAGCAGTAACCTGGGTGAAGAATCTCTGGATTGGTTCGACATCATTGCCGCCGGGGATATCGTCGAGAACAAGAAGCCCTCGGGTGAGATCTACCAGTTGGTGCTGGATAAAATGGGCTGGCAGGCAGATGAATGCGTTGCTTTTGAGGATTCCGAGAATGGCTGCTTGTCTGCCAGGGCTGCGGCCCTGCCGGTAATCATCACCGTGACTGCCTACACGCGCGATGAGGCGTTTATTGACGCTGACCTTGTGCTTGACCGCCTTGGTGATGAAAATGATCCAGCAAAGGTAATAAACGACCCCGATGGCTCATTTAAGGGGCAAATGCTGACTGTTGATTACCTGATTGAAAGATACGGTTGAATGTCCATCAGGTTGGCTGCAAGGGCCCAGGCGATAGAGCCCTTCCATGTGATGAGAATCCTGGCACAGGCGCGGGAACTGGAAGCTCAGGGGCGCTCAATCATACATATGGAAATCGGTGAACCGGATTTTCCGTCCCCTGAACCCGTCATTGCGGCGGGTAGGCAGGCCCTGGATAATAAATTAACCCACTATACGGCTGCAAACGGCTTACCGGAGCTAAGGCAGGCTATTGCAGATCAGTATGATCTTTGTTCGAATCTGGATGCGGCCAGAATACTGGTCACACCCGGTTCATCCGGTGCCCTGCAACTGGTGATGGCAATGCTGCTAAACAGTGGGGACGGCATCATGTTGGCTGATCCAGGCTATCCCTGTAATCGTCATATCGCCAGGCTGTTTACTGCAGAAGTTCAATCTATTGCGGTTAACGAATCGACGGATTATCAACTGACGGCTGAACTGGTCGAGAAATACTGGCAGAAAAACACCAAAGTGGTCCTGATAGCCAGTCCTTCAAACCCGACCGGCACTATGATCTCATACGAACAACTGTCTGACATCTATCATCTGCTACAGGAGAAAGGGGCGGCTCTGGTCGTTGACGAGATTTATCACGGGCTGGTGTACGGTGAGAAGCCCGACAGTGCGTTGAATATTGGCGATCAGGTATTTGTTATCAACAGTTTTTCAAAATATTACGGAATGACCGGTTGGCGAGTCGGCTGGCTGGTGGTGCCCCCGGACGAATTTATCGAAGCAGCAAATCGTCTGGCTCAGAATATGTATCTTGCCGCACCGACCCTATCTCAATATGCCGCACTGGCAGCCATTGGGCAGGAGGCTAAAGAAGAACTGACCCGACGCCGTGATGTGTTTCATCTGCGCAGAGATGTGCTACTGCCCCTGGTCGAGGCGGCGGGGTTTACAGTCAGAACAAAACCGACAGGCGCTTTTTACATCTACGCAGACTGCAGCGAAATCGCTGATGATTCGATGGCCTTATGTGAGACACTTTTGCATCAGGCGGGTGTGGCGATTACTCCTGGAGCTGATTTTGGTTCTTACGAAAGCAACAAGTATGTTCGATTCTCTTATGCGAATGCCATTGAGAATTTGCAGGAAGGGATGATGCGTATACAGAGATGGATCAATGATAATCAGTAATGAAGCCTAAAAGCAAAACCCTGGCAGCACTCCCCCACATAGACAACTGCTGTCTCAACGACGTGAGGCATTTTGTTCCGGGCGTCAATGAAAAAGAGGGGGGTGAATCTCCAGGATCCAGGTTCCAAATTTCAAGAAAAAATAAACCCCCTGTGGCCTCTGTGGTAGTGGGTTTTTGATTTTCTCACCTGGAACTTCTTTTTAGTGTTTGACACCCATCGCATGGGTCAGTATTGTTTGCTGTTTTGTTGGAACAGGTGGCCCAGCGTTTTAGTTGAGTAGAAATGGAAGAATTTGCACGCATCAAAAGACTCCCTCCATATGTATTTAATATTGTAAATGCCCTCAAGGCAGAGGCGAGACAACGAGGTGAGGATATTATTGATTTTGGGATGGGAAACCCTGATCAGCCGACGCCGCAGATTATCGTCGAGAAGCTGTGCGAGGCTGCCCGTCGACCGGATACACATCGCTACTCCCTCTCCAGGGGTATACCTCGTCTACGTAAAGCTATTTGTGATTGGTATCAACGCAGATATAATGTTGACCTGGATATGGAAAATGAGGCCATTGTCACCATCGGGTCCAAGGAAGGGCTGGCGCATTTAGCACTGGCTACAGTAGAAGCGGGTGACGCGGTACTGGTGCCAAATCCCAGTTATCCAATCCATCCTTACGGGTTTGTCATCGCTGGCGCGGATATCCGTCATGTACCGCTGGTTAAAGACGGTGATTTTTTTGCTGAAATAGAAAAAGCGATTAAAAATTCCTGGCCAAAACCCAAGATGCTGGTAATCAACTTTCCGGGGAATCCTACTACACAATGTGTTGATCTGGATTTTCTTGCCCGCGTTGTGGGAATAGCCAAAGAGCACAATATCTGGGTGGTGCATGATGTGGCTTATGCGGATATCGTTTTTGATGGTTATAAGGCCCCCTCGATTCTTCAGGTGCCCGGTGCCAAAGACGTTGCTGTTGAATTCTTCAGCCTGTCAAAGAGTTATAACATGCCGGGATGGCGGGTTGGTTTTATGGTTGGGAATAATGAACTGGTCTCAGCTCTGGCAAGAATGAAGTCCTATCTCGATTACGGTATGTTTACACCCATACAGGTTGCGGCGATAGTCGCACTGGAGCAGTGTGATGATGAAGTGAAAAAAATCCGCGATATGTATCAGCATCGCCGGGATGTGCTATGTGAAGGACTGACTGCTGCCGGTTGGCCAGTGGATAAGCCAAAGGCAACCATGTTTGTCTGGGCAGAGATACCAGATCAGTATAAAGAGATGGGGTCACTGGAGTTCGCTAAAAAACTCCTGCTGGAAGCGAAAGTGGCTGTTTCTCCGGGTGTTGGCTTTGGTGAATACGGCGATGATCATGTCCGTTTCAGCCTGATAGAAAATGAACAGCGCACCCGTCAAGCCGTTCGTGGGATACGAGAAATGTTGCGAAAAGGGGCATAATATGATGAGTAGGCAGATCCGCCGGTAGTTATGAAAAATACCTAGAAACAAATCTGGAAATATAGAAGACAATCAATGAAACCTGTAAATATTGGCATACTGGGGCTGGGCACTGTCGGTGGTGGAACAGTAAATGTTCTTAATCGTAATGCCGATGAAATTACTCGGCGCGCGGGACGTGAAATACGGGTCACGATGGCTTCGGTACGCTCACTGGATAAACCACGAATCTGTGATACCAGTTCGATCAAACTGACCACAGACTCATTTGAAATCATTAATCATCCGGATATCGATGTGGTGGTAGAATTGATCGGTGGTGATACGCTGGCACTGGAGCTGGTTCAAAAAGCCATCACCAATGGCAAGCATGTGGTGACGGCCAATAAAGCATTAATTGCGGTGCATGGAAACGAGGTTTTTGCTGAAGCGCAGAGGATGGGTGTCACCGTCGCCTTTGAGGCAGCAGTGGCAGGTGGCATACCAATCATCAAGGCAGTACGAGAAGGTCTGGCAGGTAATCGCGTGCAATGGTTGGCAGGTATCATCAACGGTACCAGTAATTTTATTCTCACCGAGATGCGTGACAAAGGCCGTAGTTTTGAAGATGTACTGGCTGAGGCGCAGAAACTGGGCTACGCAGAAGCTGACCCCACCTTTGATGTGGACGGTATTGATGCCGCACATAAGCTGACCATACTGGCTTCAATCGCATTTGGTATTCCATTGCAGTTTGACAAAGCCTATATCGAAGGAATCCGATCTCTGACAACACAGGATGTTACCGATGCAGCTGATCTGGGTTTCCGACTCAAACTTCTGGGAATAGCAAAACATACAGACAACGGTGTCGAACTTCGCGTTCACCCTACACTGATTCCTGAAAAACGCCTGCTCGCAAATGTTGATGGGGTGATGAATGCAATACTGGTGAATGGTGATGCGGTGGGGCCTACGCTGTATTACGGTGCCGGAGCCGGGGCTGACCCAACGGCATCAGCAGTGGTTGCTGATCTGGTTGACGTTGTACGTGCCCTGACCACTGACCCTGAAAATCGTGTTCCTCACCTGGCCTTTCAGGCTGATGCGCTGAATGATACGGTAATCCTGCCAATTGAAGAGGTGAGCAGCGCCTGGTTTCTCCGCTTGCAGGCCCAGGATCAGCCCAATGTGTTGGCTAATGTCACTAAAATACTGGGCGAAAATGCTATAAGCATTGAAGCTATAGTACAGAAAGCACCGCACCAGCAAGGCGCCAATGTACCTATTGTTATTCTAACTCATAGCGTGTTTGAAAAGGCGATGAATCAGGCGTTAGGCAAGATCAGTAAGTTGCCTGAGATTGAGCCAGATATTACCCGCATTCGAGTAGAGTATCTGGGTTCGGATTAGTTAAGGCAGGAGCGTCGTCTCATCCGGCACCGGTTCCTGGCCAAGGTCAATACCAACAAATGAACAGATCGCCCTGGAACCATATAAGGCTTCTTCTGCTACAGGGTCGAATAAAGCAAACCAGTGCTGAAGAAAATGAATACGACGCATTCTTTCAAGACCCACTGTCTACCTGCTTGATGACCTGACACAGTTCTTTTCGGGGAGTGATCTGTTCCCTGTCTTTGAGAAATAGTTCTTTATGTGTTGGTTTGCAGTATTCCTCAAACCCATCGGTATTTTGGGATTGTTGGCGCATGGTTATTTCGCTGTCTGTTGGGATAGCGTATTATCGCATTTAATCGGAATTAATCAGAGATTCCTTAGCTTTATCTCCCGTTTCGCCCTTCTGATACTTATTTCTCTTTTTTAATTTTCAGGAGGATACAATTTTGAAAAAAATTTTTGTCGGTGGTTTACCACCGGATGCCGACGAAACAAGTGTTACGGAACTTTTCTCGAAATATGGCAAGGTTCGTTCCATTAAGTTGGTGACAGACGTATTTTCTGGTCGCTGTCGTGGTTTTGGTTTTGTTGAAATGGAAGGGCATGAAGCACGTGCCGCCATTGAGGCACTTGATGGTCGGATACACAATAACACTCCGCTTAAAGTCTGTTTTGAAGACACCACACGCCGTAAAGGTAAAGGACGTGGACGTCGTCGCTAGTATTATTCATTACAACCCACTCGATTTTCATCCGAACCTCTGTCGAACAGAACAACCCTATAAGGCTACTCATTATTTATTGGATACAGACAGGCACATCAATGTGTCCGTCCACTGCCCTGTGTGATACGGCCAGTTTTACGTTACCCTTATGTGCAGCGGCTATACCGTCGAGCACGATCACCGTTATGTCCGAGCGCTGATTATTACCCCGACCCGCAGGTTTAGTGATTGCGGCAAGGTGTGGAAGTACCTGCTTTGTCGGCAAGTCAGTTTAATGAATGTTTGAGATTATTTCGTCACTTCATACCTCGAAATGACGAATGATCAGAAGCTCCCTGGGTTTTACAACAACCGTAAACCGATCACTTACTCTCGAGATTTTCTAACTGCCTGTCATGGATATTCGATAATAGAGACAACGCGGTGATGGCGCCGACCAATGCTAAAAACATATCCCACTGTGTATCCCAGATGTCGCCTTGTGTGGACAGAAAGGCATCGGCTTTCCCACCGTACTGTAGAGCGGCCCACCATTCGATCAGTTCGTAGAAGGCACTAATGGCCAGGCTGATCGAGGCAACAATGAAAAAGAGCATTTTCCCTGGTAACAGGGTTGTTTTTCTGAGTAATATTTCTCGTGCAAGGATGGCTGGCACAAAGCCCTGAGCAAAATGGCCGAGGCGGTCGTAATGGTTACGCTCTAGATCAAAAGCCTCCTGAAACCAGATCCCGACAGGGACATCGGCGTAGGTATAGTGACCACCAACCATCAGGATTAGCCCGTGAAAAAATATTAGAAGATACAATAAGCGGGTGAGTGGGAAACTTTGCCAGGTATAGGTCAGTATGGGCAGTGCAATCAGTACTGGTAAAACTTCCATAAACCAGGTTGTTCGGTCTTTCGGCGCGATATTTGACCAAAGTAAAATGATCAACGTTGCTGTCAGTAACAGGACCAGAAAACGAGCATTGCTATCAGCCTCCTTCGCCATCAACGTAACTTTTGACAGACGGCTGATGTGCTTAGTCCCGGAAATTATTGAACTGGAGTGGAACGTCGAAGCTTTGTTCTTTTAACAAAGCTATCACGGCCTGTAAATCATCTCGTTTCTTGCCGGTAATACGGATTTTTTCACCCTGTATGGTGGCCTGTACTTTCATTTTTTTATCTTTGACAGTTTTAACGATTTTCTTGGCTGTTTTCTGATCCACACCCTCTTTCAGGGTGATGTTCTGTCGGGTATGCCGTCCACGCTGTTCGGGCTCTCCCACATCGAGGCAGGCGATGTCAATGCCCCTTTTAACGAGTTTATTATGAAGGATATCCAGCATCTGTTGCAGTTGAAAATCGTTATCTGATTCCAGCAGGATATTTTGCCCATCTAGGCTAAAACTCGCATTGCCACCACGAAAGTCAAAGCGGGTGTCTATTTCACGGTTGGCCTGGTCAATGGCATTCGATGCTTCGTGTGAATCATATTCAGAAACAATGTCGAAAGTAGGCATTTTTCCTCCATTCGCAGAGAGTATCATAGGCACGTAGAATCATAGCATTTATCCAGGTGATCTTCCTCATGAAATGTAGGTGATCTGACGATCTTTATCTTTCCAATATTGAGGCGGTCGAGTATAGTATGGACTCTATTCTGTCCTTGCAGCGGCGATAATAATAATCGTAAAAATGCTCCACCCATACAGCCCATTTTGCACCCAACCTCGTTATCTTTCATGTCGCTTCATTATTATTTTTAATGAATACGTTAGATTCTTAGCCCCTGTTTTACTCCTATTGTGGGTTTTTCCACAGGCGGCGAGTGCTGACCACCTGTTGGGACAGTATGATTTACAATGCGATAAGATATTCCCCTGCCCGGACGAGTTGAAGCCCCGTGTCTCTTTCTGGGTCGATGTGTTTACGAAATACGGAGATGACACCATTGTGTTGCATGATTCACATAATCCGCATCGTGTTTACAAGGTAATCAAGACAAAAGCCCAATGTTCGCGCCGGCGCGAACCGCGCCTAATAAGAAATGCAAAAAGTAAGTTACGAAAGCAGCTTTTGCAGATTGCTGATAAACGCGCTAAAGGCGTAAGGGCATTCAGCGGCGAGAAAAAACACCTTGCTGAACTTCTCAAAGATGAGAAACCGTCAGAAATACGTAAGGCCGCAAGACGAATAAGATGCCAGGGCGGGGTGGCTGACCAGTTTCATGCAGCTCTCGGGCGACACGATAAATATGGGCCGATGGTCGTTAAAACCCTGAAGCAGGTCGGTCTGCCAACAGACATCCAGTACCTCCCTTTTGTTGAGTCCTCCTACCGGCCGACAGCCTATTCCAGGGTTGGGGCGGCTGGCATGTGGCAGATTATGCCACGTACGGCACGTATTTTAGGTTTGAGGATTTCTTCCACTGTTGATGAACGACTCGACCCAGTACTCGCCTCTAGTGCGGCGGCGCGTTATTTTCTCAAAAGCAGGAAGAAGTTGGGTGACAAGGCGCGCAGTATTAAGTCTTCGAAAAAACACAGCCTGTATCCTTATGTTATCACCTCTTACAATTATGGTGCTGCAGGCATGTTACGGGCCATGGACAAGGTGGGTGTGGATTACATGGACGTACTGAACAAATATAAAGCCCGCGGGTTTCGGATGGCGGTGAAAAATTTTTATTCCAGCTTTCTTGCCGCACGGCACGTCGCTCAGAACGTGGACAAATATTATCCCAATCACAGGGTAAGACAGCCGCTAGAAATGGATGTGGTAACAATCAAAACACCGGTTTCAACTGACCGGTTGATGACTACCTTTTCAGTTTCAGAGGGCACACTGAAAAAATATAATCCCTCATTGATGCGCCTGGTGTGGTCGGGTCGGCGGTTTGTACCTAAGGGTTACAAGCTCAAGTTACCCAAAGCTAGAGGTGGACGCAGTGAACAGGTGGCGAAATTGAACGCATTGCAGCCGGAGAAACCAAAATATGCAGAATACTCCTACCGGGTACGACGGGGGGATACGGCTTGTGATATCGCGAGAAAGGAGGCAGTTTCCTGTCGTGAACTTATTCTGCTGAATAACCTGGGTCGTCGTGCCTTTATACGTGCGGGACAGATTATTATTATCCCCGGTATGCCGACAAAAGTGGCTAAAAAGAAGGCCAGAAAGCCGGCAAAGAAGGCTGTGAGAAAGCTTAAGAAACAACCGGCTAAAGTTGTGCTTGCAAGAAATAAAATCAGTATAGAGCCAGAGAAACAAACAAAGAAAAGACAGCTGGCTGTGGTTGCAATCAGTCCCAACCCACACAAACCAGAACCGGTGATCAAGTCTATCCCCGATATCCCTGAATCAATCTTTGGTGTGGGTGATGACCTGTTAATCCAGCTGTCCAAGAAAGCCGGTAAAATCCGCTACTCAATTGTCGTTGAACCGGATGAGGCACTGGGTCTTTTTGCCAACTGGATGGGTATAAGATATACCAGTCGTATCCGAAAAATGAATAACATAAAAAAATCACGCAAAGTCCGTATAGGCAAGGTAATTTATTTACCGATTAGAAACACCGCACAACGGGAAAAATTTGATCAGCAACGTCTGGATTATCACCGTGAATTGCAGGATGAATTTAGATTACGCTTTAAGATTGTCGGTGTTGAAACGTACAGGATTCACTTCGGTGATAATGCGTGGAACATTTCTATCAAGCAACGCGTTCCGCTGTGGCTACTGAAGCGCTACAACCCGAAGTTATTCACTATGCAATCGCGACCGGGGGATGTGATAAACCTGCCGGTTATAGAGGCGTCGTAAGTCAAAATCATAAAGACCCAGGACCTAAGACTGAATTTTTATTATATCTTCCGCAATAAACTCATCAAGTACGCGGTAAACATCTTTTGAAATGATATCACGGGCATCGGGGTAGCTTTCCTCAAGTAGATCGATTATTTCCCTGACTGAGAATTCCCCGTTACACAAAGACCATACCAGAGAGCTGGAGTCATTGAGTTTGATTAGTGTTTTGCCTTCACTGTTTTCCAGATACAGACAGCAGGGCAGACGTCTGATTTTATGGGTATCATCCCGTATGGGCAGGCTGTCATCGGGTAGTTGTGGGTGTACGTCGAGGCTCATGATCAATTTTGGGCTGCAATAAATGAGGTGAGAAAATACACGTATACTTAGTGTGCTGCAAGTGGATTCAGGGAATGTTTTTGATCAGAAGAAAAACCCGTTCATCAAGTCGACTAAGTCCTTTTGCCTGAAATCGTGGTTCATTGGCCAGGCAGTCTTCTGCGATTATTGATTCAACGATAAATTGCTGCCCAAATAACTGTTTAACATCAGCTTCACCGACAGAAAAAGGTGGGCCGTTCATTTCCTGTTGTGGGTAGTCGAGTGTGATTAACAAGGAACGTGCTGTGTCCGGTATCAGGCGCGCCAGCTGCGTCACATAGTCGGGCCGTATGTCCTGCGGCAGAGCAATTAAGGATGCGCGGTCATACACGGCATCAATATGCGGTAGGTCAGCTGAATGGATGTTGAAGAAGTCTGCGCAGAGGATGTTTATGCTGTCCGATTGATACATCAGTCCCCATTCGTATTCACTGATGTCATGTTCTATATTATTTTCGGCAAAGAAGGCATCAACGGCAACTGGGCTGATCTCTATGCCGGTGACCCGAAAATTCTGTTCGCATAACCAGATCATGTCGAGGGATTTGCCACAGAGGGGGACGAGAATATGATCGCCCGGCCCTATGCCCAGGAGATCTATAAATCGTGTCATGTGGGCATTGTACTCGTGTCGATGGAAGCCGATCTCTCCGGCTTGCCAGCGTTGAAGCCAAAAGTCTGCTTGCATAGGGGCGCACTCCAGTGTCGTGTTTATGGTAACACCAATCTCACAGGGTCTTTAAATCCCACGGTGGTCAATTGAGAAAAATCTGCAGGTTCAAATTTATTCAAACATGATTTTGAGTCCGTTGATTTATTGCGGCGCGGATGAATTTGCCCCTACATGTAAACGTCCTTTTCCCTCAGTAGTGGTTAATTATTTCCAGGCATTTCTCATCATGGCGATGCCATGTGCGCCATGTGATTGCATTTCTGTAAGGTGATCATCAGTCATACCACCCAGGGCATATACTGGAATCGGGTATTCAGCAATTATTTTACTCATGCCGGTAATCCCTATGGGCATTGCATCGGGGTGTGATGCCGTTTTTAATATCGGTGACAGTACTACGAAATCCAGTTCGAGTTTAACTGCCTGGTTCAACTCCGCTAGATTATGACAGGATCCAGCTACAAGCTCAAAATCCGGGCGTTGATCGAGCTTCATTAAGTGGAGACTGGTCAAATGGATACCGGAAAAATATTTTCTTTGTGCGACAGGTATTGCAGAATTAATCAGGGTGGTCACGCCTGCAGGTTCAGTAACAGACAGTACTCGATCCACCAGTTGTTCCAGTTGACAGGGAGGCATGTTTTTCTCACGTATTTGTAACATGCGCAGACCATTTTCAATTGCCTTAGGTAAATACCCCATAAATTTTTCTTCACCGATTTCGCCCGCACAGGATATGGCGTAGGTGTTGGGCAGCAGTAAGGCACGAATGATCGCTTCATTGGCTGCCAGCAGTGGGGATATTGTTAGTTGTGAAAGGTTCTGCCAGGAAAGTCTCTGACCCTCTTCACCGTGCTCATGACCTGTCCAGGCCGTGACGATGAAGAAGTGCAGTAACACTGATGCATGCGGATAGCTGTGGGCCAGGGTAACCCAGGGCCTGGCTTCTGTGATACTAATCGCCAATTCTTCCCTGATTTCCCTGTCCAGTGCCTGACGGGCCGATTCACCCGCTTCGATTTTTCCACCAGGGAATTCCCATTCTCCCGCACAGGCTTTTCCTGAAGGTCTTTCAGCGAACAGTACCTTGCCATCTCCACGTTTGATAATGGCAACGGCAACATCTTTGCACAATGGAGTATTCGTTACAGCAGCCATCGTTTGGCACTGTCAAATTCAAGGAAAAATTTTATGTTCATACCCCGGTTATTGGCAGTTGTTTCGAGGAAATGGATATGCTCAAGGTACTTTGGGTGACAGATAATGGCGATTCGAAGGCTGGATATATCCAGGGTTTTAAAGAAAGTTGCCAGCTTGTATAGATCAAGCACTTCATCCAGGACGTACTGGCGATGGGTCTCATCGATCAGGATATTTTTATGCCCCTGTCCTTTACATAATTCAGTTATCTCGCGTGCGTAGCGGCTGACTTCATCCAGATCATTACTCTTTCCGTGACTTTTAACAAAGAGATATTTTTTCTTATTTTCAATACTGTATTTAATGCTCATTCTCGAGGTTTTTTCCTTGATTTTTGAGGTTTCTTTGAATTAATCAGAGGATTCCTGGAATATAGATATATTGCAATTCCCGATGTCAATGAATAGAGTCCTTCATATGTATCAGGAGGCATGTCAGGGTTACTGACCGGTATAGCGAAAGGAGCGGAATGACTGTCCCAGGCTAATGTCGGTTCGCAGTGCCAGCAGATTTTTAATCAGGCTTGCTGACTCGCGATGTTCTGTTAATGACTTGCCGGTACGGCCGCCGATCTCATCTGCTGCAGCGATTATTTCCTCCAGATCTGAATAGGAATCAAGCAGGCGTGCTGCTGTCTTCGAACCGATACCGGGTACACCCGGCAGAGAATGCGATTTATCACCGACCATTGCCAGATAATCGTTCAACTGGCTAGTTTTAACCGAAAAACGCTGCTGGATAGTCTCTGCTGTGATTGCTTCCTGTTTGAAGTGATTATATTGCCTGATACCTGGTCGTAATAATTGTGCCTGCCCCATGTCAGTCGATAATACAGTAACTTCTGCACCCTGTGCGGCGGCCTTTATTGCGGCGCTGGAGATGATGTCATCGGCTTCCATCCCAGCAATATTCAATGTGAAAACACCGTTATCCTGAATCTCCCGTTTAAGCCGGGAAAAAATTTCAACCAGTTCCTCTGGCATAACAGGGCGATCTTTTTTGTAATCAGGGAAGACTTCATGCCGCCATGTCGAGCCGTCACATTCGAAGGCACATAAGGTATGTGTCGGTGTATGTTGTTTTAGGGCACGGGAAAGAGATTGTAGTGATGATGTGATGGTCTGTTCGATGATCTGGCTTTGTTTGTCTGGGGGAATGGCCGCATGAATGCGCCGGATAAGGTTCGGGGCATCAATCAGTAAAAAACGGACACCCGTGAGTTGCATCTCAGAAGCTGGCCAACTGCTGTTCAGTCGGTTCAGCACAACAGTACCAGGATTCCGAGTGCGTGGGGATGCTGTTCCCAGAATGATCTTCGGTGACATCCAGAGCATTTCTGCCAGTAGCTTTTAATGCGATACGACGTATCCCATTAAAAATCTGTAGCCTGCTAAGACCATCATTTTCAGCTTTTTCAGTCCAGTGTCGTATGTTTTCCTGCAACAGATCCAACTGGGGGTCTTTGTGTACCCAGGTATAACCCAGTGATGCAGGGTTGAAGTCGGTAACGCAGGTTTCTTCTTTTGGTAACTCGAGTAGACGGGAGCCGTTGGGTATTAACAGGCGCAAGGAGAGTTGTACAGGATTGACACTCATGATTAATTTCAGTTCTGCGATCCTGTTCAGTAGATTGATATAGTTATCGATAGTTGTCCAGGGTGTAAAAGGAATGAAGGTCGGTGCCAGTGCGATGTTGTGTTTATTCATCATAGTGACGACCATCTCAAACTCTGCGGCAGTATGTCCTTTGTCAAGACGCTCAAGGATTCTGTTCTCAACCGATTCCACCGCGGTGGTCACCAGAATGCAGCCGCTGTCTCTCAGGAAGGGGAGAAATTCTGGATACTTGATAATGTGCTCAATTTTAATGACTGCATCGTAGCTAAGTGCAGGAAATTCCTCATGCATGGCCTCGATAATGCGTCGGGCATGTCGTGGCCCGTTAAGGAAGTCTGGGTCACCGAATGATATATGCTGTGCACCCTTTGCTACCTGTTGGCGTATATCTTCGAGGACAATATCGGCCGGTACTACATAAAAATGGCCTCTGTACACAGGGACCACCGGGCAGTGCCGGCAAAGGTGTTTGCAGCCGCGGGTCGTATCGGTAAAGCCCATGATACGTCTGGATCCGTCCGGTAGCACCAGTTGGGCATACTTTTCCAAAGCAGGTAGTGATTGGCGGTCAGGGACTAAAAATTTAATCCGACTCAGATTGATGACTGTTTCTGTGCGTGCGGGATGATCATCTTCATCGGTAATGGAGGCCGTGTAGGCTAGCATATCGTCTTCGGATTCACCGCCAAATACTGCATCGACACCCCGGTCTCTCAGGAACTGTTCATTGACCGGTGCATACCAGCCAAAGACCGCTATTCTTGCTTGTGGTGCCATTTTCTTTATGCGCGGCATGGCCTCGATAGCGATACGTGTGGCGGTGAGCATGCTCAGGTATAAAAAGACCGTCGTTGCAGGAGCCAGCACCTCAGTTGTTAGCTTTTGTTGCGATAGATCCAGACATTTCACCTCGTAACCCGCCTGGCTGAACAGCGCGGCAGGTTCTGCCAGAGCAAAAGGTTGTCGGCCGAGGTCGTATGGACTGATCAGTACGATTCTTTGTTTATCAGACAGGTTCTGTGCTGAATCCTGTTTATCCGTTGTCTCTATCAAACAGGTCGTGCTGCAAGTATTTTTCATGGTTGTCATGGTTTACTGTCTTATCCTTAACTACGTATCCCAATGCCTTTTTTAAGTAAATAAAGTAAGGCGGCTGTTAGTACGGTAATAAAGCCGAAAATGATAATAAATGCAATGCCAATATTGAGGTCGGATTGACCCAGCACACCATAACGAAAGGCATTTACCATATACAGGATTGGATTGCTCAGGGAAACCTTCTGCCAGAAAACAGGTAACAGCTTGATGGAATAAAAGACACCGCCGAGATAGGTAAGCGGAGTGAGTACAAAGGTGGGAACGATTGTAATATCGTCAAAATTCTGTGCGAAAACGGCATTGATCATACCGGCAAGTGAAAACAGAATGGCGGTCATCACAATCACAGTAACAGTGATTAGATAATTATCAATAGACAGGCCCGTGAAGAGTAGCGCGATGATCGTTACGATAGCCCCCACTATCAGGCCACGTGCCACACCGCCGGTAACAAAACCGGCAAGGATAATAAAATTGGGGACAGGAGCGATCAGTATTTCTTCAATTGATCGCTGGAATTTCATGCTGAAGAAGGACGATACAACATTGGCATAGGAACTGGTGATAACCGACATCATTATCAGACCGGGAACGATAAATTCCATATAGCTGAAACCATCCATGGTACCAATGCGCTTGCCAATAAGATTTCCGAAAATAATGAAGTACAGCGTCATGGTAATTGCGGGTGGCAGGATGGTTTGTGGCCAGATACGCATAAATCGCGTGATTTCGCGGTTGACGATGGTTTTATAGGCGGTGAAGTGGACGGTGTTGCTCATATCATATTCTAACTTATTTGGTAGTTATTAATTTAAGGAAGCTCTGATCATTCAGCTTTTTTTAAAAATTATCATTTTGATTTTTGTGAAAATACTCAATCCTGTTCAGACGTGACGATTTTTCATCGTTATTCATCAAATTCCATACCAAAGTACCACGGGTTTCCTTTACGTGTCTTGTCCTTGTTTTTGGCCGAACTCGGTGCATTGATGATCGTTGTATCAACAAGGGTGCCACGGGCAACCTTCATACCGTTCTCGGCAAGATAGACGTGTTAGAGACGAACTCTATCAAGTACACTTCTGTCGGGGAAAATAAAGTTTATGTAACTTCGCGCCCCTGTCCCTATAATTGAGCCCAGCGCTATTGGTATGTGTGGGGGCTTACAGCAGCGTTATACGGCGCCCTTAAGCGGGATTAAAACAGAGATAAACAATGTGACAATAAGTAATATTCGTTCCGCGATGAGTACACCACTGGCATCAATATTTGGCAGTGGGTTTCTTGTGGTTGTGCCTATCCTGGCCAGCGCAGTTGGTCCCTATGCTGTGTTCGCCATGGCAGTGGTTGCGATTGTCGCCTTTCTGGTCGGTGGCATTGTCCGACACAATATACTTTGTGCCGAACCTGTACTGGCAAAGGGGAACAAGTCATTTACTGTAATCGTTGAAAGGCTCTCAGACCTTGCGCTAGTGGGAGCCTACGTGGTTTCGGTCTGCCTTTATATTCACATCCTTTCTACTTTTGTCCTCGCTAATTTCGATCTGGATACTGATCGCAATAAAAGCATACTGACCAGCATAATAATAGGCGTTATCACGATTATCGGCCTGTTTGGAGGGCTAAAGCCACTTGAAAAACTGGAACGATGGGCACTTTATGTGACTATACTGATTCTTGCAGTATTGCTCATTATGTTCGGTATCTATGATGCCAATCAGTTTCTGGCACAGCGCCAGTTTACTTTTCCTGAAATACCGGAACGTACCGCATGGGAAATTGCAACTATCGTGGCCGGTACGCTCATTGTTGTACAGGGGTTTGAAACAACACGTTATCTGGGCAAATACTTTGACTCAGCTACGCGTATTCGTGCTTCTCGTTGGTCTCAATATTTTTCACTCAGTGTTTATGTGTTGTTTGTTGCCCTAGCATTACCCATTGTCCCGGCACTAAACGGAAATTATGCTGACAACAGTCTGATCAAACTGGCTGCGACGGCTTCATTACTTTTACCAATACCTCTGATTGTCGCCGCCAGCATGTCGCAATTTTCCGCCGCAGTTGCGGATACCCTGGCAGCGGCTGCCAACATACAGGAAGCAAGCCATCAACGTGTTGGTACACGCTGGGGATATTTGTTTGTTGGTGTAAGCGCAATGCTGTTGGCCTGGACCAGTTCAACCTTTGAGATTATTGCGCTGGCATCGCGCGCTTTCGCATTTTACTACTTGCTACAGTGCCTGGTGGCATTCTCAGTTTGCCGCAACCATCTTGAACGTGCCCGTTTTGTCTTTATTGCGATTATCCTTAGCTTTGTCCTTATCTTTGCCGTGCCAGCAGGCTGAATTACAAGCAGGCAATACATTGTGGCATCGGGGCAACGACTTAACAATGTAGACAGGAAACGCAGTGAAAGCTGAAAAACTTGACCTGTGTGTTACACATATGTTCTACACTTCTGTTTAAGTAAATTATAGGAGAGTGGGCATGGTAAATGATCCGGTCTGTGGGATGACAATAGAAGTGAGTAATGCGGCGGCGCAGGAAAGGTACCAGGGCACAACCTGGTATTTTTGCTCTGACAGCTGTCACAGTAAATTTCTGGTGGATCCTGCCAGGTATGCGCAACATGAGACGATGACTGATCCGGTGTGCTACATGGAGGTATCTCTGGATTCGGGTTATCATGCGGAATACGAGGGGAAGACTTATTACTTTTGCTGTGAGTCTTGTCTCGGTAAGTTCATGAAGGATCCTACGCAATACGGGCGGGCAGATGCATAACGTGGAACTACTGTGACAGGGTTTTCTGTTTCAGGCCCACAATACCAGCGTGAAATACTGCATCACTGCATTTAATATATTGCTGCCTCTGACGATTCCTGCTAGTTTCCCCCCGTATATGATCGGTATCGGTATCGGTTCGGTATGCGTATGACTTTGTTACCCGGCATGTGCGGCGTCTGCCGACGGCAGCAGGACTTCCCGGTCTAAAATAATACTCATCATACGGTAAACCGGATGTTGGACACACACTCGGATAATGACAAGCCTTGCCGCATGGGTACGTGATACAAATCTGTGAATCAGTTACGATGAAACCTCCTGGCTTGACTGCCTGGAATTATTGGTAATGATCTGCCCGAATACCAGGGTGGTTAGTTCTAAGACTGTCATTTAGGATACGGAAAAGGGAGAATTGGTGATGCAGCTTGGTATGGTCGGTTTGGGACGGATGGGGGCGGCGATGGTTCGCCGCCTAATGCGTGCGGGTCATGAGTGTGTCGTATTCGACCGTAATCCAGAGGCCGTCAGAGAACTGGAGGTGGAAGGGGCAAGCGGAGCGGCTGATCTGTCCGATCTCGTGGCCAGAATGGATAAACCCAGTGCCATCTGGATCATGGTGCCTGCAGCCGTGGTGAACAGTGTCATCAAGGCACTGGGTAAAGAAGTGGCGGCAGGCGATATCCTCATTGATGGCGGAAATTCTTACTATAAAGATGATATTACCCGTGCGGCACAGCTCAAATCTAGCGGTATTCACTATCTAGATGTCGGCACTAGTGGTGGTGTACTCGGCCTGGAGCGTGGCTACTGCCTGATGATAGGGGGGGAGACTGAACCCGTGCAACATCTTACACCGGTATTTTCAGCACTGGCGCCTGGTCTGGGAAAGGTACCGCGTACCCTGGATCATCAGGGTGATCCGACACCGGCCGAGCAGGGCTACCTGCACTGTGGCACATGTGGTGCGGGACATTTTGTCAAGATGGTTCATAACGGTATCGAATATGCGTTGATGGCTGCTTATGGAGAGGGTTTCAATATTCTGCAACACGCCAACGTCGGGAAGCACGACACAGATATCGATGCCGAAACTACACCGTTACGTGATCCGCATGCCTTTCGGTATGACATTGATATTGGTGCTGTCGCTGAAGTATGGCGGCGTGGCAGCGTTATTTCCTCCTGGTTACTGGACCTTAGTGCGGCTGCATTGCATGATGATCCAAATCTGGACAATTATCAGGGGCAGGTTTCTGATTCCGGTGAGGGACGCTGGACCAGTATAGCGGCCATTGAATCCGGGGCACCGGCACCGGTACTCAGTACGGCGCTGTATGAACGCTTTACTTCGCGTGGTGAAAGTGATTTCTCCAACAAGCTGTTGTCTGCCATGCGCTACGGATTTGGTGGTCACCTGGAAAAGAAGAAAGAACACTCCTGAGAAAAATGCACTGTGCCACATACCAAGATAAAGACTGAAACGCTTCCAGCACCCTCCTGCATTATGGTCATTTTTGGTGCTGCCGGAGATCTGGCCAAACGCAAGCTGTTTCCCGCACTTTACTATTTGTCTGCGCTGAACCAGCTGCCGGAACATTTTGCAATATTGGGTGTCAGCCGAGAAGACTTCAGTACTGAAAGTTACCGTGAGCTGATGAATACTGAAAGTCGCGTACACCTCGACGCTGATTATTCAGAGGATGTCTGGAAACGCCTGATCAAATGCTCTTACTACCTGCAGGGTGACTTTCGTGATCCGGCAGCGTACCAGGCGCTGGCAGAGAAACTGTGTAAGCTGGACGATCAACACAAAATACCGGGTAATTACCTCTTTTATATGGCAACACCACCAGCTTTCTTCGGTGATATCGCCGAGCAAATTGCTGCAGCGGGCCTGACAACCGAGCAAGATGGTCATTGGCGTCGTCTGGTTATCGAAAAACCATTTGGACGCGATCTACAATCTGCCCGCGATCTTAATCGCAGGTTATTAAACGTATTTGATGAACACCAGTTGTATCGAATTGACCATTATCTCGGCAAGGAGACCGTACAGAATTTCCTTGCTTTTCGTTTTGCCAACGGCGTCATCGAACCCATCTGGAATCGCCGTTATATCGATCATGTACAAATCACTGTGGCCGAGCCTCTGGGTGTTGAAAACCGCGCAAGTTATTACGAAGGCACTGGTGCACTACGGGATATGGTTCCCAATCATTTACTGGCGGTACTTGCGATTATCGCCATGGAACCACCGATATCATTCAATGCCGATGAAATCCGCGATGAACAGGCTAAGGTATTACGTGCTATTCAGCCTCTGACACCAGAAGAAGTCCTTATCCATACAGTGCGAGGCCAGTACGGATCGGGTGTTATGGGTGATGGAACTCACGTAGCGGCTTATCGTCAGGAAGCGGGTGTTGCAAAGGATTCACAGACTGAAACATTTGTCGCTCTGAGCCTCATGATAGACAGTTGGCGTTGGGCCGGTGTACCTTTTTATCTGCGTACGGGAAAGCGTTTACCTGGGCGTTTCACTGAGATTATGATCCAGTACAAGCACGCACCGAATGCTGCTTTTAAACGCTCGATTCTAAAGGAAAAACGTGTAGAACCTAATGTTATGGTACTGCGCATACAACCCAGCGAAGGAATCAGCCTGGGGATCAATGCCAAGGTACCCGGCCAGGCATTACAGTTGAGCCCAGTGGAAATGAACTTCAGCTATGACGATTATTTTGGTAATGAACCCAGCACGGGGTACGAAACATTGATTTATGACTGCATGCAGGGTGACCCCACATTGTTTAAACGTGCAGACATTATCGAAATAGCCTGGCAGTTAATGGAGCCAATACTCGATATTTGGAGTGCGCTACCACCGCGTGACTTTCCGAACTACGCCGCCGGGGAATGGGGGCCCTCTGAGGCTGATGATCTGCTCCAGCGTGATGGCCGCTCATGGCGCATATGTACACCGGGCGGATGTGTCCGTAGAACGAACAACGAATAGACCGATTTTTGGGACTCATTGACCCGTAATGGGTCAGAAAACAGACCTCATCATTTTTTACTTAAACGGTAGGCCAGTTGCCGTGCGCCCAGTAGCCCCGCCTGCTGATTCAGAATAAGTTTTACAGGAATCTTTTTAAGTAATTTTTGCATGGGACTCTTATTGCTGAAAGCCGTCAAAAATGCGGGTGACTGCATGAACGATACATTTTTTGCCGCGATCCCACCGCCAATATACAGGCCATCATACGGCAGGGTAGTCAGAGCCAGATTTCCGGCTTGTGAACCATATATTGTTGTAAAAAGAGTCATCGCCTGGGCCGCCAGAGACTGATTATCTTTTTGAGCGGCACGACTAATAGCTACTGGATTGCTGGTTGTCAATTTGCTGTTTAACTCAGGGTCAACCAGCTCCGGATGCTGTTGTTCGAGGAAATGATAAATATTAACGATCCCCTGACCTGAAAGAACCTTTTCACAGGAGATGCGCGGGTGTTCTTTGCGCAGGTAGCTGGCAAGCTTAAATTCAATATCAAGGACAGGGGCGTAATCCGCATGCCCGCCTTCCATCCCGTACACCTCATACCGGTTTTGCTGGTAAACCAGCAGCGCTTCCCCCAGGCCCGTACCGGCACCAATTATGGCCCTGCGGGTACCGGCCTGTGCCTGTCCTTCCTGCAGAACCAGGATGTCATCCTTGTTGAGTACTTCGATGCCATAACCAATAGCCTTGAAGTCATTAATAATTTTTACGACAGGAATATCGAATTGTGCTGCCAGCTCGAGGTTATTGATTTGCCAGGGGAGGTTGGTTACCTGTACAGATTGTTTCTCATCTTCAGTTGCAACGGGACCCGCGACAGCAAGACAGGCGATTTGGGGTTTGGGCTGCCCCTGGAGAAAAACATCCAGTGCCTGATCGAAGGATTTATATTCCCCGCTTATCAGGCGTTGCTGGTAGATAATATTTAATTGGTGATTGCCGATGTCACAAAGCTGTAACAGGGTCTTTGTGCCGCCAATATCGGCCGAGAGAATAACCAAAACAGTGTACCTCTTGCTGCACTTTCATCCAGAAACCAGAAAAGCCCCCCGCTAGGGATTATACCCTGTATAAGGATGTTTTCCTGATACATTTGATGTAAATATCTCGGTCAAAACAGGGTTCTTTCTCTTTCCTGTAGCAAGGATCAGCACATTTCTGGCGTTGTTTTTAGAAGTAATGCAGCAGTCCTTTAACTTTCCAGGTTGATGAGTTGTTCAGGTAGTCGGTACGGGTACAGGCCTTCATTCAGGTTCTACGACTTCGATCCGGTAACTGCCTCGTGTTTTCCCATCTGCCGTGTTCGCTTCGATGGTGAAATGCAACGATTCGCCGATGCCCAGTGTCTTTACCGGCAAGGTGATCCTGTGCAGGTCAAAACCCGCAGGTGTTGTTTTCACCTCATTGGTATCCGGTGCGTCGCCGACCAGAAATTGTATAGTGGCAGGTTGTGGCAGGCAGATACACAGGGCCTCGCCCTGGAAAATCGTATCGATGGGCGCCATGGGTGTCCATACCGCGAGTATCGCCTTCGGGCGTTGGCCATCATAGCGCTCCCATACCGTGTCGAGCCGGTCCACGGGATAGCCCGCAGCGCGAGAATGCGCCAGTTTGATAAATTCCGCGTGGGCCCATACCAGCGGCATCGCCGATCCTGTCGCCTGGCCGGGGTACAGTCGCCGTTCGGGGATGGGTTCGGCATCCCAGACCTGCTCCGGGAGCATGCCGCCGCGTCCTGCCATTGCGGCCATGGCACCCAGATAGGGCAGGGGGTCGTTGCCGGCCAGCAATTCGTAGTGGCCACGCTCCCCTGTGAGCAGCGGCCAGGGGCGACCGTGGCCGGTGCCATTGAAAGCAGAACCATCACGGTGTTCGCCATAGCCGTCTCCATTGTAGCGGTACCAGGCCGAACCATTCGGCGTCTCCGCCCTGAGCAGGGCATCGACGACCCGGACGCTGTCCCTGATCAATGGGTCATCGGCTCGCCGTAACCCGAAACGCACCAGCTGTAGAAAGTCAGTGCTGATCTGTTCCGCTGCGGATAACCCGGGATCCTGCAGCCGATTCTTGATGGGTAACTGCTGGCTCACCGCTTCCTCATCCATAATCGCTTTTGCTGGTGCAGTTCGAATGTAATAGCCGGCTACCCCGTGCTTTCGTGCCAGCGCGGTATCGCGCACAACGGTCCATGATTCGATCCGGCTGTTCCAGAAGTCTGCGATGGCCAATGAAGTTTCCCGGTTCTGGCCCTTCAGGAAATCCGCACCGCTGACCAGTGCGGCAATACAGATCGCCAGGGTAAAAGTGTTGACTCCTGCATTTTCCTCCCAGCGATCCTGGTCGGAGGCGGGGCCGTTGTGCGCGATGAAGCTAAGGGCGCGGGATACCATGTCAGCAACCTCGATACCATCCAGCGATCCACGCGCTGCAAGCTCTGCCGCCAGCAACACCGGGAATGCGGCTTCGTCGAGCTGGGTCCCCTGCCAGTAAGGTTTTCCACCGAGCCACTGGTTCTGGTACCAGTGGCCGTCTTCGAGCTGGGTGGCAATAAGATAACGCAGGATTTCGCGTGCCTTGTCATCCGCCCCCAGCATTAATAGCGCACCCGCGCTTTCTACCAGGTCGCGTGGCCAGACCAGGTGGTAGCCACCGCGTTCGTTGCGCGTTTCGCCCCAGGGGATGCTGAGGCTGGCAATCATGGCACCGGTAAAAATCTGATCCTGATGGGTGCGTAGCACCATCGCCGAGATTTTTAATTCATTGAGCAGGGCTTCGGGCAGATCCAGGTTGAGTGCGCATCGCAGGTCGCAGTTCGAATGCCAGTCGCGCCAGTCGTTGATCTGTTGTTGCCATGGACTGTCAAAGGATCTCGGCAGGGCGGACAGAGCCACTGTGGCAGCTGATTCCCTGCTGCTGGCAAAGCCGAGCGCCAGTACCGAGTAGCGGGGCAGACCGCCGGTCAGTGCAACATTACCGGGACCGGCCTGCTTGTAGCGCCAGTGCATGGCTCCGTTACGATTGAAGTCCTGCCAGCCGTCGCTACCACCGACATAACCGGCACTGACTTCCTGCCAGGCATCACGCTGGTTGGTGTCCACGGCCGCCAGCGCCAGGCCGAATGGACCCTGTTTCGCCCACAGCACACGGCGGCCTCGGTAGCGCGCTACCGCGGCCTGGTTGTCATAACCGGTCCCTCCCAGGCGGGGGGCCAGCAGCACATAGGGCCGCAACGATGCGTCACCTTGCAGCCGGCATTCAATCAGTAGCACATCGCGCTGTGGATCGGGTGTGATGCGGAGTGTCAGCGTGAAACGTGGGTGCCGGTGGATCAGGGTGTAAGCGGGTATGCCGGGCTCGGGCTGGCTGAGGGTATAATCATCCAGACGTTTGACCTCTACCCAGAAGCCGGCACCATCGGCGATGATGAAGCCGAGATCGCGGATCTGCGGCAGGTCGACACGTGGATAGTAGACCTCATTGATGATACCTCGGCCGAGTGTAAACCACAGGCGTGACGGCCCCAGCGAACACCCCACGGCATTCTTGCGCCCACCGCTCCAGGTCGGTGGGATACCTGGTCTGCCGGGTGCATGGCCGGTAACCTCGTAGGACTCAGAAACGAGTGGCAACTCGCTCATGTTAGTTCAGGCTAGCCGGCCGAGTAACACCTGTGCCGCCAGTCCAATGCCCAGGGTAAAGGTGAAGGTGATCCCCAATACCCACTTTACCAGTGGTATCGGCGCGGAACCTGATGCTGTGATAATGGGTTGCTGATACATTGGTACGATTATACGCAGATACACCGCCAGTGACAGCACACTGTTGAGTATGGCTATTACAGCAAGCCAGGTGAAGCCTGCCTCAATCGATGCACCGAACAACAGAAACTTGCCGACGAAGCCGGCGAGTGGCGGGATACCGGCCAGTGAAAGAAGAAACACCACCATTGCTACACCTATAGCAATATTTTTACGCCCGATGCCAGAGAATACATCAAGCGTTCGACCTGCATGCATAACGACAGCAAAGGCACCCAGATTCATTGCGGCGTAGGCGGCAGAAAAAACAATAATGGACGTAAATGCGAGTGGGCTCGCCCCCACCGCGACAATACCGATAAGAAAATAACCCGCCTGGGCAACCGACGAATAGGCGAGTAGTCGCACAATATTGTCTTGCACCAACGCAGCCAGATAGCCATAGGTCATAGTTATCACAGAGACCACAGCAATGACCAGCGGCCAGCCTGTACTCATGGGTAAATCGCGAACCACCTGTGTCAGGGCCAGGATTGCACCAATCTTGGGTACTACCGACAGATAAGCGGCTATCGACACGGGCGCACCCTCGTAGGCATCCGGTGCCCAGAAATGAAATGGCACCAGTGAGGCCTTGTAACCCAGTCCGACGATGACGGCGATCAGGCCAACGGCGGCGACAACCGGTTTTTCTTCAAGGCGGGATAGATCGCTAAGCAGTGTCGAACCGGTGCCGCCGAACCAGTAACTGAGACCAAAGATCATGATAGCACCGGTGACTGCGGCGAAGACAAAAAATTTCATGGCGGCTTCGGTGGCACTATCATTACGCGGATAAGCGACCAGGGCAAAGGAACCGAGGCCTGACAGCAATATGCCCAATACGAGCAGCATGCTGTCACCGGCACCGGCTAGCACCAGGGAACCCAGGGTCACAAAACAGACCAGACTGTAAACAGTACCTTCCCGGTCACTGCCACCAAGTTCTGTACGTGCCAGCAAGACAGACAGTACGGTCGCGGGCAACAAGATGAGTTTGGCCCAGACACTCAGCATATCTATGCGGAACGTGCCACCGAATATGCTGGTATCCGCGCCAAGCAGGGGCAGGGTCATGCCGGTCGCGAGCAGTAGTCCGGTAACTGTAACTGTCAGTGCAATACGGGGCAGGCGCAGCATCTCAGCCACCAGTGCGACGACACCAGTCAGCAGCACGATGATCTCAGGGATAATTAAGGCGAGATCACGCTCCATCAGAATTGCAGTGCCGCGGTGGTCTTGTGAATAACATCAAGCACCCAGGCCGGGACGACGCCCACCGCGACGATCAGTATCAGCAGTGGGCTCAACGCAAGTACTTCACGCACATTCAGATCGGCCATGTTTGTCCACTTTTCACGAGGTTCGCCGAGAAACACCTTGCCAATGGCTCTCAGGTACAGGCCCGCAGTAATGACGATACCAAGGATGGCAATAACGGCCACGGGTTCAACCTGCAGTGTCGCCAGGAAGATCTGGAACTCGGCCGGAAAGTGAGCCAGTCCAGGCAATCCCAATGAAGCAAACGCGGCGAGTACGAAGGACCAACCGAGTATCGGTATTACATTCAGTAACCCTCCAAACTGATCCATCTCCCGGGTATTGGCGCGATCCTGCAACATGCCAACCAGTAAGAACAATGCACCGGTGACCAGTCCGTGGCTGACCATTTGCAGGACCGAGCCGTCCAGTGCGGTAGCACGAATCGCTGGATCGGTTGCCAACGCTGCAATCGCCACCCCGATGATGATATAACCCATGTGATTGACCGAGGTATAGGCGACCAGGCGTTTGAGATCGCTCTGTGCCAGTGCGGCGAAGGCACCGTAGAGAGCAGCGACTACGCCGAACACCAGGATGACGATCCCGGCGTCACGAAAGGCATCCGGTGTCATCTGAAATGCAAAGCGTACCAGACCATAGGTGCCGAATTTCAGCATCACCCCGGCGAGGATCACGCTGCCCGCAGCCGGTGCCTGGACATGTGCCGCAGGCAGCCATGTGTGAAACGGGAACACCGGCGTCTTGACCGCAAAAGTAATCAGCATCGCTACCAGTGCAAGCATGGCCGCAGTACCATTTAATGGTGGGTTGCTGATCCAGTCGCGCATGTCGAAGGTATGTGGGTCGCTACCAAGATATAAGCCGAGAATGGCAAGCAGTAACGGCAGGCTGCCGAGAAATGTATAGATAAAAAACATCAGCGCTGCGCGTTGACGATCTTCATGTCCCCATTCAGCAATCATGAAGTACATGGCAACCAGCGACACCTCAAAGAAAACATAGAATAAAATTGCATCCAGCGCGGTGAAGACGCCAATAGAAGCCGTCTCCAGCAATAGCATCAGCGCGACGAAGGCATGAGATTGTTTGCGGACCTTGGCAGAATAAATAAAGGTCACGAAGAACAACAGCGCAGTTAGCAGTACCAGAGGCAAACTAATGCCATCCACGCCAACACGGTAGGCAGCGCCAATTGAAGGCATCCAGTCGAGCTGTTCAAGCTGGGCAAAGCCTGTCTCGTTAACACCGCGTGACCACATCCTTACCACACCCATGAGTGTCAGCCCGCTGGTAACGATGCCGATGGTGTGTACGACCTGTACGGGAGCTTTGCGCAAGGTCATAACAAGCAGCGCTCCAAGGAGCGGCAGGAACAGGGTGATGGACACGATGGGCAGCATTCAGGAGTCTCCTTATCAATAAACCAGTAAAGCCAGCAACAGGGCGGCGAGGATCAGCGCAGTTCCCACGACAGTGATTGCCATTTCACGGTGAATCAGGCCGCTCTGCAATGAGCGGGCGCGGCTGCCGAGTTCGACCGTGTTGCGCACCAATGAAAATATCAGCCCGTCGATGCCTTGTTCGTCATTGCGGCGTACGGCTCGACCGATATCGAGTCCAAATCGACCCACTGCAAATACGCCTGCGTACAGGATGCGTTCCAGCCTTTCACAGCTGCGGGCGATGGCGAATGCGGGCCGCACCATCAAGTTATCGAAACCGCCGGCAATGGTAAAACCCTGCTGTACCCAGGGTAACAAAGGGCCAAGTAGTCGCCGCGCCGTGAAGAACCAGCCAAGTATCAAACCACCCACTGCTGCACCCAGCCCGAAAATTTCGGGGGGAAATCGGGTGGGGGTGTTTTCGGGTAGGCGGGTGTTCAGCAAGGTCTCGATAGCAGGGAAGGCGACACCCAGGATAACGGCCAGTGTGACCAGTCCGGCCAGTCCCGCACCCATCCAGTATAGCCCCACGATCTTGTGGCTCTTGCGGTCACCATGCCACAGGATGCGCAGCGCTCGGGCCATGTAGGCGCCGGTCAACAGGGTGCCGGCCAGCGCCAGCGGCGCAAGTAATAGCACGTTGGGTGAGGCCAGCGAGGCGGCAATAATGGCTTCCTTGGAAAAGTAGCCACTCATAGGAGGGATACCGGCCAGCGCCAGTGCTGCCAGTGCATAACCGAAAAATACGCGTGGTCTATCACGCCCGGCACCTTGCAGATTTACCAGTACCGTGCTGTTACGGCTGTGCTGAAATATACCAGCACCAAGAAACAGGCCACTCTTTATGGTCGCGTGAGCGATCAGGTGCAGCAGTGCCGCCAGTGGCACACCGGCGCCCACGGCCACCAGCATCAGGCCGTACTGGCTGGAAGTTGATGCGGCGGTCAGGCGTTTTAGATCACGCTCGCCCAGCGCAATCAGGCCGGTGACCACGGTGGTGACGCCACCGACGAGGCCAATCACCAGTAGCACCTCAGGCGGCAGCATCGGCGCCACACGGATCAGCAGGATGGCACCAGCCGCCACCAGAGTGGCCGAGTGCAGCAGCGCCGAGACCGGTGTGGGACCGGCCATGGCGCGCTGTAACCAGTCGTGTAACGGTGTTTGTGCGGACTTGCCCATCGCCGCGACAAGTAAGAAGAACCCGGCCGCAATAGCCGCATTGCCTCCGGTGTTCAGTGTGGTAGCTATATCGCTGCTGCCGGCGCTGGCAATAAGAATGAACACCGCGATATAGAGCCCCAGATCGGCGCTGCGGGTAACCAGGAAGGCGCGGGTGGCGGCTGATGTGACACCCGGTCGGCGGTACCAGAAGCCGATCAACAGATAACTGCTCAGGCCAATAAGTTCCCATGCCGCGAGCAGCAAAATCCAGTCGCCGGCAAGTACCAGAGTTTGCATGGCCGAGACGAACAGCAGCATGGTGGCGAAGAAACGTACTTTTTCACTGTCCTTTTTCATGTAGCCGACGGCATAAACCAGCACCAGGCTGCTGACCCCAGCAACCAGGGTTGAAAGCAATGCAGTCAGCGGCGTCGAGATAAGACGCAGTGGCATATCCGGCAGGCCGGGCAAAATCAACTGATTGCCCTGGCCATTAAAAGCGTCAGCCAGCAAGTACAGACTGGCGAACATACCAACAGCAGCACCCAACAGCGCCAGCGCTGCGGGGAAACGCCGCAGTAGCAGGATCAGCACCATCATGGAGAGAGGCGCAAGAATGGCTGCGGCTATGAGGTTCATCCTTTCAACTCTGCCGCTTCTTCCATTTCCACGGAGCCTTTGGCGCGGAAGCGTGCAATGGCTACGCCGAATCCCACCGCCATCTCTATCGCCATCACGGTCATTATGATCAGTACGAACATTTGACCGGCAGGGTTGTCCGGGTGCAGGTAGCGCCAGAATGCGACCAGGTTGACCATGGCTCCGGCAAGAATCAGTTCTATCCCCATCATGATCATCACCAGATTGGTCTGCGACAGTGCACCATAGATGCCGACACCAAACAGCGCGGCGCCAGTGATTAGTGCGAGAAGAAGTTCAATACTCATTGTTCACGAGTCCTTTTAACAGGTTGTATGGCCACCGCCGTAGCAGCAATCATGGCGGTAAGAATGGTGATTCCGGCAGTTTCAAAAATCAGCATTGAACGACCCAGCAGTTCAAGGCCCAGATCTATAGTCTGTTGTGCAGCATCCGGTGAAACGCTGGCCACAGGTCCCCAGTCGACAAATACGGCTACGGCCACGGCGGCCACGAAGGAAACAATTCCGGCGCCTAAGGAGAGGCGCTTCTGATGAGTCATGTCCATCTCACCAAGTCCGCCGGGATCCATCATGAACATCACCATAAAAATAGCCATGATGCTCATTTCAGTGGCCATCATCATGATTTGTAATACGCCGAGGAACTCCGCCTGCATACTCAGAAACATCGCACCAAGAGCCGTCTGAGAGAAAAGCAGAGCCAGCGCAGAACGTACCATCGAAAACGTGCGGAAAACAACGATACCGAACCACACTCCGGCGAGTCCGAAGAAACCAATGAAGAACATTTGAGCAGTCATTTTACTGGGTACCTCAGTTGAACGGTTCGTAGTAGTTCACCAATAAAATGAACCGAGGCACAGCTTTTAACAAAGTTGTTGTGTCCATAATGTCAGGCTCATAAATTAGCGGTCAATTGTGGAACCCAGGATCAGGGAAACACCAGTACGAGTACACCAACGAGAAGTATATTCAGCAACGCCAGTGGGATGCCCAGCATCCAGCACCATGCCAGCAGGTCTGCTTCGCGGATGCGTGGCATATAACGCCCGGCCAGCAACATTATCGTGGTAACTGCCAGTATTTTGATTGTGCTCCATGCCCAGGGCGGTAGTAATGGTCCCTGCCAGCCACCGAGGTAGAAAATTACAGTGGCGGCCGCCAGGGTGATAATCAGCGCCAGGCGTCCCAGCCGGAATACCGCCAGCCGTACGCCGGCATATTCAGCTTCTACGCCGCCTGCGAGTTCGCCTTTCGATGTAGTTAAATCGAATGGCGGTAGAAATGCCAGTGCCATGGCCGCGATGAAAAACAGGATAAATCCCAGTGGTTGATAAATAATGTTCCATACACCTGCCTGGGAGACAACGACCTGTGTCGTCAGTAATGATTCGGCACGCATCACGACGGCGGTGATGGGCATAACGATTAGCATTGCGTAGGCGATAAGCTGGCCCAGAAAACGCCAGCCACCGATCATGGCATAGGCACCATCCGGACCCCAGCCCGCCATCAGCAGGGCAACCAGGACGTAGACCAGCGCCGCATTGATGAACAATGCGCCAGTAGCCATATCTGTGATGATCAGATCTGGAGTTAGCGGCACGACGGCTGCTGCGAGTATTGCAGAGATCAACAGCAGAAACGGGGCGACTTCAAAGAAAATCCGGTCGGGTTTGCGCGGTACAATGGATTCCCGCCCCAGCAGTGCGATGCCGGCAAGTACCGGTGCGGTCAGCCGAAATCGTCCGCTCACAGTCCAGTCTTCGAGTACTGCGACCAGATACGCACCAACCGCCAGCAACAGCAGCAAAAGAACGGTTGTCATTGCCGCACCTCCCAGGGTGATAGATCCAGGGAACTGACCGCCAGCAGTGCGTCGCCCAGCTCCTGCTGTTCGATCAGTGGGTTGATTAGTGCAAGATGGTGCGTCGAAGGTGTGTCCAGTTGTGCCGTAGTAACCTTACCCATCTCCAGTGTTAGTCGAAGTCTGGCCACCCCGCGAGGGGTCTCGACTACCGCTTCGCCTGTTCCCGATATTTCGCCGATAATGGCCGGTACAGGTAACTCTATGGCGCCAGCCGCTTCGATAAGCGCGAGGCTATGTATTATCTCATCCAGGCGGACATGCAGGCGAGCGAGGGCATCACCTGTCTTTCGACTGACTGTTTTGAACCCTAGTGTAGTACAGACCTTGTCTGCACTGCGTGCATCGTCGCCGATCCCAGTAGCGCGTGCCACAGGGCCACGCAGTGTGGCATCCGTTGCTAGCAGGCCAACACCTGCCATTCGTGATTTCAGTAAAGGAGTTCGTTGCAATCGTTTAGTCAGGGTCAATATGGCTGGTTTTAGCGCCACGATCTGTTCCAGGTCGGCATGCTGGAACTTCAATTGTAGAGAGGCGGTGCGTCGCATTAGCCAGTCAAAGCCGGTTTGTTGTGCAAAGAGTGCCAGCCAGCCCAGATGGCTCGCGATTCGTTCCCGTTCCAGTGCGCCGATACGTGCGTAAGCGGTATTTGCAGACACATCCATGCCGGCGATATTTTCCAGTACCCGGCAGGCGAGGTACCGATAGGTGACCGGAGCCAGTGGGTCGAAGCTGGTCAGTTGCTCGACGAAACTTCCGGTGTCCATAGATGAAGATTGTAGCAGCTCTCTATTTTCAATCAGAGAGCGGGCATTGGATCCCGCGACCGTGTCACCGTCGAGTGTTAAAGTCAGTAGCAGGCCACTGGGCAGGCCAGGAAAAAATGGGCCGAAGGGGGCCTCGATCCATTCCATCGGCAGGCCATCACCGCTTCGTGGCAGATCTTTGGTGACATCGATCATGGACATGAACGCCATATCTCCGTGGTCCATAGAGCTATGATCCATATCAGAATCCATACCGTTATGATCCATACCACTGTGTTTATGGGATTGCTTATTTTGTGTTTCACGCGGTTCCAGGTTCATGCCACATTTCGGGCATGATCCCGGTTCGTCCTGTACGACTTCCGGGTGCATGGGGCAGGACTCGACCGGTTCATCGTGAGTCATGTGGTGATGTTCATGGCTTGATTCAGCCAGCGCATCACGGGGCACCAGATCCATACCGCACTTTGGACAGGATCCCGGTTCGTCCTGTACGACTTCCGGATGCATGGGGCAGGTATACTCGACCGGTTCATCGTGAGTCATCTGGTGATGTTCATGGCTTGATTCAGGCGGCGCATCACGGGGTACCAGATCCATACCGCACTTTGGACAGGATCCCGGTTCATCCTGCACAACTTCCGGATGCATGGGGCAGGTGTACTCGACTAGTGCGCCATGATCAATGCTGTGGTGGCTACCGTGGGCATGGGTTGAAGCGGTCTCCATATCCATATTGGCCCCCATTTCCTGGTGATCGGTGTGCAAATGTCCTGCCTTAGCCTGTGCCTCGCGTAGTACTAAATTCATGCCACATTTGGGACAGGATCCCGGCTCGTCCCGCACAATCTCCGGATGCATCGGACAGGTGTATTCGATGCGGACTTGCAGCACTGGCGCATCGAAGTCTGATACCTCCGGATAGAAGGCACCCTCAGCAAATGCACTGCGCAGTTCGCGTACGCCCTTGATTAGTGCTTGCTGTGAAAGATTTGCCATAACATCAGCGGCAGGCAATGGAGAAAGTTCATCTGTACCCAGCGCAATTATAGCCCGTGGGCGTACCATCTGGGCATAGATAACCGCAGCAGCTTCACACAGCGCAGGAGGGACAGTACCGATCACCAGAAGGACACTGGCGTGGCGCGGGCTGGTAACCCTGTGCAGTCCCGCCGCTTCGATATCCAGTCCATGGGCGCGTGCTATATCGGGACCGGGAATTACGAAAGTCCCTAGATCGCGGGCCATCGCGGCGGCAAGCAGCCTGTGTAATGCGAAAGGTTTCCCCTGACGAGCGCCAGTTATCACTTATTGTCTCCGCAACGCACCCTGACTCCAACCGTATAGCAATCCCAGAAACAGAATGGCCAGAAAGACCCCCATGTCGAGTAGGGCAACCAGTCCCACCTGTTTGTACACCACGGCCCATGGATACATGTAGGCCATTTCCATATCGAAGGCCAAAAATAATAACGCGTAGCCATAGTAGCGCGCATGATAGCGCACCCAGACCGGATCCCGTGACAACTGGCCCGCTGTGGCGGGCACGTCCTTACCCGGTTCCTGGCGCGTCTTGCCTACGATCCGGGCAAGTACAAACAGGCTTAAGACAAATCCCACCGTACCTACGATTAGCCCCAACAGTAGCCCGTATTGTTCCAGCATACTCATTTTGAATATCCTTTGCCTGTTCTTTGCTGCAGGCATGTCAGGAAAATGACTTCAGTTTCCATTCGAAACTAACAACTTGTTTACATAGCTTCGGCAGTACTGCCGATAGCGTATCTACTTGTGATAGTGCATTACAGATAATACAAATACTCAAAGCACGGTCGTTTTAGCATGCCTTAATGTTTGTAACAAGCTTCCTTGAATAACGCTTAGCGATTATGAATACGATTCAGGTCAAATAATCCCGACAGGACAGGTTTGTTCTGCCGGTACTTATCCTGAAACCAGTCGGCCAGTTCCCAGAATTCTGGATTGGTACGCCTAACACCATATTGATCAACAAATTTCTCGTAATCGTTGTGATTACGGATAGCGGTGCTGAGTTTGGTGAAATTTTCTATCTCTGACAGGGGCACTGAAAAAAAGAAATTAGGGTAGGAACCCTCCAGCCAGTTCACCACGGTCATAGTGTCCTGGTCGATGTTTGAGCGATCTCTTTCATGTTCGTCTGAAAGAAAAGAGGTGACATTTTTATATGCCTTGTTATGGATAAGGCTATATGCTAGATCCTGATCCGGATCTTCCATCCTGATCCTGACAAAGGCAATATCTGGAAAAGCATGTAATTTTGCCCCCTGTAACCGTGCAATCTTATTCATTGCACGATCGACACGTAACACGGTGCCGGGTGACAAGTTTTTACACTCGCTACGCCCACAGCGATTCATTGCCTCCGCATGTTGTGCCACATTGGCAAGCCTGTGCTTGATCCGCTGGTAGAGTTCTCGCTGCGGATCATCAGTTCGGTAGCCACTCACAGACTCAATATTCAACCAGTCCTGTGGTGCAGAGAATAATTTCTCAATTCTACGCCGCTGACCAACATACCAGGTATCACGTATCGCCTTTCGTCGGGCTGCAGGGAGAAAGGCCAGAAATTGGTCCTCACCCTCCATCCGTAGGAAATCCATGTAAACCCTTGTGTTTAGCTGATGAACGATGTTTCCGTATACATTATATCCGGCCACCAGTAGATAATGGATACGTTCAAACAGTGGGTAATCGAGAACCCAGGCAGTTTCCGGATCATCGCCTACCAGTCCGTACGCCACTGAGGCGCTGTCGAAATGCCGAAAAATGGTCAGAGCCGCATTGGGGTTTTTACCGTCACCGTCCCAGATGTAGTTCATGGCGTGATCAATGTCGTGTGTGCTGATTTTCTCGAAGCGGGTCTGTTTGGCCACCATGTAACGCCGCTGACGTTGCCAGTAATCCGTCCAGATATCGAGTATATCGTGGCTACCGGGGCGATCTGCCGGTAACTGCAAGTCATTGGCTATTTCTGCGATAAACCCTGCGTTGTTGGTAAACACTGCCTGGTCAGGGTCAAAGAACATTACCCAGAACTGGTCTTCAATAACATTCAGTGCGACCTGCCCACGGCAGACCGGACCTTTGACGAAACCTTCGATAAAGAACCGCGCATCATCCAGCAAGAAGCGGTAACGCGATGTTGCAGGGATAGCGGAAAATACCTTAAATGGGTTGGTGGCAATCTCCGGGCGATAGGATGGTAGTGCATCTACGGTGTAATCGGGATCCAGAAAAAGTTCACGGTAACGTTGCATACGTTTATCGGAAAACTCGTAGACGATATGATTTTTTGCGACAATGCTTGGGTTATACCTCAGCAGCCGGTAATAAAATGCTGCGGTGCCCGGGTCATCATAGGGTCGTACCGTCGGGATCTCATCGATGGGTTGTCCAGAGGGTGTAGTAGAGCGTACCAGGCGGTAGAACTCACGTACCGGTGACCCGGCAAAATGGATATGTGCATGAAACAGGTGTTCATAGAGGTAGCGGCTGACCAATCGCTGTTTGCTAGCTGACTGATTTAGAAAGTTTTCCCATTGATTAATCTGTGGCAGTACAGTGATGGAGGGGCCTGCCGGTGCTGGTGCCTTCGCCCCCTTAGCCAGCCAGGAAACGAGGGTACGGTATTCCTGTTGTGGAAGGTTAGGCATGGCATAGGGCATGCCCCATAGTGGATGTTCGCGGGAGAATCTATCAACCGATTCCAGAGTTGGACAGGTCTGTTTACGGTTTAGCTCCAGAGTGAAGCTGTCCGGCAACTGGTCAGAGTCGGGCTGTGGGTGCTGCTGCTTCAGTCGCAGCAGGCGGTATAATACTGAGTTTTTCAGGTTTTCCTCTGCTGTCTGTTGCCCTCCTTCGTTGAGTACCGATGTAAATCCGCGGGAACGCCATTGTGCCGTACTCCTGGCGTCCACAAACAGACGTGTCGGTTGAACGGGCGTTATACGCTTATAATCGTAGACCAGCTCTTCGGTACCACCTCTTTGTAGGCCTTCATTTGAGGAGAGTTTCAGCTGGCAAGGTGCATCGTAACAGCCATGACACACCACACAGCGTCGCTCCAGAACCGGTCTAACCTGCTCGTAGGTTACAGAACTGTCCAGCAGGATCGACGATAGCTCCGTTGCAATCCCTGTTGGTTCGCTCTCCATAGTGAGCGGCGGTTCGAAGTTTTTATAGATAAGAATAGATAACAACAGGGCGATAGACAAAATCAGCAGTGTCCACTTGTTAAAAATAATTTTTCGCCATCCCATCACAGGTTCTATGTTAGCAGAAGCCGCTTGATGACGACGTACAGATAAAGGATTTTTGCGTAGGGCTGATTCTTGACATGTCACCTACACACAGCTTTTACACTGTCAGGTGCCTCTATTGATTCTGAACATATCGAGTTTTGGATTCAAAATGCTTGTTCATGGATTAATAGAGGGACCCTGTGCTTTTTTGAGCGACAGGATATGAAAATAGAAATTGAGGCTTCTAATGAGTGTGGAGGTCGTGATCGAACAAAGACCAAGTGAAGTGTTTCCAGGTCTTGTGGTAAAGGGGGCAAAGCTCCGTGTGTCAGCAGGATTGTTGGTAGACTGTTTTGATTGAAAATAAGGTGGGTATTATGGCGTGGTTAGTAGAAAACTGGATTTGGGTTTTGTTTGGCATCTTGTTTGTTGGAATGCATCTGTTTGGTCACGGAAGGCATGGTAGCGCAGATAAGCCCAGCACAGATAGGCCCACTGACCATCAACGTTAGTGAAGAACGGGATGTGCTCAATGCAAGGAGCCTGCCTGGTCCATAAGTTTGAGTCATCAGATAGCCTGTACATACGGCAACTTTCTCGAACAGATTACCGGTATTAAAATCGAGAGTTTCCCGTATGGTTTAGTGAAAAAAAAGCCGGGGTAAGTTTGTAAGAGTTTACTTTCTCATCCGCGTTGGATAAAAAAATCAGCTTAGAGAGTAATTCTCTTTAATAGTCTATTCTGCTAATATCAATCTACCGATAATAACGATAGGGTCGTACTTGTCTTTCCTGTCACCAATGGACTCCGGCGGAGCTGAAACAGCCGTACAGGAATGACGACCGAAGAGGTAATTAAACTATTCTCTCCCCGCAAATTCCACTTCTGTCCGGGCAGTTCATACAAAACCGGACAGCGCAATAATATGGACACAACCTACGATTGAGAGCTTAAACTATGGGCGCTGGAGACATAACCTACATGCTGGCGGTACTGGCTGGTCTGTTATCATTCTTATCCCCGTGCGTTTTACCACTGATGCCGGTGTATCTCAGTTATCTCACGGGTGTCTCGGTCGCTGATGATGACAATATATCGCGTTCTCGGATGTTCGCACATGCGTTGGCATTTGTTCTCGGTTTCTCTTTTATATTCATACTGATTGGGGCCTCAATGGGCCTGGTATTCGGCACTTACCTGCGCACTGATTTTGCCGATATCCTGACAAAGGTTGGTGGCGTAGTCCTCATTATTCTGGGGATACACATGTCCCGCATTATCAAAAAGGGAGAGGTTTGGCTGGCAGCATTGCCGCGCCTACATCGGGTGCTTGTCGCTATCGATGATAAGCTGGATACCATTATTCTTCCCGAGCGCCGCGTTCAGACCAAGCACAGTAATGCACCGGGTTATGTTCGTTCGGGGGTGGTAGGCGTGAGCTTTGCAGCGGGCTGGACGCCCTGCATCGGCCCCCTGCTGGGTGCCATTCTTACTCTCGCTGCCGGGTCTACTTACGGTACCGATCCCGTTGCGGCGGTCATGAAATCGGCCGGGCTGCTCTCTGCCTACTCTCTGGGTCTGGCAATTCCTTTCCTGCTCACAGCCCTGTTATTGGGTCGTGCCACCGGCTTTTTAAAGAAGCTCAATCGTCACGGGCATATCATTGAGACCGTCAGCGGTGTTTTACTGCTGATTATCGGTTTACTGCTCCTGTATGGCTCAATCAGTGACCTGAATACGTACTTTTCTGCCACCCCAGAATGGCTGATCAAACTGGAATCAAAACTACTCAAGATAGAATAGGGGACGAGTCTTGCTATTTTTTACTGATCTTCGGAGATGTCAGAAGATTTCCGACCAGGTCAATGGCAGATTGGCTGAACCAGTCTCGGTACCCTATTCCCCAGGCGATTATGTTGCCTGTTCGGTCAATTAGTAATGTCGTCGGGGTTCCAGTAACGCCATACTGGTTACCCACCTCTCCGGTTGGATCCAGTAAGCCAGAACTGACGGCAAACGTGTAACCGGATTTTTTCATAAAGGGCACGACAGCGCTGGCACCTTCTCGATCCTGAAATACCACCACAATGGCAAAATCCCTGTCGCTGTATTTTTCGTGTAACTTTTGTAAATGAGGCATTTCTTTTTTGCACCAGTGGCACCAGGTCGCCATAAAATTCAACAGTACGATTTTGTTGCGATAGTCGCTTAATTTAACGTCCTCGCCCTTAAGATTTTTCAACATAAAATCGGGTGCCTCACTCCGCTTTATGAGCATGTTCATTCCGACCGCACCCATCAACTCCTTCAGTTCTGCAGCCCGGACAGTTTTGCTCACCATGCCGAGGGCGATGACAATTGTCATCGCCGTAGAAACCACTATTCGCCTTGTTGTTCGATTTTCCATTTTTATCTTTTCCTGAGACATTCAGGGGAATCCGCAGACCCCTTTTAGTGAAATTCCGGCACCGTTGCGTTGGCACAGGTTCCTGGTTGCCAGTTCAATAGTATACGACAAAAAACCCGGGCCAGACCCCAGTTTTTACAAAATATGTCAGATACCCGAGTCAACGATTCTGACTCCTTGCATAAACGGTTACGTAGCAATGAGTATGTTAATAAAACCGGTAATCTGACTCGAGTTTTTCGCAATATGAGGTGAACGAGATTAGCGAAGGACAAGACATGCTCAGTATAAGCCTGGTTTCCAGTAGTTCTGGATCGCTGAGAAGGTTAATAATACTGTTTGTATCGTTATTTTATACGTGCGTATACTATTTTATTGCAGTGTCACTGCGCGATGAGTACGATACATGCAGGCTGTTCCTTTATGCGGCCAGGCCAATGAACTGAAGGAATACGAGTATGACGAAATATGGATGGGCGTGGCTGCTGATCTCAACGGCAGTAGCGGGGGGTGGGCTGTATGCGTACTGGAGGTATGAAGCCACCTATCCCAGCACATCAGATGCTTATGCAACCGCCCACGTCGTACGCATTGAGCCACAGATCGGCGGGCGGGTTGTCAAGGTGCCGGTCAAGAATCACCAGAAAGTGACTCAGGGTCAGATGCTGATAGCGATCGATGACCGGCTCTATCAGATTGCCATACAGCGGGTACAGGCGGAGTTGGTACTCGCTCAACAGCAGAAGTTGGCTGCCGACGCTACAATCGAGGCTTCTAACGCAATGATCACCCAACGACGGGCACAGCTGGACAATGCACGTCGCCGCTATGGGCGCGATACCCGCATGCTTGCGCGGCAGGCCGTGTCGCAGGCACAGACCGATTCCGATTATGACAAGTTGCGCGAGGCAGAGGCAGCTCTCAAAGCGGGGCAGGCTGTTTATAACCGGGCTTTGCGTGAAAAGGATGAAGCCGGTGCGCGCATCGGTATCGCCGAAGCCGCACGTGATCAGGCGCGCCTGAACCTGTCCTATACCACGATCAATGCACCAGCATCGGGTGTCCTGGGTAAAATTATGGTACGTCCGGGTGACATCGTACAGGCCGGACAGCCGCTTTTCCCATTGGTGGAGAATCAGACCTTCTGGGTCGATGCCAACTACAAAGAAACCGATC
>JAADJE010000097.1 GCA_013150915.1 Gammaproteobacteria bacterium
CCTGGTAAAGAAGGTGGTAGGTTTTGAGGGTGATATTGTTTTTGATACAACAAAACAGGATGGCACAATGCAAAAGAGAATGGATATTAGCAGGCTGGCTAAATTTGGCTGGAAGTTTAAAACAGGCCTGGAGGATGGTATACGAAAAACCTATGATGATTTTTTAAACAATCCGGATATCAGGAAATAACATAAATTAATACAGGGCCCTTAAATAAAAAACCTGTACCTCCCATTTATTACAAAGATGAAATCAACCATTGTTTCATTCCAGACTGATCCAGAGCACCAGACACACGATCAACTTCTTTACCCTTTTTAAACAAAATCATTGTCGGGATACTACGGATATTGAATCGAGCAGCAATATCCTGAGCCTGTTCGGTATCGACTTTGGCGAAACGTATCTGTGATGACATTTGTGAGGCAAGCTGGGAAAAAGCAGGGGCCATCATTTTGCAGGGACCGCACCAGGCAGCCCAAAAGTCGACCACGACTGGGAGGTCATTGTTGCTGAGAAATCGATCAAAATTATGACTGCCGAGATTGGTAGGCAAACCATCGAGAACAGCCTTATGGCATTTGCCGCAAACTGGCTTATCATTCAGTCGTTCAGACGGAACACGGTTGATGCCACCACAGTGGGGGCAGACTACAAGAACTGCTGTCATTCTCTTCTCCCGGTAAATGTTATTGCATAATAAATGGCGTCTTTTAACGCAGAGTCAAGTGACACTACCTTAGTGAAAGTGTAGAGTCAGCAAACCAAAAATTTATGACGATCACTATGTTTAAATTAAAATTACATTGGCAAATTCTTATTGCGATGGTTCTTGCGGTTATTTTTGGGTATGCAACAGGGACAGAAGCAAGCATAGGGGGCGTGACTTTTTATTCTATGTACAGCTTTGTTGGAGGGTTGTTTCTTAGTGCCCTGAAAATGCTGATTGTGCCGCTGATTATGGCATCTATCATTACTGGCGTAGCAGGCATAGGAACGGGAGAGGGATTTGGACGTCTGGGATCCAAAACAGTAATTTATTATTTTATTACCAGCCTGCTGGCAATTCTGACCGGTCTGTTTTTTGTCAATCTTGTTGTCCCCGGGGTAGTGGACGGTGTGCCTGCCGGTAGCCTTATGGGGCTAGAAGCGGATGTTTCAGACATTGTAAAAAATGCTCAGGGCAGAGGTGCAGGTGATTTTGTTACTGTTTTTGAACGAATGTTGCCGGCCAATATTATCAAGGCTGCAGCCGATGGCCAGATGCTAGGCATAATTACATTCAGTCTTCTTTTTGCCTATTACATGGTTCGAATTCCAGCAAGATATGGTTCTGTCATGACAAATTTTTGGCAGGCCCTGATGTTGATCATGCTGGAAATTACCGAGCTAGTGATGAAATTTGCCCCAATCGGTGTATTTGCACTGGTCGCCAAGGTTGTGGCATCCACCGGCTATGATGCAGTGATACCGCTGGCAAGTTTTACCGGAACTGTGTTTCTTGCCCTGCTGTTTCATTCAGTCATTACCCTGCCCTTACTGCTCGCATTCGTTGGCAGGGTAAACCCATTGAGACACTACCAGGCGATGATGCCGGCTCTGATGATGGCTTTTTCCACCAGTTCATCGGCTGCGACACTGCCTGTTACACTTGATTCTGTTGAAAGACGGGCAGGGGTATCTAACAAGGTGTCTTCGTTTGTCCTGCCGCTGGGGGCGACCATAAACATGGATGGCACCGCTCTATATGAATGCGTGGCCGTCATATTCATTGCCCAGGCCTATGGCATAGACCTGAGCATGGGACTGCAGTTCCTTATTGTTACTACCGCATTGTTTACGTCGATAGGTGTGGCTGGAGTGCCCGCAGCAAGCCTTGTTGCCATTGTGGTCATTCTTGCCGCCGCAGGCCTTCCTGCGGAGGGAATCGGCCTTATTCTGGCCGTCGATCGAATACTCGACATGCTCCGGACCACAGTAAATGTTTTTTCTGATTCATCCGGAGCCGTCATCATTGCGCGAACTGAAGGTGAAGTCGATATCCTTACTGACTCGAACGTTGTTTAGCCGACATTCAGGTTGATATGGGCACCTCTAGTAAAGCAACTGCTGTGGTGTGAACCTATAGCACATTAACTTGTCCTATTTGTTCCTGACAAACTCCCAGAATCCCTAACGACAAAATATTATGAGACAAACCCTCTTTCGATCATTTATTCTTTCTCCGGTAATTATTTTTCTGATAAACAGTGCACTGGCAGCAGGAATACCCGCTGATGTCAAAAAACGGCTCGATGTCATTGTTCCTGACTATGATGCCATTTCAGTAAAAGCCACCCCCATTTCGGGTCTGTATGAATTTATTGATGATGGAAGGGTGTTGTATATCTCTCAGGATGGCCGTTACATAGTCAATGGCAGCATCATTGATCTGGAGGATAAAGTAAACCTGACAGAAAAGACACAAAACAAAATAATACAGCGGTTGATTGACGGCTACGATGAGAAAAAAATGATCGTGTTTCCTGCAGAGGAAAGCACACGCTATACGATTACTGTCTTTACCGATGTGGATTGCCCGTATTGCGCAATGTTGCACAAGGAAGTCCCGAAATTAAACAAGGCGGGGATCACGGTGCGTTATCTGATGTATCCCCGAGCGGGTCCCGGATCAGAAACATTCATAAAATCTGTTTCTGTCTGGTGTGCCGATGACCAGAAAAAGGCCATTGGGAGGGCAAAAGAGGGGGCTGTAATTAAAGTAAAAACCTGTGATAACCCAGTGCTGGAGCAATTTGAACTGGGCCAGAAGATTGGTGTGACCGGGACGCCTACCTTGATACTTGAGAATGGCAAAATTTTACCGGGCTTTTTACCCGCGGATCAGTTGATTAACTTACTGGAAAATCAATGATAAACACAGATGAATTTGGGGTTTCTTTTGTTCCTGGTCTTTAGTCCTTAATCTGTTCTTTCCATCGATAAATCAGATCCAGTGCTTCACGTGCCGACATTCTATCGGGATTTAAGGCTGCAATTTCTTCTGCGAAGTTGTCAGAATGTTCATTTCCATCCACATCAATAGCGTCAAAGATGGAAAGCTGATGACCATCACTGTGTTTCACCAGTTTATTCTCCAGCTGCAGCAATTTGCCTTTTGCCATCGCAATAACTGACTGAGGAACACCCGCAAGCGAAGCGACCTGTAGTCCATAACTCTGGCTGGCGGGGCCATCCTTTACTTCGTAGAGAAAAGTAATACTGTCATTACTCTCTACGGCGGTGAGATGCACGTTCCTTACCGTGTCAAGCTCTTCGCTGAGGCTGGTCAGCTCAAAATAATGGGTTGCGAAGAGGGTGAATGCCTGAATCTTGCCCGCCAGTTCTTCTGCGCAGGCCCAGGCTAAAGACAATCCATCAAAGGTGGATGTACCGCGACCGATTTCGTCCAGGATGACCAGACTTTCGGCCGTTGCATTACGTAATATGGTTGCCGTTTCTGTCATCTCCACCATGAAGGTTGAGCGGCCACTGGCCAGGTCATCGGATGCCCCGATACGGGTGAATATTCTGTCTATGGGCCCTATCTCTACTTTATCTGCAGGCAGGTATGAACCGGTATAGGCGAGCAGGGCAATCAATGCGGTCTGGCGCATATAGGTGGATTTTCCACCCATGTTAGGTCCCGTGATAACCAGCATACGGGTTTTATCGCTGAGCGCACAGTGATTCGCCACAAAAGGTTTTGCACTGCTCTGTTCGACTACGAGATGCCGTCCACCTTTAACATAAATACCGGGGGCTGAGAGATAGGTGGGGGCAACCAGGTTAAATCTTTTTGCATTGACGGCAGCGGAGGCAATAACATCAATAGTGGCGATAGCCAACGCTGTTTTTTGTAGCAAATTCAGATCCTGGTTAATGCGATCCAGCAAATCAGAATAGAGTTGTTTTTCCAGTGTCAGTGCGCGTTCTTTTGCGCTCAGTGCACGCTCTTCAAATTTTTTCAGTTCCGGTGTGATGAAGCGTTCAACGTTTTTAAGGGTCTGGCGGCGAGCGTAGTCATCGGGAACCTGTTCGGAATGCAGGCGGCTGATTTCTATGTAATAACCGTGAACACGGTTATACTTAACTTTAAGCCCGTTAATACCACTGCGTTCACGTTCTCGGACCTCGAGATCCAGTAAATACTGGCCTGCATTTGTTTTCAGTGTTTGCAGCTCATCGAGGTCCGAATTAAAGCCTCGTTTAATCACTCCACCATCCCGCAGTAGAGCCGGGGGTTCATCGACTATGGCCTGTGTAAGGTAAACTGTTAACGCTGGATATTGCCCAACTTGTGTTAACAAATGCTCTATCAGTGGGCTGTCGAGTTCAGTAAGTGCATCATGTATGCGCGGTAGCTGCTTCAATGCCAGCCGCAGGGCGCTTAAATCTCGGGGACGTGCACTTCTTAAGGCGATGCGAGGCAGGATGCGCTCAATATCACCGATATGGCGAAGGATACTATTTAGATGATCTATGTCGGTGGAAATCATCATTGCATCAATGGATTGATGGCGTTCCTGTAGCAGTGAAATATTACGTTCCGGGCTGGATAACCAGCGTTTTAACAGACGTGATCCCATCGATGTCGAACAGGTATCCAGAACCGATAGTAGAGTGTGTTCTTTACCACCATTGAGATTTACATCAAGTTCAAGATTTCGCCGTGATGCGGCATCGATGATGATATAACAGCCGTGATCTTCTGTTTTCAGGCCGTTGATATGCGGCAGGGTATCGCCCTGGGTGTCACGGGCATACTGGATGACTGCGCCTGCGGCCTGCAAGGCAGTGGGGTTTTCCTCAATATCAAACACGGCAAGTGACTGTACATTGAAGTGTTTTTTCAATGAATCTGTCGCTGTTTTTGTGTCCAGATACCAGTCAGGTATTCGCTGCAAGTTGATATCTTTCGGTAGTTTATCGGCCAGCTCGTTTGCTGCGTTTTCGCCCACCAGTATTTCTGCTGGTTGTAAGCGCTGAAGCTCAGCGCAGAGATTCATCACATCCGGTAAATGTCTGGCATGAAAGCGCCCCGAAGACAGCTCCAGCCATGCAATGCCATATCCACCCGGGGCAATAGAGATAGCCATCAACAGGTTTTCTTTTTTATCGTCCAACAAACTTTCATCGGTCAGTGTCCCCGGTGTGATAACCCGCACAACCTTGCGTTCAACGGGGCCTTTACTTGAGGCTGGATCACCGATTTGCTCACAAATTGCTATGGATTCGCCTGCCCGGGTGAGGCGGGCAAGGTACTGTTCAGCGGCGTGATAGGGGACGCCGCACATGGGAATGGGCTTGCCGGCAGACTGTCCCCGTGCGGTCAGTGTGATATCCAGCAGTTGTGCCGCTTTCTTTGCGTCATCAAAGAACAATTCGTAGAAGTCACCCATGCGGTAGAACAGTAGAATATTCGGGTGCTCAGCTTTGATGCGTAAAAATTGTTGCATCATGGGGGTGTGAGACTGATTTTCTGCCATATGGGGAGTATCTGAGAAGGGATCCTGAAAGGGAAGGTTTTAGTTGTGGTTTTGCAAAATAGGTGTCAATTTTCTCAGCATTTTTCTATAGATCGCTGGGTTGGCGGCCATGATATCTCCTGACACTAAATGATCACGTCCGCCATCGACTTCAGATACTATGCCGCCAGCTTCCTCAATCAATAAAATTCCGGCAGCAATGTCCCAGGCATTCAGGTCGAACTCCCAGAATCCGTCATAACGTCCTGCGGCCACCCAGGCAAGATCCAGCGCAGCAGACCCCGCACGTCTGACGCCGCTGGTTTCAGGTAGTAATTCGCGGAAACAGTCTATCCAGAGATCCAGGTTCTTCATGTCTTTATAGGGAAAACCTGTCGCCAGTAGTGCATATTCCATATCTTTCGTTCCACTAACCCGAATTCGGTGGTCATTTAGTAATGCGCCTTCACCTTTAGCTGCCGTAAATAACTCATCCTTTACCGGGTCAAAGATGACGGCGACTTTGAGTATGCCTTTTTCACGCATGGCGATTGATACGGCATATTGTGGTGTACCATGAAGGAAGTTAGTCGTGCCATCCAGCGGATCGATTATCCATTCAAACTCATTTCCTGCGGACTTTCCGCTTTCTTCTGCAAAAATAGCATGCTCTGGGTAGGCCTCTTTGATGGCATGAATGATCGCCTGCTCTGCCTGATGGTCTACCTCGGAGACAAAGTCGGCATGGCCTTTGGCCGTGACAGTCAAACGGTCCAGCTGTTCAGCATTATAAGATATGACACGGCCTGCAAGCCGGGCCGCTTTGACAGCTATATTAAGGAAAGGATTCATACGTTTCTTGCTCACTTAGTCGTAAATATAAGTCAATCCGGAGTAAGTAAAACCGGGATAATTAAAAGAAGGGCGAAGCAGGCATCAATTTGATACAGTTTGAATTAATAGAGGTGCCCCTATGAATAGAACAGAAAATTTTAACATTTATTCAGACTTCCCGTGGGTGAATATACGCATTGTGCTGGTAGAAACCAGTCATCCGGGGAATATTGGTGCCGTGGCGCGGGCGATGAAGAACATGCAACTGGAATCTCTGTATCTGGTCAGCCCACAACGCCCCCCTGACAGCCATTCAGCTGCCCGTTCTTCGGGGGCCACGGATGTGCTAAATAATGCGGTGATATGCAATACATTGAGTGAAGCGATCTCTGATTGTCGACTGGTCATAGCGGCCAGTGCCAGACTGCGTAGCATTCCCTGGCCTACTGAAGACCCAGGCAAAGCCACACAAAAACTTGTTGAAAACGCGCTGCAAGCACCGGTAGCGATGGTGTTTGGCCGAGAGGATCGTGGACTCAATAATGAGGAGCTGGATCATTGTCATTTTATGACCAGGCTGCCGACAAATCCAGATTTCTCATCACTGAATATTGCCGCGGCAGTCCAGGTATTTTGCTATGAAATTCAAAAATATTATCTTGAAATGAAAGAGCAATATCTGGCAGGAACTCTTGCAAAAACCGAGAAGCTAAATAGTGTGGCTGATATAGACAAGCCAGCGAGCAGTGAAAACTTGATAAATCTGTTCAGGCATTTCGAAGAGACATTAGTTCAGGTACATTTTATGCCTGAACATCGAACCCGGACCCTGATGCGTAAACTTATGCGTTTTTATTATAAGAGTCAGATTACTGAAGAAGAAGTGAGTATTTTTCGTGGTATCCTCACAGAACTGCAGCGTCTATCAAGGATAAATAATGAAAAAAATAACAATGACGCAATAGAAAATTGAACACATTAAAATTATTAATTATAGCGGCTGCAATTCTTGCCATTGTCGGGATTTTTTTACCGCGGGACTATAGGGTATCCAGAGAGCTCATTATGCGAGCGCCGGTGATGACCATTCAGCAGCATGTTGCAGATATGAATAACTGGACGAAATGGACGGTCTGGAAAGAAGCACCTCCGCCTCCAGGCAAGCAGCCAGCTCAAATGGAATCCGGCATCGGCTCTGGTCTGTACTTTTCCGGAAATGCTGGAAGGGGCTGGTTTGTAATTACGGGTGACTCTGGTGTTGATGGTTTTGAATATGTTGTTTTTTCGAGTGATGGGGATAAATCGAAAGCAAATGTCACATTTACTGATCTGGGTGCAGAAACAAAGGTGAAATGGATCCTTGCAGGCAGTGTCACCAAGCCGCCTATATTGGCACCCTATTTAGCAATGAGCAAGGCGTTCTTTTTGGGTTCATCGCTAAATCAAAATCTGAAGAATCTAAAGAATTTGGTTGAACAGGAAGACCGAAAATAACAGGATGAAAGTCTGTCAAGGTGGTCTGTATGTCAGTCCGTGAGGATGTAAAATTTCTACAAATAAATGACTCTCATTTATTTAAAGATGCCGGTAAGCGCCTCATTGGTGTCGACACAGAAGCGAGTCTACGTGCGGTACTTGCTCTGGCAAGCAAGGAAGACAATGTTTCTGGAATACTGGCGACGGGAGACCTCAGCCAGGATGGTAGTATAGAAAGCTACCAGAAATTTAACGATATAGTTAAAGCACTCGGAGCTCCTATCTACTGGGTTCCGGGAAACCATGACGATTCTGACTATTTTCATCACCCGGAAAATTTCCCGTTATCCAGTCGTTCAGTGATAGAAGCCGGAAACTGGCGTATTTTATTGCTTGATTCCGTTATTCCCGGTAAAGAATCAGGTCATCTGTCTCCTTCTGAGCTGGATTACATCGAAAGGCATGTCAGTGATGATGATGGACGGCACACCCTGCTTGTGCTGCATCATCAGCCAATCCCCTGCGGTTCCTCATGGCTGGATACCATGATACTGAATAATTCTGACGACTTTTTAAAGTTAATAGCACGCAAAGCTTCCGTACGGGCAGTATTAAATGGACATATCCACCAGGCAAGGCAGCAGGAAATCGCGGGTGTATCATTTATCAGCACACCCTCAACCTGTTTTCAATTCGCACCCGACACCGAAGAGTTCACCCTGGATACGCGCATGCCCGGTTACCGGAGTTTGATACTAAAACATGACGGAAGTATCGAAACAGAAGTTGTCCGGCTAAAGGATTATGACCTGCGCATTGAACCTGCAGTTGTGGGTTATTAAGCTTTTTCTTACCACAGAGTACAATACATTTACCCTACGGTAAATCTGTACAGGTTATGAAAGAATCAAAAAAGTCTTTGAATTTTGCCATTGTTGCCACCACAAAAAAGTAATATAATCCGCCGACCTCGGTCTTTGGCCGAATAAAATCCAGTTAACTCCTTGCTTCACCCTGCTATTGATGCGGGAAGCAATATCCGAAAGGAGAGTACATGAGACATTATGAAATAGTGTTTCTGGTCCATCCTGACCAGAGCGAACAGGTTCCGGCGATGATCGAACGTTATAAAACGCTCATCGAAGAGGCCTCCGGCAGCATCCATCGACTCGAAGACTGGGGCCGACGTCAGCTGGCGTATCCCATTAAGAAGATCCACAAGGCACATTATGTTCTAATGAACATTGAGTGCAGTCTGGAAGTCCTGCGCGAAATTGAGAATATCTTCCGTTTCAATGACGCAATTATACGTTCACTTGTGCAAAAGAAAGATGATGCAGTGACAGAATCTTCTCATCTGATGAATGAAAAAGTCAGAGAAGAGGCGACACCGCGTAGAGGAGAGCACAGTAAAGAATCGGCAAGCACTAAGGCTGTAGCAGATGAATCATCAACAGCTGAAAAGCCAATAGAGAAAGTGGCGGCCGAAGCATCTGAAACTGAACAGGAAACGGCTGCAGATATACCGCCTGAGTCGGCTGATACGGTTACTGAAGCGTCTGGCGCTGAAGAGAAAATAGCTGCAGAAGAAGCCGTCAAATCGGTTGACGAAACAACGCCTGATAGGCCTGATGCTACGGATACAGACAAAAAGGAGGCTGAATAATCATGTCACGTTTTTACCGCCGCAGAAAATACTGCCGTTTCACAGCTGAAGGTATTACGGAGATCGATTACAAGGATCTGGAAACGCTGAAGGCCTACATTACTGAGACAGGCAAGATTATACCAAGTCGAAATACAGGTACCCGGCCAAAATATCAACGTCAGCTGGCAAATGCCATAAAAGTTGCCCGTTTCCTCGCCCTGTTGCCATACACAGACAACCATAACCGTTAAAGACAGGATCCATCAGATGGAAGTCATACTGCTTGAAAAAATTCGCAACCTCGGTGACTTGGGTGCACAGGTCTCAGTTAAGCCAGGTTATGGTCGTAACTATTTAATTCCCAAGGGAAAAGCTGTCAGAGCGACAAAGGAAAATAAAGAAATATTTGAAAGTCGCCGTACGGAACTTGAGGCGAATGCAATGGATGCCCTGGGCAAAGCTGAAGCCCGTGCTACTGAGTTGGAAAACGTGGCCATTGAAATTGCCCGCCGAGCCAGTGAAGAGGGTAAACTCTTTGGGTCAGTAACCATTTCGGACATTATTGAAGCCGTCAACGTAATTGGCAAGGAGCTTGATAAGGTAGAAGTCAATCTTCCTGAAGGGGCCATTAAAGTGGTGGGTGAGCATACTGTTGATATCTCGTTGCACCCTGAAGTTAATCTCTCGCTTAAGGTAACTGTAATATCCGAGTCATAGTTCTTGGCTCAGATAAAAACAGACAGAAAAAAATAAGGGTTCGTGGTATCCTGCCACGGGCCCTTATTTTATTTCTGAGTCACCGAATGAGTCTGTTCAGGTGGCAGTAAAGGCCCATACGAAAACATCATGAAGAGATAATAAGTAACATTAATAATGTATTATTAGTTATTGATAAATATAGTAATAACTCTTGTCTTATATTACTGAAAAAAAGCTCACGGAGCTAAAAACGCCCCCACATTCGATTGAGGCCGAGCAGTCTGTACTGGGTGGCCTGATGCTCGACAGTAGTCGTTGGGATGATGTTGCAGATATTCTGGTTGCCAATGATTTTTACCGCAGGGATCACCGTCTGATCTTTACATCAATTGAGGGGCTGATTGAAGCTTCCATGCCTGCAGATGTCATCACAACACAGGAATATCTGGATAACAGCGGTGAACTGGAAAAAGCAGGTGGTTTATCCTACCTCGATGAACTGACTCGCAACACCCCAAGCGCTGCCAATATAGCGGCCTATGCGAAGATTGTGCAGGAACACTCAATAATGAGGCGTCTGCTTAATTCTGTGAACGAGATCAATCAAAGTATTTATACGCCCGAAGGTCGCTCGCCACAGGAAATTCTGGATATTGCTGAGCAGAAGATTTATGCCATTTCTGACGAGGGTGCAAAACACGGATCTGGTTTTGTTGCGGTAAATAAATTACTCAAACTGGCGGTTGACCGGATTGAGGAATTATTCAAATCCGGTTCTGAACTCACCGGATTATCAACCGGCTTTACCGACCTGGATAAAATAACCACAGGTCTGCAAGATTCAGATCTGATTATTGTCGCCGGGCGACCTTCAATGGGAAAAACTTCACTGGCGATGAATATTGCAGAGAATGTAGCCGTTGGCAGTGATAAAGCGGTTGCTATCTTCAGTATGGAAATGTCAGGAGTACAACTGGTTCGGCGAATGCTCACCTCCCTTGGACGAATTAACGCGCAGCGTGTTAGAACTGGGGCTTTGCAGGAAGAAGACTGGTCTCGACTGACGTCAGCAATCAATCTGCTGGATCAGCGCAGAATTTATATTGATGACACCCCAGGGCTGAGTCCCTCAGAGCTGCGGGCACGTTGCCGACGTCTGGCAAGTCAGAATGAGGATGGTCTGGGACTGATTATCATCGATTATTTACAGCTGATGTCACTCGCTGGAACGACAGAAAACCGGGCCACTGAATTATCAACCATTACCCGAAACCTGAAAACACTGGCTAAGGAAATTAATGTGCCGGTAATGGCTTTATCTCAGCTCAATCGAAGTCTGGAGCAGCGCACAGATAAACGGCCGGTGATGTCTGATTTACGCGAATCGGGTTCAATCGAACAGGATGCTGATCTGATTATGTTCATTTATCGGGATGAAGTCTATAACGAAGAGAGCGAGAACAAAGGGATAGCAGAAATTATCATCAGCAAGCAGCGAAATGGTCCTACTGGCACGATAAAACTGACATTCTTTGGTGAATACACTAAATTCGAGAATTTTATCAATCCAATTAGCACAAAAGCAGCAGGCGATTATCATCATTAAGAACTCTCATGACACGGCCAGCACACGTAAGTATTGATGTAGACGCTCTTCAGCACAACTTCAATCAGGTAAGACGACTAGCCCCTGAATCCAGGAAAATGCCTATCGTCAAGGCCAACGCATATGGGCACGGTCTATTGATGTGCTGTACGGCATTAAAACAAGCTGATTCCTTTGGCTTGCTGGATATAAAAGATGCAATTTCGCTTAGAAAGGCCGGTTTTTTACATCCAATATGTCTGTTGGAAGGTTTTTTTTCTAATGATGAGATTCCTCTAATTGCAGAAAATAAACTCGAGCCTGTTATTCACTCTGACTGGCAATTAGATATTTTGGACGGTACGCAACAAGAACTCGGGCTCGTTGTCTGGCTAAAGATCGATACGGGTATGCAACGGCTGGGTTTTGTACCTGAGAAGTTTAAATCAGTTTTAATGCGCCTATCGGCTATGAAGTGCGTCAGGAAAGTCTCAGTAATGTCGCACCTGGCTGACGCTGATCGTCGTGAAAGTCAAAAGACAGGTCAGCAGCTGAAAAAATTTCTTACTTTAACGGAAGCGACTGGTTTAGAGCGCAGTATGGCTAATTCTGCCGCCATTCTTGCTCACCCTGACTGTTATCTTGACTGGGTACGGCCGGGAATTATGCTCTATGGTTCCTCACCTTTTGTAGATTTACCTGCTAGCAGTCTGAGTCTTAAACCCGTAATGTCTTTACGGTCTGAAATTATTTCAATAAAAGATTGCCAGAAAGGTGATGCTGTGGGCTACGGTAGCAGCTGGCATTGCCCAGAGGAGATGAAAGTTGGCGTAGTCGCGTGCGGTTATGGTGACGGTTACCCGAGGCACGCACCGTCAGGGACACCAATAATGGTTGCAGGGAAAAAGACTCAATTAATTGGCAGGGTGTCGATGGACATGATAACTGTCGATTTACGCGGAATTGATTCTGCAACAATAGGGAGTCCGGTAGAGTTATGGGGCAATGATGTGGCCGTGGACACCGTTGCGAAAATGGCTGGTACGATTTCGTATGAGCTACTTTGTGGCGTTACAGAAAGGGTAA
>JAADJE010000036.1 GCA_013150915.1 Gammaproteobacteria bacterium
CTGTGGTAAATGCTTTTAGTCTTTCTGTTCTAGATTTATCATTCTTGAAACTTGAAACTTGAAACTTGAAACTTCAGTTCATCCTATCAAGATTCCCAAACAGCGAGTTTGACAGCAAAGCCCATTGATCACTCCAGCCTTTCGTGGGCAGTACTTTAAAATCGCTGGCTATGTATTGATTTACTCGGCCGAGAGCTATGCTCATTAACAGGTGGGCGCATTCCGTAGCAGGAAGGGGCCTTGCGCCATTGAACATGGCTTCGCGAAAGACCTGCTTTAGCTGGGTTTCCATGCTGGCATTTATCTTGCGTGCTCTTCTGCGCAGTTCAGGTTTCTCACTGCACAGGGCATCGCCGTTCAGGACTCGGCAGAGTCCTGGGTTATGTTCGGCAAAGCCGAGGTAGAGACTAAGCATTTTGCCACAACGGGCTTCAGCATCTTTAGTCTCATCAAGGATACGGCGCAGGTGGGTGTAGAGTGATTCTTCTATAAATTCAATCAGTCCCCTGTACATGCGTCCTTTGCTGGGAAAGTGGCGATAAAGAGCCGCTTCGGAAACACCCACTTCTTTTGCCAAAGCAGCTGTTGTAATAGGGCGACTATCGATTTCTTCCAGCATTTTGGCCAGAGTTTCCAGTATTGATTGGGCGCGATTTGTCGGGCGTGTATTCGTCACTTTTATATCGTATTATCAGACAGGGGCCAGAAGTTCCCTGGTGTGAGAATGGTGAATTGTACATGATCGAGTTAATAAAAGCGGATCTTACCAGCCTGTCTGTTGACGCGATTGTCAATGCGGCCAACAGCAGTCTGATGGGAGGAGGAGGTGTTGATGGCGCAATTCATGCTTCTGCGGGCCCTCAATTACTGGAGGCATGCAGAAAACTGGGAGGCTGTCAGCCGGGCGATGTGAAAATGACAGCGGGATTTAACCTGCCAGCAAAAATAATTTTGCATACAGTGGGGCCCATCTGGCGCGGAGGAAGAGCCGGTGAGCGTGCCGTTTTATCTTGCTGTTATGAAAAAAGCCTGCAACTGGGTCTTGAAGAAGGGGTCACCAGCATTGCCTTCCCCTCAATCAGTACTGGTGCATACGGCTATCCAAAAAGACAGGCAGCGGTGATTGCCCTAACGGCGATGACTCAGTACAGCGAACGGTATGAGACTATTATTTGTTGTTGTTTCAATGATTCTGACTTATGGGTTTATCAGAAGGTTATGGGGACGCTGGAGAGGCGAGATTAACGATATTGAATCAGGGATAACACAATAAAAACGTGTAATATTTTGACATGATTGTGTCGGTGGGTAATCAGGTTCTCACAAAGACTGGATTTGGGCCAAAAATATACCGAAATAGCGTTATTAATTTTTCTTTTGTCTCGAATCCTTCACCTTCAGCCTGTTCCTAAGCAGTCAGGGTTCAGAGCCGGTTACTGCCTTGTATTGGGTCATGAAATCATCCTGCCATTTCCTCGGTATACGATATTGGGAATGCAGTGCTGAACTGATAGGATTGACCATGCCTTTTAAATCCCAGCGTATTGCTTTTACCCTGCTGGCTGGAGTGCCTGTACCGGTTATTGTCATCCAGCCAATCAGCATGTAGGCAGGGCGGTATTTTTTTTCGGCAGCCTGTACTACCCAGGGCATTGCTTTATCGGGATTTTTCATATCACTGAAATGGTATCCCAGAGCGAGATTGTACATTGCTTCACTGTTACCCAAATTAGCAGATTTATTAAACCACTCCATGGCCTGTCTATCATTGCGGCGGACGCCGTCCCCATCAGCATAGGCAACACCAATATCATTCATGGCTTGTATGTGCCCGAGTTCAGCGGCCTTTTCGTAATAGAATGCTGCACGCGCACTATTTTGAGGGGTATCTACGCCACGATAAAGTTTCTCTGCTTTTGCATAACTGCTGTTAGGGTTGAATGAGGCCTCTATAGTCTGTTTCAGCAACAGCAGGTTTTTATGATCAGGGATTTTCAGTAGTGTGGCATTGATTTTTTGCAACGCCAGGTCCGCTTTACCTGCTTTGTATATTTCCCTTGCATTTTCAACTATCAGGTCGCCGCTGATAGCCAGTCCACGTAGCGCCCGTCTGTTTCGAGGGGAAAGTTTGAGCACCTGTTTATAGTAAATGACAGCATTGGCATATTCCGGGCTAATAATATTTCCATCCTTGATGGCTGTTCGGGCTTCGGTGAGCAGGCCGTTGATTTTTTTCTGTTTGTTTGAGAGAAAAGGTGGTTTCTTTTCTTCTTTGCTGGCAGGCGCCACGGCCCGATGTTGTTTGACCAGTTCATCATTTGATTCATCGGCTAGAAACCGGGAGATCAGCAAGGCTGTCTGGTTTTCCTCTTCCTGGCTGACTTCTGCCCCCCCGGTAGCTGTATCACCCATTCCAGATGGACTGTCGTTGGTGTCTGATTGTGATTTCGCTACAACAGGTGTCTCAGTTTTGATCTCATCGGCAGCAGGCTGTGGCTTGGGCGGTTGATAAGGTATTGTGGGGGTGTCGAGTGAAGTAAGGGTTACTGATGGGGCATCCGGTTCGTTTGTTGTTTGTTCAATGTTGGCTGGGGCATTTCCTGTCCGATGACTGTTCTCAGTTGTGTTGACAGAATCAGAAGAATCATCTTTCCACATCGATATCACGGCAATTAATGCGATGCTGCCTATGAAGGCGGTAGTGAGCAGGAGTACGCGTTTTTTATCCTTATCCTGGATGTTTTCAGATTTATTTAAAAGTTCTCGTATGTTGCCCGTGAAGATAGAAAGTTTTTCTTTCCAGTGTGATAAAGCTTTTTCTGGGTTCTGTTTTTCCTGTGGATTTTTATTTTTTACCTGTGGTGTTTTTTTCAGCTCACGGGTTAGGTTGGCCTCCAGCATGCGGGAAGGGTCTTTCAACGCGTAATGCCGTTCACGGCGGGTGATACGGATTATCTCGGCCAGCTCGTCGCAGTCATCGGATCTGTCTTCCGCCTTTTTGGCCAGCAAATTATTCAACAGTGGTTGTAGATCACTGAGTTCGTCGGGTAAATCCGGTATTGGAGCATGGACATGAGCATAAAGAACGGCCATGCTGTTTTCGCTGTCGTAGGGGACATTACCCGTCAGCATTTCGAATAGTATGATACCGAGGGAGTATATATCTGTTCGTGGGTCGTTGCCTAAACCATCGGTTTGTTCAGGACTCATGTACTTTGGTGTGCCGATAATCGTTCCGGCACGCGTCAGGTTGGTATTGGAGGAGATGGTTTTGGCAATGCCAAAGTCAGTCAGTACTGCAGATCCATTTTCACGAAACAGGATATTTTCCGGTTTTACATCACGGTGCACGATGCCTACGGTGTGTGCATAGCCCAGTGCCAGTGCGATCTGTCCGGCTATACTTAATGCCCATTCTGGGTCATTGACATGATCCTGCATTAAGGTCCGCATCCCGCTGCCAGCGATATATTCCATGGCAATAAACAGTTGGTGCTTCTGCAGACCAATATCGTAGACTGTTATGATGTTGGAGTGACTTAACTGGGCAACCGTACGCCCTTCCCTGATAAAGCGTTCGGCATAATCAGGTTCCATTGCCAGCAGAGGGGACATGACTTTGAGGGCGACCTGGCGATCGAGCGACTCCTGTACTGCAAGGTAGACCGTCGCAATACCACCACGGCCCAGTTCCGACAGGATTTTATAACCGGGGATATCGGGGTAATTCAGGTTGTCAGTTTCTTCCTGCAAAATGGGTTACCACGAAGGTTGTAGTACTTCTCTATTTATTACACATCCAGGTAGAGCATGTGTATGTTTGTTCAAGGGATATAATGATAGGCGATGCGGCCTGTCAAGGGAACACCTTGCCGGGGTTAAGTATGTTATTCGGATCGAACAGGGTTTTCAGTTTCTTCATCCAGTTCAGGCTGACCTGATCAATTTCAAGCACTATATAGTCCTTTTTCTCGGTACCGATACCGTGCTCACCGGATAGCGTGCCATCGAGATCAAGAACGAGCTTAAAAATGCCTGATAGGCAGGGCATGGCCTGTACAGACTGCTCAGCATTCTGTGTGTCGTAGAGTAGATTCACATGAATATTACCGTTGCCCGCATGACCAAAGTTGACGATTGGGATGCCATGTTTTTCACTAAGCTTCTGTAGTCCCTGCAGTAATGCCGGGATATTGGCGATTGGTACGACGACATCCTCGTTTAATTTATTCGGCGCTATTCCCCGCAGTGCAGGCGACAGTGCCTTACGTGTGGCCCACAATTTTTTTGCGTCATCTACAGAGTCTGAATGGTGTATCTCAAGCAATGATGAATTGTGGGCAGCGCTGGTGATCTGTTTTATTGCATTGGGCATTTCTGTTTCCAGACCATCTACTTCAATTAACAACAGCGCAGCAGAATCATCGGGAACGTGGATGCCAGGCTGATCTTTTACCAGCTTGATAGATGGCTGATCAAGAAATTCCAGTGCAGAGGGTATCAGTGATTGATTCATGATGTTAACTATCGCGTCGGTTGCACCCTGGATGGAGCTATAGCAGGCGGTCAGTGTTCTGCTGGACTGTGGAAGGGGGAGTAGTTTCAAAGTTGCTTCAGTTATGATTGCCAGTGTTCCCTCACTGCCAATCAGCAGACGTGTCAGGTCATAACCTGTCACACCCTTGGTGGTTTTTACCCCTGTATGCAGGGTGTCTCCGTCTGCTGTGACTGCAATCAGTCCAAGGGTATTTTCACGTGTAGTGGAATACTTTACTGCACGAGGGCCTGCCGCATTAAAGCCCAGGTTACCGCCAACGGTGCAGACGCTGGCACTGCCCGGATCCGGTGCCCAGAAAAAGCCGTATTCTGCTGCAGAATCTTGAACTGCCTGATTGGTGACACCGGGTTCTACACGCATCAGCCTGTTGCTGACATCGATCTCAATGATCCGGTTCATCTGCTCCATCGACATTACCAGCCCCCCCCGTATCGGGATTGAGCCACCCGTCGTACCGGTGCCCCGTCCACGGACAGTTAGCGGTATTTTGTGGTGATTGCATAATACAGTGATGGCGATGACTTCATCATGTGTGAGTGGCAGAACCACGGCCTGTGGTGTCGCATGTTTGCGGGAATTATCGAAGCCGTAAGCCCAGCAATCGGCCATGTCCAGCAGCAGCCTTTCCGGTGACAGGCAGGCCTTTAGGGAAATAAGAAAATCATCATCCAGGCTTTTGGGCGATTCTATAAATGATTTTTCAGGTGGCATAAAAATCAGGATCTAATCTTTTCGATTAGATCACTGGTAGAGCGTTGATAGCGAAAAGGGATGGAGTGGACTTTACCACCACTTTGTATAACTTCAGCAGCACCGACAATATCTTCTGCTGGCCAGTCACCGCCTTTGACCAGAACATCAGGCCTAAGCCGTCGGATGAGTTCCAGTGGTGTCTCTGCATCGAAGGGGATGACTATGTCAACACTTTGCAGGGCAGCGAGTAATGCCTGCCTGTCAGCCAAAGGGTTGATGGGTCTATCGTTCCCCTTGTTCAAGCGGCGCACAGAAGCATCAGTATTCACTGCCACTAGCAGGCAGTTTCCCAGTTGTGCAGCCTCCTCAAGATAACTGACATGACCTCGATGCAGGATATCAAAACAACCATTTGTGAATACCAGAGGACGAGGGAGGCGGTTCAGTAAGTGACTGTTAGTGCCTGCTTCTGTAATAATTTTATCTTCGATATTAGTCATAGGTTGATTGAGTAGACTTATATCGGCCCCAGAAGCTGGGTATCGATAAGATCACACAGGCAATGAATAATGATGATGTGAATTTCCTGTATTCGTGCCGTCGATTTTGCCGGTACTGACAGAAAAATATCATCATCATTCAGTATACCTACCAGATCACCACCGGTATTGCCGGAGAGCACCACACAGTACATCTGCCGTTGGTGTGCTGACATCACGGCCCGTATTATATTTGCTGAATTGCCTGAAGTTGAAATAGCCAGCAGGACATCACCCTGCTGTCCCAGTGCACTAATCTGCTTGGAGAAAATATTATCAAACGTATAGTCGTTGGAGATCGAGGTGATTGTGGATGAATCGGTGGTCAATGCGATGGCAGGTAACCCGGGCCGTTCGCGTTCAAACCGGTTTAGCAGTTCTGATGAAAAATGCTGAGCGTCGCCAGCAGAGCCACCGTTGCCGCAGCATAAAATTTTATGGTCTGCCAACAATGCATTCGTTATCAATGTGGCGGCATCAACAATATCTGTCGTAAGTTCCTCAAGTGTCGCATGAGCCGTTTCGATATGTGAAGTAAAAATGTTAGTGACGCGTTCAGAAATTTCCATTGTTAGCCCGAATTTTTCATGGGAATACCAGGGTGCCTCAAATTATACCTTATCAGTGAGGGTGTCAGAATGCATCTTTGATCCATAATAATTCCTGTTTACCTGTTTGTGCAGAGATTGCAATCACATCAAAGCGCATAAATAAGTGTGTATATTGTTTGTGCGTCAGCAGGAAGTATTCAGCAGTTTTCCTTATCCGCTGTATTTTTTGTGGGGTGATCGATTCAGAAGGGGTGCCGAAAAATGGATTGCTTCGGTAGCGTACTTCGATAAAGACCAGAGTATCCGTATCCTGCATCAGCAGATCGATCTCGCCAAGCTTGCAGCGATAATTGCTTTCAATTACAAGTAAGCCCCGATTGATGAGATATTTTTCTGCTAAGGTTTCGGCATTATTGCCTCGCTGCAGGTGCAATGGCAGGTATGGCTTTGAATTTTTTTTCACTGAATCGTCCTTGATATGTGGATTGCTTGTCGATCAGGTCGGGCGTGCCTTTGATGAATCTGGCCCATAACATTTGCCGGTGGACAACGCCCTCTGCATCAATATTGAGAATTCCAGATAGCCCCTGATAGTGCAAAAGGGAATTTTCTCTCATCCTTTTCAGGCGAGGCAGAATGCTGAAGATGTCCATACCCAGCCCGTACAGCCTGTTGTAGCTGGTGTCTTTATTGGGCCAGCCACCCTGCAGGAATGTACGTAATGACTCGAGCTCGACATTGTTTGCTATCATCCATGGCATATCGGGGAAGCGTATTCTGTCGAGATCCCTGTCGTTTACAGGATCCGGCTTGCCGGAAAATATCCGAGAGGTGGAATAGATGGGAAGATTCAGCGCATAAAAAAAGTCCAACACCGGTTTTATCAGGCGCGCGTTTCGGTTAGCTGCCGGTAAAAAGATGAAATCAATGTCCTGTCTGCGCCGGGCTTCGGTGGTAATATTACCCCCGAGCAATACTTTCATTTCAGCTATCCGCTGCTTACTTTGATCTACGTCCAGCAAGCGACGTACCACCGGTGAAAAGTCTGTTTCTTTTGCAGCATAGCTCTCGCTATTGACGATCTCCCCTCCCAGTTTGTTGAAGTGCTGTATAAAGGCCGTTGCCATTCGCTGACCGATGGGGGTTTGCGGAAACAGAACGACACCGTGTCTGTGTCCATCCAGCCAGACACGCTGGGCGACTTGTTGTGCTTCCAGTTTCTGAGAGAGACTGAACTGAAAAAGGTTTTGCTGTATAGCTTTTTGTACTGTAGGAGGTGATAGCAACAGTGTGGGAACACGTATTTCAGTTGCCGTCAGCAGGCCATCAATAGATTTGCGCCCCAGCGGGCCAATGATGATATCAGCACCGTCATAAACGGCCTGATTGTAGTACAGAACCGCTGCATCCGCGTCTCGGCCATAATCATAAAAGCGCAGTTGATAGCGTCCGTTTACGGGTTGATCATTGTTCATGGCCTCGAAACCATCACGGATCGCACGGGCTGCCGGTTCATAACCTGAAGTTAAGGGCAGTAGGAAAGCCACTTTTTTGGGTAATTTTGTGAGTCGCGCTTCCCCAGTAATCTGATCAAGCAGTTGAGCACTTGCGGGATGTGACAGGTTTTTTATCCGCCAGTTGTTTATTGCCTGTTCTGTACTCGCAAAGTCATAGGAACTGTTTTTTCTCACTATCATGGCCAGTTCAAGCCAGCCCATCAGTTCAGCAGACATGTCCTGTTGCTGAATATTTTTCAGCTTCTGGAGGTCTGCAATCATTAATGTATTCCAGATCATGCGTTGATTTTCCAGCACTTGATTTGCAGTCAGAAACTGTTCGCGCTTTAGTAGCGCGTGCAGTGCATCCGCCGTCTCGGCCTGAACCATGGCCGTCTTTGCCCGCATCAGGTAAAATGCCGCCAGTGTTGCAGGTCGATCACTCTCAACGCTACCCCTGAGAACTTGCCTGGCTTGAAAATTGCCGCCTGCCTGTAACAGTATTGCTGCCTGAAAAATACGTTTGCGTGTTCTCAGGTCGAGACTCAAAGAGTTGTCTTCAATGCTATCTAGCATATCAAGAGCAAGTCCGAGATTGCCCGATTGAAACAAAGCAGCGGCCTGCTGAAGTCTGATGTCATCGCCACTTATCGCCAGCGGGAAGTCTCTGGGCAACGAATGTTGATCGAGCGGCTCTTTAGCCGTTGATGCTTTGTAAATTCCCCTGTCTATTGCGGCAGGTCGGGTAGTCGTACCCGGTACGCGTGTTGTCGGTGGTGTAGACTGGCAGGCAGGCAAGATGAGTACCAGGCCAAAAAGGCCGATAAACTGAATAATTAATTTTGAATGCTTCAAGAGAGGGCATTATCCATAAATAAAAAAGGTTCAGGGCTTCCTATTCGGTATCATTCCATCTTACCGTTTCCTGGAAAGAGGGGATTATAGCGAGGGATGATGAAAACAGGCAAAACTGAAAGACCTGGAAAATTGTACGTTGTTGCGACACCTATTGGCAATCTCTCCGACATTACAAATCGCGCACTTGAAACGTTGGCTTCTGTCGAGCTGATTGCTGCGGAAGATACACGCCACAGCAGAACGCTGTTACAGCATTATGGCATCAAGACGGCAATGTTATCGCTGCATGAGCATAATGAATCCTCCAGGATTAAACAAATCATCGGCTTATTGCAGGCTGGCAGCTCAGTGGCCTTGATTAGTGATGCAGGCACCCCGTTGATTTCTGACCCCGGCTCCCGTCTGGTGCAAGCTGTACACGAAGCAGGGCTGCAGCCTGTTCCCATACCAGGCCCCAGTGCAGTCAGCACTATGCTTTCAGTCGCCGGGCAGCCGGTAGAACGGTTCTGCTTTGAAGGGTTCCTGCCCTCAAAAGCCGCGGCACGACGCAAGCAGCTGGGATCTCTGCTAACAGAAACCCGCACCCTGGTATTCTACGAATCATCCCATCGTATCAGTGATTCGATTCAGGATATGAAAAATGCCTTTGGTGCATCGCGCCCCTGTACTGTGGGCCGGGAACTTACCAAACGTTTTGAATCACTCTACCGGGGAACACTTGCTGAAGTTTTACTGGTAATGCAGCAGGATGAAAATTCAGGCCGCGGGGAGTTTGTCATTGTGGTCGCCGGAGCAGAAGAAAATCCTGATAAAAGTATTGAAGCAGGGCAGTCGATGATGGATGTCCTGGTGACTGAGTTATCTGTGTCACAGGCAGCGAGCCTTGCCGCGCGCATGTCGGGTGCAAGGAAGAAGGTACTTTATGAGTATGGGTTGGGAAAGAAGGGAAAATAAAAAAAATTCAGGTTTCAGGAGGAAAGAAGAATGCGATTTTGATTTTCCTTTCCTCTTTCCTCTGACTTTAATTCCTGATTATCGTGTTATAATTTTCCCTGAGTTGGCCAGGCAGTCGCTGTAGATGGTTTCGACTAACTACAGAGGAAAGTCCGGGCTCCACAGGGTAGGGTGCCAGGTAACGCCTGGGCGGCGCGAGCCGATGGAAAGTGCCACAGAAAATATACCGCCTAAGTCCTGCGGGACCGGTAAGGTTGAAATGGTGCGGTAAGAGCGCACCGCGCCTGTGGTAACACAGGTGGCAGGGTAAACCCCACTCGGAGCAAGACCAAATAGGGATCCAATGGCATGACCCGTGCCGGATTCGGGTAGGTTGCTTGAGGTGTTCGGTGACGGACATCCCAGATGAATGACTGTCCATGACAGAACCCGGCTTATCGGCCAGCTCACTATTTTCCTGTTTTATTCGTTTTCTTGAATTGAACTGTATTTTTGTCCTTCATGAACCAAAGAACACACCATTGTGTTGCCCGTTGACTGCTCCGTGCGCTTCAGTCTGAACCGGGTGCGGTGAATTTGGACTTCGTCCTCACAAGATGCTGCACTTATTCGCTTTAGACTTCCAGTACCCGACAACCCAAAAAGGGACTGAACGTCAAAGGCAAAGACCAAGGGCCTCCTCTCGTTAGGCACTTTTCAAAAACTTATAATTCAGACTTAAAGTAAGTTGTTAACCATTAGTCGGGAAATAAGCTAATTCACTGTTTTTAAAGAAAGAATTCATATGGAAGCTTGACATTTCCGGTTTTTGGGCATTATAGTGTCAAAAAGTGGGTAAAAGTGGAATAAATTACCTCCCTCAACAGGTAGATGTGGCACACAGTGGTGGATGATGTTTAGAGGAGTCAATCAGGTCAATCTGGACAATAAGGGGAGGATTGCTATCCCCACTCGTTACCGCGGGGAGTTGCGCTCGGATTCTGATAGTCACATGGTCGTTACAGTAAACAACACAAGTGACCGTTGTTTGTGGCTTTATACCTTATCGAGATGGGAGATTGTTGAAGCAAGTGTTACGGCTTTATCTTCATTCAATCCAGTTGCAATAAGGCTCAAGAGATTTTTTATCGGCCAGGCAACTGATGTCGACATGGATGCCAGTGGCCGTCTGCTGCTACCGCCTCCTTTGCGAGAATTCGCACAATTGAAAAAACACATTGTATTGGCCGGTCAGGGCAACAAATTCGAAATATGGGATGCGGAAAACTGGACGGCACAGCGTGATGCATGGATGGACGAGGGTCTGGGTGACGGACCCATGCTGGCCGAGCTCGAATCACTTTCGTTATAGGTGGAGTGATGGTAGCTCAACCCCATCACCCCGTCCTGCTGGAGGAGGTTGTAGAGGCAATGAATATCCGTGAAGATGGGTACTATCTGGATGCAACCGCTGGTCGCGGCGGCCATGTCGCGGCGATACTCGAAAAACTCGGTTCTGATGGCCGCATCCTGGCCCTTGATCGTGATCCACAGGCCATTGCCGCTGTTGCAAAACGCTTCACCCGTGATTTACGTGTCCAGACCAGTCAGGTAAATTTCTCATCTCTGTCTAGTGTATTTCAGCAGGGAGAATGCTTTAACGGAATCCTGTTTGACTTTGGCGTGTCTTCGCCACAACTTGATGAGGCCTCCCGTGGATTCAGTTTCATGCAGGATGGCCCACTTGATATGCGGATGAATCCGGCCGACCATCCCAGCGCGGCGGAATGGCTGGCGACAGCCGAGCAGCATGAAATCAGAGATGTGTTGCGTCGCTATGGGGAAGAAAAGCATGCCCACCGTATCGCTTGGGCGATTGTTGATGCACGTAATGATAATGTGCTTGAAACGACTGCGCAATTGGTTGCATTGATAAAAAAAGTGGTACCCGCTAGACCACAGGATAAGCATCCTGCCACACGAAGCTTTCAGGCTATTCGAATTCACATCAATAAGGAACTGGAGGAGATTGCTGCCGTATTGCCGGTTGCGATGGATGCCCTCTGTGTAGGTGGGCGTCTGTTGGCCATTAGTTTTCATTCGCTGGAAGACCGCATCGTTAAAAGGTTTTTTCGTGATCAGGTGCGAGGCGATAATCTGCCGAAAGAAATTCCGATACGTGATGCTGAACGTAATCCCGGCCTGCGTCTGGTGGGCAAACCTATACGTGCCAGTGTGGCCGAGATTGAGGGTAATCCACGAGCACGCAGTGCCATCATGCGGGTGGCTGAACGGCTGGCTCCGGGCAAGAAGGTAGCATGACCAGGCAGACCATGTTTGCTTATGGCCTGGCTCTCGTACTTGCCCTGTCTCTAATATATACCCGGGTCACAACACGAAGCCATTATTTGCAGTTGCAGGCGTTACAGCAGCAGCGGGATGATTTCAATGTGGAATGGGGGCGTCTGCTGTTACAGGAAGCACGTTATGCGGAACCTCGTTATATTGAGAAAACGGCACGCCGGAAGCTGGGTATGATTTACCCTGTTCAAGAACAGATATCAGTGATTCGTTTGCCATGAGGAGAGCCGTGAGCAGAAAAAGAAAACAACCGCTGACCAGCTCCGCCAGGCATTGGCTGGTATTGGCTGTGATAGGGTCATTGTTTGCCGTAATGGTCGGACGTGCACTCTTTTTGCAATTTTTTAATGCGGATTTTCTCAAACAGCGCGGTAACGCACAGGCACTGAAAGTGATTGATGTCTCTGCAGTGCGTGGAATGATACTGGATAGAAATGGTCAACCGTTGGCGGTCAGTACGCCGGTTGACGCCGTCAGTGCTGATCCGAGCAAACTGTATGCGAATCCAAAAAGCTGGAAGCCATTGGCAAAAATTCTTGGTGTCCGCTACAGCGAGCTGAAAGCAAAAATAAAGCGTAACAATAAACGGCGTTTTATTTACCTGAGCCGGCAGGTTTTACCGGATACGGCAGAACGTGTTATGGCTCTGGATATTGAGGGTGTTTTTCTACGTCGTGAATACAAGCGTTATTATCCTCTCGGTGCAGTCACTGGGCACCTGGTCGGTTTTACCAATGTCGATGGCAGGGGACTGGAAGGTATAGAGCTGGCTTATAACGAAAGTTTACGCGGCCATCCGGGCAAAGATCAGGTCATTCGTGATGCATCCGGCCATATCATTGAGCATGTTAGCAGCATTGAACGGGCAGCAGATGGTGAGGATTTGGTGCTGAGCATAGACAGCCGGATTCAGTATCTTGCCTATAGAGCGCTTAAAAAGGCGGTAGTGGAGTATCAGGCCAGCAGTGCAAGCGCTGTTGTGGTGGATGTCAGGAGCGGTGAGATTCTGGCCATGGTGAATGAGCCGGGCTATAACCCCAATGATCGCCGACAGCTGCGCAGCAGCTACTTCCGAAATCGTGCCGTGACAGATAGCTTTGAACCGGGCTCAGCGGTTAAGCCGTTGACCGTGGTGGCCGCATTGGAAAATCGCTATGTAACACCGCAAACTATTTTTGAAACTGACGGTGGTACGATGAAGCTGTCAAAATTCACAATCAGAGATACACACGATTATGGGGATCTCAGTGTATCCGATGCGATCATGAAATCCAGCAATGTGGCGGCGGCTAAAATAGCGCTGCAGCTTAAAAATAAAGAGTTGTGGTCTGTACTGGATGGCGTGGGTTTTGGTCACCAGCCCGGCTCGGGGTTGCCCGGTGAAGCGAAGGGTGCTTTGCTGCATCATTCAGACTGGCGTGATATTCGTCGTGCCACGATAGGTTATGGCTATGGCCTGTCCGTTACCACACTGCAGCTGACTCAGGCTTATGCCACATTGGCGAATGACGGTAGACGCGTGCCACTGAGTATCCTTCGGCGTAATGATGCACCAATAGGTGAGCAAGTGATATCAGTAACGACAGCAAAACAGGTCCGCAGGATGCTTAGACTGGCGGTGAGTGATCAGGGGACGGGTAAAAATGCGCGTATCCCCATGTATCATGTGGCGGGTAAGACAGGCACATCGCGTAGGGCGAATGGCAAAGGTTATTCAAAACTCTATAATGCAATTTTTGCCGGTATGGCACCTGCAACCAGGCCTCGTCTGGCGATGGTCGTCGTTGTTAATGAACCGACATCTGGAAAATATTATGGGGGTACTGTTGCAGCGCCGGTATTCGCCAGTGTGATGACAGGTGCACTGCGCCTTCTTGATGTGGCACCTGATGATATTTCTGAAGATAGATTGCTGGTAGCGGCAGGTTCCAGTGAAACCGACCCTGGGCAGGACAGGTGAGTTTTGCTATGAACCAGAATAGTTCACTCGTCAAGTTGTCGAGCCTGTTGGCAGGGATCAAAGAAGTATCCGCAGCTGATGATCTTAACGTGTCGGGCCTGGCGATAGACTGCAGAGATATTATTGCTGGGGATCTGTTTATTGCACTGCCGGGTACTCGCCAGCACGGTAATGATTACATTGAAGCAGCTGTCAAACAGGGTGCTGTCGCTGTTATTTATGATGCAGACTCAAACCTGCCTGAAAATATCCATACCAGGCCAGGTGATGACGTACCTCTGATCAAAATCAGCAATATCGTAAAGTGGGCAGGGGTAATTGCCAGTCGTTTTTACGGTGAGCCTTCTCGGGTCATGACCGTGACTGGCATCACCGGCACCAATGGCAAGACCACCTGCAGTATATTACTCGCCCAGGGGTTTAATCACCTTGGCGTGAGAGCGGGTGTGATAGGGACACTCGGTAGTGGTTTATGGGGAGAAATACAGCCGTCAGCACTCACCACACCGGATGCTGTGACGCTACAAAGACAGATGTCCGACTTGCGTGGTTTGGGTGTGGTGCAATTACTGATGGAGGTTTCCTCGCACGCCCTGCAACAGGGGCGGGGAAGTGGTACGGAATTCAACACGGGCATATTTACAAATCTGAGTCAGGATCACCTGGATTATCACGGCAATATGCAACGGTACGGTGCGGCCAAGGCAAGGCTTTTTTACCAGAATAATCTGAATCTTGCTGTCATCAATATTGACGATGAATTTGGCAGGGAGCTGCTGGCCGGATCGATCCAGGCAGAGAAAATCATCAGTTATGGAATCAATAATGGTGATGTGCGCGCCTCGCAGATCACGCTGCATGAAGCAGGAATAAAATTCGATATAGACTCCCCCTGGGGAGGGTTGCAACTGGACAGCAGCCTGATGGGGCGTTTCAATGTTTATAACTTACTTGCCTGTGCGGCTGTACTGCTTTCTAAGGGATACGGGGCCAGCGATGTTGCCAGTGCTTTGTCTGCGGCTGAATCAGCGGCCGGGCGGATGGAATGTTTTGTTTCTCAGGGGGTGACCGTAGTGGTCGATTTCGCGCATACCCCTGATGCCCTGCAACAGGTGTTGATAGCACTGCGCGAACACATTCAGGCCAGGCGGTTGATCTGTGTTTTTGGCTGTGGGGGTGATCGTGATCGGGCTAAGCGCCCAATTATGGGCAGAATCGCGGCACAACTGGCTGATGTTGTCATCATCACCGATGATAATCCAAGGGATGAAGATCCCACAGAGATCCGTGCCGACATTATTGCAGGAATCATGGCGTCCACGCAGAAAACCCCACTGGAAATTGCGGATCGTCGTCAGGCGATTAATGCGGCATGGCAACTTGCAGATCAAGGCGACATTATTTTAATTGCGGGGAAAGGGCACGAGGCTACTCAACAGATCGGTGATTTGAAAATCCCATTCAGTGATCGTGGAGTGGTGTCGGACCTGTTATATGGGGTATCAGGCACAGCGGGGGAGCAGGCATGATGCTTTCGCAGTTGAGCCACATAGTCAATGGTCGCCGCATAGGGTCAGATGTTGCTTTTGATTCGGTCAGTATAGATACCCGGACACTCAACAGAGGTGCTTTATTTATTGCGCTTACAGGGCCAAATTTTGATGGCCATGATTTTGTTTCCGCGGCCAGAGACAAGGGCGCCAAGGCGGCCATGATCTCCCGTCAGACTGGTAACAGCCTGCCTGCGGTAATCGTGAAGAATACCCGCAAGGCGCTGGGTGAACTGGCCGCCAGCTGGCGTGCCGGCTTTAATATCCCGCTGTTGGCCGTTACGGGCAGCAACGGCAAAACCACAGTCAAGGAAATGCTGAGCAGTATATTCGTGCAGGTCTGTGGTGGCGAAAAAGACAAGGTGTTGTCGACTGCTGGAAATTTAAATAATGACCTGGGTCTGCCACTGACCCTGTTGCGTTTGCGTGATAGTCATCGTTACGCCGTTATCGAGATGGGGATGAACAATCCAACTGAGCTGTCAAATCTAACTCACATCGCCCGCCCAGATGTAGCCGTGATCACCAATGCAGCAGCCGCTCATTTGCAGGGTCTGCGGTCGGTAGAAGGCGTAGCACAGGCAAAAGCTGAAATTTTCTCCGGTGTTAAAGCCGGGGGGACAGCCATTATCAATGATGATGATGACTATGCCGCTCTCTGGCGTGAGCGGGCGGGGGATTTACAGATTATCGGATTCAGCCTGCAAAAAGGCAGTGATGTGACGGCCGAGTTCGAGCTTTATAACGATCATAGCATCATATTTCTTAAAACACCGTGGGGTGAAGCAAGCTGCAAACTGGTATTACCTGGTGAGCATAATATCGCCAATGCACTGGCCGCTACGGCAGCAGCCGGGTCAGTCGGTATCAGTCTGGGCGACATTGTCGAGGGGCTGGAAGCCTGGCGAGGTGTCGCGGGGCGTCTGCAGTCAAAGACGGTAAATGGCTTGTATATCATTGATGATACCTACAATGCCAACCCTGCATCCATACAGGCTGCCCTGGAGGTATTAGTGATGCAACCGGGCAAAAAGATATTTGTGATGGGGGATATGGCCGAGCTGGGTGAGGATTCACCATCGCTGCACAAACAGGCAGGTGAACTGGCAAAAGAGCTGGGTGTTGATAGCTGCTACACCCTGGGTGAGCAGTCAGTACACGCGGCGGATGCCTTCGGCAGACAGGCCCAGTCATTCAGTGCACCGGGTGAGCTGTTGACTGCACTGACAAAAGAACTGCGGGCGAACAGAGGTCGGCCGATTAATATTCTGGTCAAGGGCTCAAGGGCAATGAAGATGGAACGTATTATTGAACAGCTCGATAAAGGCGCTGTCAGGGACTGAATATGCTGCCATATCTATTTGAAAAGCTGGCTGAAAATTACAGTGCCTTTAATGTCTTTCAGTATTTGACATTGCGTGGTGTGTTGAGTGTGGTGACGGCATTGTTTATCAGTTTGATACTGGGGCCGGTCATGATTCGTAAACTGGGCATCCATCAGATCGGGCAGGTGGTGCGTGAAGATGGCCCGCCGACACATTTTGACAAGGTCGGTACGCCAACCATGGGCGGTGCCCTGATTCTGGTTGCTATCGTAATTTCTACCCTGTTGTGGGCAGACCTCAACAACCGTTTTGTCTGGGTGGCACTACTGGTCACAATCGCCTTCGGTATCATTGGCTGGATCGATGATTACCGCAAGATAGTTGATAAGGACACGCGTGGTATGGGTTCTGGGGCGAAGTTCTTCTGGCAGTCGGTAGCGGGTGGCGGTGCGGCAGTTTACTTGTATGTCACTGCACAATCACCAGCAGAGACCAGTCTTATTGTACCGATATTTAAGGATGTCGTTATCGCCCTCGGCCCTTGGTTCATTCTGCTTGCCTATTTGATGGTGGTTGGCACCAGTAATGCGGTGAATCTTACTGATGGGCTGGATGGCCTGGCTATTATGCCCACTGTCATGGTTGCCGGAGGCTTGGGTGTTTTTGCCTATGTCACGGGGCATTCAGTTTTTGCAGGTTACCTGGGTATTCCCTATATCGCAGGTGTTGGAGAGTTGTTGATTTTCTGTGCCGCACTGACCGGCGCAGGTCTTGGGTTTCTCTGGTTCAACACCTACCCAGCACAGGTATTTATGGGTGATATAGGTGCATTGTCGCTGGGTGCTGCACTGGGCATCGTCGCGGTGATGGTGCGACAGGAAATCGTGCTGTTGATCATGGGCGGTGTGTTTGTGATGGAAACAGCGTCCGTCATTTTACAGGTAGCTTCATTCAAACTTACCGGGAAACGACTCTTTCGCATGGCTCCCCTGCATCATCATTTTGAATTAAAAGGCTGGCCAGAACCACGCGTTATTGTTCGTTTCTGGATTATCACTCTGATTCTTGTTGCTATCGGCCTGGCAACACTGAAGGTGCGTTGATAGAAATGATGAATCGGCAAATACACAATCCGCTCGTTACTCCAACGTTTTATTTTACGGTGGCCGATACGGTGCCCGGATTCGTGACAGGTACTAATCAGGAGCTCGATACCAATAACAATAATAATCGCTGTCATTTACAGGGCAGTCCAACACATGCAGCGGTTATTGGTCTTGGACTGTCTGGTTTGGCGGCTGCAGTATTTCTCAGCAAACAGGGTCTGGATGTTGATGTCTATGATTCCAGTAATAAGCCCATATTACGTCAGCAACTGGCCCAGCAGCTACCGGATGTTCAACTGCATTGTGGCAGTCTGGCCGTCGAACACTGGCGTGATGACAGCCTGCTAGTGGTATCGCCTGGTGTCCCTTTGAGTCATCCTGATCTCGCCCCACTATTGGCAACGGGTGTGCGCCCAGTGGGTGATATAGAACTGTTTGCCCAGTGTGTGCAGTCACCGGTTATCGCTATTACCGGTTCGAATGGAAAATCTACTGTTACCGCCCTGGTGGGAGAAATATTGCGGCATGCTGGCCGCCGGGTGGCAGTCGCTGGAAATATCGGTGTACCGGTACTCGAATTGCTGGAGGACGATAAAAACGACATCTATGTACTGGAGCTCTCCAGTTTTCAGCTGGAGACGACCTGGAGCCTGAAACCGGTGATTGCCGTGGTATTGAATATTGTGCCCGATCATATGGATCGTTATCAGAGTATGGATGACTATGTCGCAACTAAGCTAAAGGTGTATATGGGCAGTACCAGGATGCTGCTTAATGCTGATGAGCCGTATATATTACAGGGACAGCAGAGTGATAGAGAGCAGATTTTTTTCAGCGCAGCGACACCAGAAAAAGAACAGGATTACGGTCTGTCAGAGATCAACAGTGTTGTTTATTTATGTCGTGGTGATGAGCCTCTGATTGCGGCAGAGGATATTCATCTTGCCGGGCGGCATAATCAGCTCAATGTGCTTACTGCCTGGGCACTTGCCAGCAGCGTAGGTGTTGCTGACAGTCAAATCAAAGAGGCTGTAGTTGAATTCAAAGGTCTACCCCACCGTATGGAATTGTTGCATAACTTCAATGGTGTAGCCTGGATAAACGATTCCAAAGGCACTAATGTCGGTGCCAGTGTAGCGGCTCTTCGCGGTCTGGAAGCACCGGTGATCCTGATTGCAGGCGGTGCCGCCAAGGATGCCGATTTTACCCCCCTGCGTGAGGCCGTTGAACAGCATGTAAAAGCGGTAATTCTGATTGGCAGGGATGCCGGGAAAATACAGGATGCAGTGTCAGATGTTGTCCCTACTCGTCTGGCAGCTGATATGTCTGATGCGGTGACGCAGGCTTCTATATTGGCAGAGACAGGGGACGTGGTTCTGCTCTCGCCAGCCTGCTCGAGTTTTGATATGTATCAGAACTTTGAACAGCGGGGCGATGATTTCCGTCGCTGTGCAGAGAGGTTGCTCTGATGGCTGTTGCATCCCATGCTGTTAAAGCCTCTGTACCGACGACTAAAGGCGTATACGCTTATGACCCTGGCTTGCTGATTCCCATCATCGGCCTGTTTGGCCTCAGTATCGTGATGGTATTTTCGGCTTCCATGAGTGCGAGCAGTATGGAGCAGGGGCCGGCACTGTCGGTGCTAAGACAACAGAGTTTGTTTGTCTTCCTGGCGGCCCTGCTGATGATAGCTGTTTCGCGAATTCCTCTCGGTCTGGTGGAAAAAGCAGGGCCGTTGCTGGTGATAATATCAATGCTGGTGCTGGCGCTACTCCTGTTACCAGGAATTGGTACGGAAGTATGGGGTAGCGTGCGTTGGATAAAACTGGGCCCTCTTAATCTGCAGCCGTCAGAATTTGCCAAGGTCTTTCTAATTATATATATCGCGGGTTTCCTAACGCGCAAACGGGAGGAGATGCGTACCTTCTCCCAGGGCATATTAATAGTATCGATCGTGCTGGCTATGTTTGCTGGTCTGTTGTTGATGGAACCGGATTTCGGTTCTGCCGTGGTCATTGTCGCCACGGTATTCGGGATGATGTTTCTGGGTGGCATACGTTACCTGCATTTCTTTATTATTCTTGGTACAACCGTTGTGGGCGGAATTATACTGGTAGCAGCTGCATCCTACAGGATGCAGCGTATTACCGCTTTTATGGATCCCTGGTCCGACCCGATGAACAAGGGCTATCAATTGATTCAGTCCTATATTGCTTTTGGCCGTGGTGGCTGGAGCGGTATCGGGCTCGGTGAAAGTATTCAAAAGCTTAATTATCTTCCGGCCGCGCGTACTGACTTTCTGTTTGCCGTGATCGGCGAAGAGTTGGGTTTTATCGGTGTAATGCTCGTCCTCGGCCTCTTCATAGCCTTAATTTGGCGTGCCTTCTCACTGTCTCGCAGGGCTGAATCGTTGGGCAATCTGTTTGCCTGTTGCCTGGCCCAGGGTGTCGGCCTGTTGATTGCTATCGAAGTGTTAATCAACACGGGCGTGAATATGGGTGTGCTACCGACTAAAGGCCTGCCATTGCCCTTTATCTCCCAGGGGGGGTCCAGCCTGCTTGCCAGCAGTATGGCGATGGGCCTGTTGCTTGCGGTAGCACGCGAGACCACACCAAGACCGGGGAGAAAGCGATGAACACGCTGATGATTATGGCCGGTGGAACAGGCGGGCATGTCTATCCTGCACTGGCCGTGGCGCATACCCTGCAGGTGGACGGGGTGAATGTGTTCTGGCTTGGGACCCGACAGGGTATCGAAGCACGTGTCGTGCCTGAGAACAATATTGATGTTGAATGGATTTCTATCAGCGGTATTAAGGGTAGAGGTCTGTTTGCACTTGTCTCAGCTCCGTTCAAGATTATTTATGCAATGTTACAAACGGCTGCCATTATCTATCGGAGACGCCCTGCCGCCGCATTGGGCATGGGTGGTTTTGTTTCAGGGCCAGGTGGCCTGATGGCCAGGTTGTTGATGGTGCCCTTGTTGATTCATGAATCGAATGCTGTCGTGGGTCTTACCAATAAATGGCTGGCAAAAATAGCCAATGAGGTGATGGTCGGTTTCCCGGAAGTATTGATCGGGAATCGGCACCATCACTATGTGGGAAATCCTGTGCGTGAGGATATTGCGGCACTGCCGCTTCCTGAACAACGATTGCAAGGGCGTACCGGTAAAAGACTCCGTTTGCTGGTAGTCGGCGGCAGTCGCGGCGCGCAGGTCTTAAATGAGATCGTGCCTGCAGGACTGGCAAGTATGGATTCAGTTAGCCGTCCAGAAGTGATCCATCAGGCAGGGCGTGGAAAACTGGAAGTTACATTGAAGTTATATGATGCGCTCGGTGTGGAGGTGAATTGCAATGCATTTATTGATGACATGGCGGCGGCCTATCTTTGGGCTGACCTGGTAATTTGCCGTGCAGGAGCAATGACTGTTGCTGAGGTTGCCGCCGCTGGTGTAGCCGCTATTTTCGTTCCTTACCCGCATGCAATTTATGATCACCAAACACTTAACGCACGTTTTCTGTCAGACAGGGGTGCTGCAATTTTATTGCCACAGGAACAAATCTCCGATGAAGTACTGGCCACACTGATTACCAAATTATCAGCAGATCGTCTCCAGATACTGGCGTTATCAAAAAAAGCACGGGAATGTGCGTTAACGGACGCGAGCTCGCGGGTTGCTGAGTTCTGTCGCGAGGTGATGCGTGCGTAAATACGTGAAACACATTCATTTCGTGGGCATTGGTGGCGCGGGTATGAGTGGTATTGCCCAGGTGCTGATCAATCAAGGGTATCAGGTGTCTGGCTCAGACCTGGTCAGTTCAGCCGTCACACAGCAGCTTTCAAAGCAGGGTGCAAAAATCTACTCTCGACATGCTGCTGAAAATATAGATGGTGCAGATGTTGTCGTGATTTCAAGTGCCGTGAGTGATGATAATCCTGAGGTGCTGACAGCCCGTGAAGTCAAGGTGCCTGTCATTCCTCGTGCTGAAATGCTGGGAGAACTGATGCGCTTCGCGAGGGGCATTGCGGTGGCCGGTACCCACGGAAAAACCACGACCACTTCACTGGTTGCCAGTGTCATGGCCAGCGGTGAAATGGACCCGACCTTTATCATCGGTGGCCGCTTATTAAGTGCCGACGCCAATGCAAGACTGGGGCAGGGTGAATACCTGGTTGCTGAAGCCGATGAAAGTGATGCCTCGTTCCTGCACCTGCAGCCACTGATTGCAGTCGTGACAAATATTGATGCGGATCATCTGGAAACCTATCACGGTGATTTCTCTAAACTGAAAGAGGCGTTCATACAGTTTTTGCACAACATTCCTTTTTACGGGCTGGCAATCCTGTGTATTGATGATCCTGTTGTGCGTGAAATTATGCCATTAATCAGCAGGCCGGTTGTGAGTTATGGTTTTAGTGATGATGCGGATATCCAGGCCAGTGATTTCAGGCAGCAAGGAGTGCGCTCGATGTTCAAGGTTAATCAAAGAGCTAGCGGGATGGAAATGGATGTTTGTCTCAACATGCCGGGCCGGCATAATGCGCTCAACACGCTGGCCGCCATTGCTGTGGCCTGGAACCTGGGTATTAGCAATCAGAAGATTACCGCCGGGCTGAGTGAATTTCAGGGCATAGACAGACGTTTCCAGATTAAGGGTCCGCTGGCCTTCGAGACTGGTGAGCTAGTGCTGGTTGATGATTATGCCCACCACCCGCGTGAATTACAGGCTACGTTAGCAGCCACCGCAGCAGCCTGGCCGAATTCCCGCAAGCTGGTAGTATTTCAGCCTCACCGTTACAGTCGTACACGTGATTTACTGGAGGATTTCGGGCGCGTCCTCAGTGGGGTTGACCACCTTATCGTAATGGAAGTCTATGCGGCGGGAGAAGCCGCTGTAGACAGTGCTGACGGTAGAGCCTTGTGTCGTGCCATCCGTGCGCGTGGTAAGGCGATGCCGGTATTTGTCGAAGACCGGGAGCAGTTACTTGAAGTACTCGCAGATACTCTGCAGGCAGGCGATGTCCTGATTACTCTCGGTGCGGGTGATATCGGCCGTATCGCGCAGGAATTGCCGGATTTTGTCAGCAAGTTGTCAGGAGAGGCTGCATGATACTGGCAAGTAAACAAAACTGGAATGGTCGCTTGCTGACGAACGAACTGATGGCAAACCATACTTCCTGGCGTGTGGGTGGGCCTGCAGATTATTTCTATCAACCGGTATCCATTGATGATCTTGCGATTTTTCTGCGTGAATCTGATCCCTCATTACCTCTCACCTGGCTGGGGCTTGGCAGCAACCTGCTGGTACGGGATGGTGGCCTGCACGGGATTGTCATACACATGTTGAGCGGGCTGAACAATATCTCGTTGCTTGAGCAGACACTGGTACGTGTGGAAGTGGGTGTTTCTTCGGCCAGAGTGGCACGTTTCTGTGCGAACAGCAATCTCTCTGGTGCCGAATTTCTGGCCGGCATCCCGGGCTTGTTTGGTGGTGCCCTGACGATGAATGCAGGTGCTTTTGGTGACGAAACATGGCAAATCGTCGATTCTGTCGAAATGATGGATCGCAGTGGAAATCAGAGCCAGCGATCCGTAGATGATTTTGCTGTGGATTATCGCTCAGTGCATGGCCCGAAAAATGAGTGGTTTGTTGCCGCAAATTTGAGGCTCAAGCCCGGTCGCAGTGCGGAATCGAAAAACCGGGTGCGTAATCTACTGCAAAAAAGGAATGAATCTCAGCCGGTTGGTACCGCAAATGCCGGTTCTGTATTCAAGAATCCTCCTGGTGATTTTGCTGCCAGACTCATTGATGTTTGTGGTCTCAAGGGAGCGCGAATTGGTGCAGCCTGCGTGTCGGGCAAACATGCGAATTTCATCATTAATACAGGCGGCGCGACAGCAGCAGATATCGAAGCCCTGATGCTTCACATACAGGCAGTCGTCTCAGAGCATGAAGGAATAAAACTGCAGCCGGAAGTTCATATCATCGGGGAGGCCGACAATGTCTGATTCCTCAGCGCCTGATACTTCAAAAATACCGGGTTTCGGTAAAGTTGCCGTTCTCATGGGTGGCCCCTCGGCTGAGCATGAAATCTCCTTATTGTCAGGCAACGCCGTGCTGGCAGCATTGCTGTCACAGGGCATTGATGCACAGGGGTTTGATGCCAGAGATGATTTAGTCCTGAGCGATCTGCAGAATGCAGGCATCGATCGTGTCTTCGTCGCTCTGCATGGTCGTTGGGGTGAGGATGGTGTGATCCAGGGGGCGCTGGAAGTACTGGGTATTCCCTATACAGGGAGCGGTGTCCTGGGTTCCGCTATTGCAATGGAAAAGGGCCGGTGCAAATTAATGTGGCAGGGGGCAGGCTTGCCGACGCCAGAGTTTATGTTGCTTAAGACAGAGTCAGATCTGGAACAGGCTGCCGACCAGATAGGTTTCCCTATGGCAGTTAAGCCATCACGTGAAGGGTCAAGCCTGGGTGTCAGTAAGGCCGCTAATCAGGCGGAACTGCTCCGGTCCTGGCAGGGGGCAAAAAAACTCGATGACATTGTACTGGCTGAGAAATGGGTATCCGGGACGGAGCTTACTGTTGCCATTCTGGGCGATCGTACTTTACCCGTTATCAGGCTTGAAACAGCGGGGCAGTTCTATGACTACGAAGCCAAGTATCTTAGTGAAGAAACCGCCTACATCTGTCCATGTGGATTAGCCGCTGGCCTTGAAGATGAAGTACAGAAGCTGGCGGCTCGGGCCTTTGATATCACAGCGTGCAGCGGCTGGGGGAGGGTGGATGTGTTGTTGGATGAGAATCAAAAGCCTTATTTGCTTGAAGTAAATACTGTACCAGGTATGACCAGCCATTCGTTGGTGCCCATGGCAGCAAAGCAGGCTGGTATAGATTTTAACCAATTGGTACGGCGGATACTGGAGACAGCTGATGACTAAGTACCCATTGATTGTGACATCAGCCGATCAGCAAAAAGGAAGTCTGCTTAGCAGTATGCTTCTGCTTATCCTGTTTGCAGGCGGCATCCTGGTGTTTGCAGATTATCTGCTGCAACCTGGCCGCTTCCCCATTTCACGGATAAGTTTTGTCGGTGAGTTTCGACACGTTGAGAAGTCAGTGCTGCAGGAAAATGTAGCGCCATATATAGGTAACAATTTTTTTGCCATTGATTTGCAGAAGCTGGAAGCAGTGTTGCGTGGTATCGACTGGGTCTCAGATGTTTCAGTCAGTCGCCGCTGGCCGGATACTTTGCAGATTAGTGTAAAAGAGCAGCGCCTGGTCGCTGCCTGGAATAACACAGGTTGGGTGACCAGTGATGGCACTGTGGTGGAAATGCCTGATTTAAAAATGCCAGGTTTACCACGTTGGTCTGGTCCGGAGGGAACACAGGTTCTTGTGCAACTGAGGTTTCAGCAATTTTCCAGTTTGCTTTCTGACGTTGGTATGCAGTTAAGGCAATTAAGTTATTCACAACGTGGAGCCTGGCAAATTTCAGTATCGAGTTATTTGCGTAATGAACGGATAAACATACGCCTCGGACGTCGTGACATGCAGGATCGACTTTATCGTTTTGCGCGTGCTTATGGACAGACGTTGGACAAACTAAAAAAACGCCTGATCTCTGTTGATCTGCGATACCCGAATGGTTTCGCCGTGAAGTGGGGCAGCATTGAAAAAAAAGCACCGGTAAAAGCCGGATAGGTCGTAACGTGATCAATATGACTGGTAAAACATGATGGTAAAAAAGAACGACGATAACTTAATAGTAGGGCTAGATATTGGTACATCCAAAGTGTTGGCCATAGTTGGCGAAGTCGCTGCTGAAGGAGAGATAGAGATTATTGGTGTAGGCCATCATCCTGCCCGAGGAATGAAACGCGGTGTGGTGGCAAATATTGAATCGACAGTACAATCCATACAGCGCGCAGTTGAGGAAGCGGAATTGATGGCAGGCTGTCAGATTTATTCTGTTTATGCGGGCATAGCGGGTGCGCACATCAATAGTTTTAATTCTCAGGGTGTCGTCGCTGTTCGTGACAAGGAAATTGGCCAGGGTGATGTTGACCGTGTTATTGAAGCGGCGCGTGCCATGGCGATACCCATGGATCAGAAAATACTGCACATTCTGCCACAGGAATTTATTATTGATTCACAGGACGGCATCAAAGAGCCCATTGGTATGTGTGGTGTCAGGCTGGAGGCCAAGGTACATATTATTACGGGCGCAGTCAGTGCGACACAAAATATTATCAAGTGCATCCAGCGTTGCGGCCTGGAGGTAGACGACATCATTCTTGAGCAGCTTGCTTCGAGTGATGCGGTGCTGGAAGAGGATGAAAAGGATCTTGGTGTCTGCCTGGTCGATATCGGTGGTGGTACGACTGATATCGCTGTGTTTACTGAAGGATCTATACGCCATACAGCCGTCATCCCGATTGCCGGTGACCAGATTACTAACGACATTGCCGTCGCGTTGCGCACCCCAACAAATTCAGCAGAAGAGATCAAGAAAAAATATGGCTGTGCCTTAACGCAGTTGACAGATCCAACAGATGTTTTTGAAACCTCCAGTGTCGGCGGGCGTCCACCTAGGCGTGTTGCCAGGCAAACACTGGCTGAGGTAGTCGAACCTCGGGTGGAGGAAATGTATGGCCTGGTATTGGCTGAATTACGCCGCAGTGGTTTCGAGGATCTTATCGGATCAGGCATCGTTTTGACCGGTGGCTCATCAAAGCTGCAAGGTATGGTAGAGCTGGCAGAGGAAGTGTTTCATCAGCCGGTTCGACTGGGTGTACCGGACTACACAGGCGGGCTGAAAGAAGTGGTTTGCAATCCGATCTATTCAACTGGAATAGGGCTGATTCATTTTGGTAACCGCCGACGTAATGACCCGGTTTCCTCAGAGAAGATGAACGCAGGTATCGGCTCTATTATGAAAAAGATGAAAAGCTGGTTCAGTGGCAGTTTTTAATGATTATGAAAATGAGTACTTTTTTAGATATTTATCGTCAAAGAAGGAGATGTGACTATGTTTAAATTAATGGATACAACTAATCAACAGGCAGTAATCAAGGTGATCGGTGTGGGTGGGGGAGGTGGTAATGCCGTAGATTATATGATGCTCAAGAATATTGATGGAGTTGATTTCATCAAGGCCAACACCGATGCTCAGGCATTGAAATCCTCTACGGCACACTCTGTGATACAGATTGGCGCTAATCTGACCAAAGGTCTGGGGGCGGGTGCCGACCCACTGGTTGGCAAACAGGCGGCACTGGAAGATAAAGACCGTATCGCTGAAGCACTGGATGGGGCCGATATGGTATTCATCACCGCCGGGATGGGTGGGGGTACCGGAACAGGCGCTGCACCGGTCATTGCGCAGCAGGCCAAAGAGATGGGAATACTGACGGTAGCCGTGGTTTCTCGTCCCTTCCGCTTTGAAGGCAATCGCCGTATGAAGATTGCAGATCAAGGCATTGCTGAACTTACGGAATATGTCGACTCATTAATCACTATCTCAAATGAGAAGCTGCTCGATGTAGAAGATTCACCCATTACTGATGCTTTCGCGATGGCCAATGAGGTGCTGCAGGGGGCTGTGCAGGGCATTGCTGAATTGATCACCCGACAGGGCCTTATCAACGTCGACTTCGCGGATGTTACAACTGTGATGCAGGAAATGGGTAAAGCGATGATGGGTTCATCAGCTGCATCGGGCGATAATCGTGCTGCCGAGGCTGTTAGTGGTGCACTATTCAGTCCATTTCTGGAGGGGTTCGATATCTCTGGCGCACGGGGCATGCTTGTTAATATCACGGCCAATACCAGTATTACCATGAGGGAGTTCTCTGAGGTTGGCGATGCGATCTCAGAGTATACCCATGAGGATGCCATCATTGTTATCGGTGCGGTTATCGATGAAGATATGGGTGACGAACTGCGTGTGACTGTAGTGGCAACAGGGCTAGATGATGTTTCTCGTACAGAACAAAAACCAGGACTGGTACGAGGTGTGCATCTACATGAAGCAGATGCCAGCGTACAAAATAATTATAGTGATCTGGATGAGCCTACAATTCTGCGTATAAATAAGGAGCGAAAAATGGGTGAGAAATTTGTTCCAGGAGAGGAAACGGGCTCCGAATACCTGGACATCCCTGCCTTTCTGAGAAGGCAGGCAGACTGAATACAGGAGACGTTTAAGTGCAGTGTTTTTAAGGATTGGTAGTGAGTATGGATGTGAAACTGGAGTACACAATTCCCTTAATTTCGTGTAGCATTGCCAGCTTTATGGACAAATTCTGGAGGCTGCGCAAATTTCGGGGTGTTTTTTGACGAACTCAGCTTGAAAAGGGCAACACGATGATCAAACAACGCACTCTGAAAAATGTGATACGTGCCACAGGTGTCGGGCTTCACACAGGTGAAAAGGTTTATTTGACACTCAGACCTGCGCCGGTCGATACGGGCGTGGTATTCAGGCGAATCGACCTGGATGTGCCCATTGAAGTCCCTGCCATTGCAGACAATGTGGGCGATACTCGATTATCCACATCGTTGGAGAAAGACGGTGTCAAGATTTCAACCGTTGAGCATCTGATGTCAGCTTTTGCTGGGCTTGGGATTGATAACGCTTATGTTGATCTGACAGCTCCGGAAGTACCGATTATGGATGGTAGTGCCGGCCCTTTTGTATTCCTGTTGCAATCAGCGGGGATTCAGGAACAGTCCAGTGCCAAGAAATATATTCGAATCAGGAAAAAACTGAGACTGGAAGACGGTGATAAATGGGCTCAGTTCAAGCCTCTGGATGGTTTTAAGGTTTCATTCACCATCGATTTTGATCACCCCGTTATTAAGAATGCGATACAGGTCGCAACAGTTGATTTTTCGACCACTTCTTTTGTTAAAGAAGTCAGTCGGGCGAGAACCTTTGGTTTTATGCATGACCTGGAGACATTGAGGAATGCTGGCCTGGCACGTGGTGGCAGCCTTGATAATGCTATCGTTATGGATAATTACCATATTTTAAATGAAGATGGGCTGCGTTACGAAGATGAATTCGTCAAACATAAAGTACTGGATGCGATCGGTGATCTTTATCTACTCGGCCACCCCTTAATCGGTGAATTCAGTGCTCACAAGTCGGGTCACGAATTGAACAATCGCTTATTGCGTATGCTGATTAATGATGAAAGTGCCTTTGAGGTCGTATCTTTTGATGACCCGAAAGAAGCACCGATACCTTTTTCCGGCGTGGTATCCGTTACGCAATAGTGGGTGAATTGTTTGGTTTGAGAAGTAACACGGGAAAGTAGTGAAAAAAAAGTAGTGCAGAATTCAGGATCTTGAAGCGGTCTCAGCCAGGCGTACCAGCGACAGGCTGAGTTCAGGGTCTGACAGATGCCTGGCAGAACTGAGAAGTAGCTTTTTATTGCTGTCGGATAGTTTTTGGTGAAAATGGCCCGGTTTTTTTTGGGTGGTAGCCATTTTGCGAGGCGAGACCTCCAGCTTTATTTTTCCGAGACCAGCGAATTCACGGCTACGGCCTAAATGCCGTATTAGAGATTTTTGTTGTTGTCGAATGCGGCTTAGCCAGATAGATGACTCCACCTGAAGTGTAAGGCAGTTATCGTGGTATTTTCTGGGGTGACAGACCCTCTGTAAGGCAGGCGGCGCAGTTCGTCGCCACAGATCTGTCAGCCAGTCATTGGATACCTGATGTTTCAGGCCGCTTTGAGAGAGATAAGATGAAATATGTTTCATCCGAACCTTATAACGGTATTTTTTATAAAAGGGAAATATGCTTGAGGACTAAGGACTTAAGATTTTCAGAAAACTATGCAAATTATCATAATTCCAAAAAGTTCTGACCGCGTTTGCCGTTCATGTCTGTCATCCCGGGCTATCTGGATGCTGGGAGTGACTTTATTCCTGATTCTTCCCTTTACGGTTGGCGGTATGGCCTGGTATCTGGCAGATAAATTCTCAGCGACAGACGATCACTCAACAAGTGAGAAAATTGCCGAACAAAAACAAAGGCTTGTGGCATTACAGCAGGAAGTTATCGATATCAAACGGCGGTCTGAAGCAAATCTTGATGCGCTAAGTCTCCAGTTGGGGCGTATGCAGGCAGAATCCATGCGCAGTAATGCCCTGGGGCTGAAACTGGCTGAGATGGCCGGGCTGGACAAGCGTGAATTTGATTTCAGCATCGAACCTGCTGTGGGGGGCACTAACAGCGAATTATCGGGCAAACATCTTAACCAGATAGATTTAAAAAGCGTCATTGACCGCGTCTCAGAAAATCTTTCCCAGGAAAGTATAAAACTGGGTTTGCTTGAAAGAATCATGCTGGATAAAGACTTGAAACAGTCTCTGGACCCGAAAGGATGGCCGGTAAGAAGAGGTTATATTTCTTCTTCTTATGGGTATCGCAGTGACCCTTTTACGGGTAAAAAGGTTTTCCACAAGGGTGTCGACATACCTTCAGCCAAGGGTACGCCTATTCATGTGTTGGCAGCCGGTATGGTGACCTATGCCGGAAGTAGAAATGGTTTTGGCAATATAGTTGAAATTGACCACGGTAATGGTTATTCAACAAGTTACGCGCATCTATCAAAAATTATGGTTAACACAGGTGACCGCGTAGATCAGGATCAGGTTATTGCCAAAGTTGGCTCTACCGGTCGTTCAACCGGTCCACACCTTCATCTTGAAATGTTTAAAGATGGCCGCAGATTTAATCCTCGCAAGCGACTGTATACCGCCCGAAAAGCAAAAGAAAACTAATATTTTGCAGCATGTCTCGGTATTATAAGAGGCAAAACAGGTTCAGGTAGAAAACAGCAGACTTAACAAAGAATGATCAAAGCAAATATCATATTTTGTTTGTCATTCGCTATCATCCAAAGTAGGAATATACCTTGTTTAAAAAGATCTTTGGTAGCCGTAATCAGCGGCTGATTAAAAAATTCAACAAAACTGTTGGGCAGATTAATGCCCTCGAGTCTTCAGTTGAATCACTCGACGATGTTGCACTGGTAGCGAGAACCGATGAATTCCGTAAGCGTTACAAGGAGGGTGAGTCGCTTGATGCCCTGTTGCCTGAGGCCTTCGCAACGGTAAGAGAAGCGGCCAGGCGTTCACTGGGTATGCGGCACTTTGATACACAGTTGGTTGGTGGCATGGTATTGCACAATGGGAACATTGCTGAAATGCGGACGGGTGAAGGTAAAACACTGGTTGCTACACTGTCCGTCTATCTAAATGCACTATCCGGTGATGGTGTACATGTCATTACCGTAAACGATTATCTGGCCAGGCGCGATGCAGAATGGATGGGTAAAGTCTATAATTTTCTCGGTCTATCTGTTGGTGTCATTTATTCTGGCCAGGCCCCGGAAGAAAAAAAAGAGGCCTATGCCTGCGATGTTGTTTACGGTACCAATAATGAGTATGGCTTTGACTACCTTAGAGACAATATGGCCTTTCAGTCTGATGAAAGAATGCAGGGAAAACTTTCATTTGCCATTGTTGATGAAGTGGACTCCATCCTGATAGATGAAGCGCGCACGCCACTTATTATTTCTGGTCCAGCAGAAGGTAGCAGCGAGCTTTATATCAGTATAAATCGAATTATTCCCTCGATGGTAAAACAGGAAGTCGAGGATGGTCCGGGAGATTATTCAGTAGATGAAAAGTCGAAGCAGGCATTTCTAACAGAAGCAGGGCATGAGCACGCAGAAAATTTACTTGTAGAGGCCGGAATGCTGACTGAAGGCAGTAGCCTTTATGATGTCAGTAACATTAGTCTGCTGCATCATCTGAATGCGGCCCTAAGGGCACATATGCTTTTCCAGCGGGACGTAGACTACATTGTGAAGAATAATGAGATTATCATTATTGATGAGTTCACGGGTCGCATGATGCAGGGCAGGCGTTGGTCGGATGGTCTTCATCAGGCAGTGGAGGCAAAGGAAGGGGTTAAGATCCAGGAGGAAAATCAAACCCTGGCATCGATCACTTTCCAGAATTACTTTCGTCTATACGACAAATTATCCGGTATGACGGGTACAGCTGATACTGAAGCCTACGAATTTCATCAGATATATGGCCTGGAGGTTATCGTTATACCGAGCAATATGCCGGCAAGGCGAGATGATTTCGGTGACCAGATTTTCCGTACGGCAGAAGAGAAATATAAGGCAATTCTTGAAGATGTACAGGACTGTAAAAAGCGAAGTCAGCCTGTATTAGTGGGGACCGCTTCCATCGATTCCTCTGAATATATCTCAAATCTGCTGACGAAAGCTGGCGTAAAACACGAAGTACTGAACGCCAAGCATCATGAGCGTGAAGCGCACATCATTGCTCAGGCGGGGGCTCCTGGCTCCATTACAATTGCAACCAATATGGCGGGTCGTGGAACAGATATCGTTCTTGGCGGCAACCTGGAAATGGAACTGTCTGAGGCCGATGATGAATCGCGTTCGGCTGACATAAAGGAAAAATGGCAGGAACGCCATAATGCGGTCATCGAATCCGGCGGGTTACATGTCATTGGTACCGAACGTCATGAATCACGCAGAATAGATAATCAGTTACGTGGTCGATCGGGTCGTCAGGGCGACCCCGGCTCGACTCGTTTCTATCTTTCTTTACAAGATAGTTTGATGCGTATTTTTGCCTCAGAAAAAGTATCCTCCATCATGCAAAAACTGGGGATGGAAGAGGGTGAAGCCATTGAACATCCCTGGGTATCGAAAGCCATTGAAAATGCTCAGCGCAAGGTGGAAGGCCGGAACTTTGATATTCGCAAGCAACTGCTTGAATATGATGATGTGGCAAACGAACAGCGGAAGGTGATCTACAAACAGCGTAATGATCTGATGAATACAGATGATATCTCGGAAAATATCGTTAAAATTCGTCACGATGTCATAGAAAGTGAAATTTCCAGTTATGTTTCCCCCGGTAGCATGCCTGAGGAGTGGGATCTTGAGCATCTTGAAGAGGATCTTGAGGGTGAATTTGGCCAACAATTACCTCTACGCCAATGGATGGAAGAGGACGATGAGCTAAATGAGGAAACCCTACGGGAACGGATTCATGCGGCCATTGATAAGACCTATCAGGAGAAGTTTGAGACCTATGGTCGTGATGTGATGAACCATCTTGAGAAAGCCATCACGCTCCAGGCACTCGATAGTCACTGGAAAGAGCATCTTGCATCGATGGATCATCTGCGTCAGGGTATCGGTCTGCGTGGTTATGCACAAAAGGATCCCAAACAGGAGTACAAGCGCGAGGCCTTTGAAATGTTCACCTTTATGCTTGAGCGTATCAAGCATGAAATTACGGCACTGCTTGCTCGTGTACAGCTACGTGAAGAAAATGAAGTCGATGAGATGGAAGCGAATATGCAAAAACAGCAGGCAATGGAATTCAACCACCCTGATGTGAATACTGCTCCTTCTGAGGCGATGCAAGCCGCTGATGCAGAGAGGGCGCATACCCCATATGTCAGACGGGAAAAGAAGATTGGCCGCAATGAGCCATGTCCCTGTGGCTCAGGGAAGAAGTACAAGCAATGCCACGGTAAAATTGCCTAGTATATTTTCTCTATGACAGTCTATCCGGTTAAAGGAATTCGATTAGCCTCAGCGGCAGCGGGCATATGTTATAAAGATAGAGACGATCTTGTCGTGATTGAATGTCAGGCAGGGTCAAGTTGTGCAACTGTATTTACTCAGAATAAATTTTCTGCTGCACCTGTTCAATTAGCAAAAGTACACATTACACAATCCATCCCCCGAGCATTTCTGGTTAATTCAGGAAATGCGAATGCCGGTACGGGTGAAAAAGGTATGAAGAATGCTGTTCAGTGTTGTGAATTACTGGCGGGGGTGCTTGGCTGTGATGTGTCAGAAGTTCTACCATATTCGACGGGTGTAATCGGGGAACAAATACCTGTTCAGGTATTTGAAACAGCAATCCCGGGTTGCGTGAAGCGTCTCAGTGAAGAGGCAAACGCCTGGGAGCGTGCAGCAAAGGCAATAATGACTACCGATACAGTACCAAAACTGTTGTCGAGGAAGGCGGGCATCGCTGGATGTGAAGTAAGCATCACCGGCATGGCAAAAGGGGCTGGCATGATTCGGCCTGATATGGCAACCATGCTTGCTTTCATTGCTACCGACGCGGTAATAGAACAAACCACACTTCAACAATTACTAAACGAGGCTACAAGAATTTCATTTAATCGTATTACCGTAGATGGTGATACATCGACCAATGATGCCTGCACCTTGCTGGCAAGTGGAGCGGTGGATATGGAACCTGTGGTGGCTGGCAGCACTGAATATGCTCAATTTTCTACTGTTTTGACAACAGTGATGCAGGATCTGGCGCAGGCTATCATTCGTGATGCAGAGGGTGCGACCAAATTCATCACCATCAATGTTGCCGGGGGTAAATCAGAAGCGGATTGCCTCGCTGTTGCCTATACCGTTGCCGAATCACCTCTGGTCAAAACGGCATTGTTTGCCTCTGATCCGAATTGGGGCCGCATACTGGCTGCAGTAGGTCGTGCACCCGTTAGTACTCTGGATATCAACCAGGTGAACATAAGGCTTAACGGTGTTGCCATCGTCACGGCAGGGGAACCGGATTCAGCGTATACAGAAGAGGCAGGCATGCAGGCGGTAGCCGGTACTGATATTACAGTTGATATAGAATTGGGTGGTTCAGCAGAGGCGGTAACCGTGTGGACATCCGATTTGAGTCATGAGTATGTTCGTATTAATGCTGAATACAGGACGTAACAAAACTAGTAGGAGCGCCGCGCTTGGCGCGATTACTTAACTGCTAGCTCTATAGGTTCTGTCTAATTTTTCAACCTGTCGAAACAACGAATCTAAAGATCCATCATTTTCTATAACATCGTCTGCTATATCTCTTCGTTCTTCGTCGCTGGCCTGTGCCGCCATAATTGCTTCAATCTGATCATCACTCAGGCCGTTACGTTTCTTAATCCATGCGATTCTTTTTTCCCTATCTGCGGTAACGATCAGCACACGGTCTACAAGCTCGGTGAAGTCGGTTTCAACCAGCAGAGGGATAACGAGTATGCAGTAGGGTGAGCGGACTTCCTGTACGGCCAGTTTCATGGCAGTTCTTACGGCGGGATGGAGTATGGTTTCCAGGGTATTGCGCGCAGTTTCATTATTAAAGATTATTTTGCCGAGAACCTGCCGGTTAATGGTGCCATCGGCGTTAAGTATGTCTTCACCAAAATGTGCCGTGATAGCATCAAAGCCTGGTTGCCCCGGTACACTTATTTGATGAACAATTTCATCGGCATCGATGACGTCTATAGCAAGAGAAGAAAAATAATTCGCTACGGTCGTTTTGCCACTGCCGATACCCCCTGTCAGGCCAATGCGTAACATTGAATCAGCTACTGGATACCCGCAAACTGCAGGTAATTGTCTACTATTTCCCGTCCCCAAATTAATGCGATAAATCCGGCAATAGACAAATAAGGGCCAAAGGGGATGGGTAGTTGCCTGTTACGGCCAAGTATTAAGATCCCCAGTATTCCTATTACAGCACCTACCAATGAAGAGAATAGAATTACCAGCGGCAACATTTGCCATCCCAACCAGGCCCCGATCAGTGCGAGTAATTTAAAATCTCCGTAGCCCATACCTTCTTTTCCGGTTAGGCACTTAAATCCCTGGTAAATGAACCATAGCGAAAGATAACCCGCAACCGTACCGTAAAGTGAAGAATAGATATCAGTAATTAGACCCTGGCTATTGACCAGCAGTCCCAGCCAGAGTATCGGTAGTAGCAGTTTGTCCGGTAGCAGTTTATGGTCGATGTCAATAAAGCTTAATACAATAAGACTCCAGACAAGTATGAGCAGAAAAGGCAGAGCGGGGGTGAGTCCAAATGACCAGGCAACCAGCCCGCTCAGTGTTGCCGTTAGGATTTCAATCGCCGGGTATCTTGGTGAAATACGTGTGCTGCATTCTGAGCACTTACCGTGTAAAAAGAGATAGCTGAGTACAGGTATGTTCTCTAGCGCGGTAATCAGGTGTCCACAACGGGGGCAGTGAGAACGTGAAGTGAAAATATTTTCAGGTGGAGCTATTTCCTGATTGTCAGCAGACGATGGCTCAATTTCGAGGAATTCTTTACACTCTGTGCGCCACTCATGTTGTAGCCTGAGTGGTATGCGATAAATAACTACATTGAGAAAGCTGCCAACGAATAAACCCAATAGAGAGAGGCTACTGATCAGGGCAACATTACTCTCCAACAGACTAAGGACTTCAGCAAACATAAAAGCAGGTGATTTCCAGAGAAATGGGGTGGCTTAGAATACAGCAGCCATTTTGAAGATAGGCAGATACATCGCAACAACCATGGTGCCGATGAGTCCACCAAGGAAAATCATAATAAATGGCTCAAGCAGGCTGGTCATAGCATCTACCGCATCATCGACTTCCTGCTCATAAAAGTCGGCAACCTTGTTTAACATAGTATCCAGCTCACCGGATTCCTCACCAATTGCAACCATCTGCAGCACCAGGTTAGTAAAGACACCCGTTTCAGACATGGCCGGTTCCAGATGTGTCCCTGTACTCACTTCTGCTCGTACATCCATCACTGCTTCGTAATAAACACGGTTGCCAGAAGCGCCTGCAACCGAAGCCAGGGCATCGACCAGTGGAACGCCAGCAGAAAACATGGTCGCCAGGGTACGGGAAAATCTCGCAATGGTTCCTTTTTTTAGAATAGCGCCAAGAACAGGCAGTTTCAATAAGACTCTATCCATGGTGTGCTGCATCTTCTCGGAACGTTTGTAGGCAGCAACAAGCAACACTATTCCGCCAATTAAGGCACCAAAAATAATCCACCAGTAATCCTGAAAGAAGTAGGAGACGGCGACTACTGCTGCTGTCAGAGCAGGGAGGTCAGCACCAAAGCCCTGGAATAAACTTTCAAATTGTGGAATAACAAAGATCATTAAAATAGCAGTCACTACAATAGAAACAACCAGAATTGCTGCAGGGTAGAACATAGCTGATTTAATTTTACTCTTAATGGCTTCTGTTTTTTCTTTGTAGGTGGCGATTTTATCCAGCAGGGATTCCAGAGTCCCTGATTGTTCTCCCGCATCGACCAGATTTGTAAACAGCGCATCATAATAACGCGGATATTTTCCCAGCGCGGTTGCCAGGCTGGTACCGGATTCAACATCCAGTCGGATTGCAGTAAGTTGTTCTTTCATGCTGGGATTGTCGTGACCATTCGCAACAATATCGATAGATTGGGCGATAGGGATGCCGGCCGAAAGCATTGTGGCAAGTTGGCGGGTAAAGACTGTTATATCCTTAGTGGTTATCCTTCGGGCATGGCTGAATAAACTTTTCGGTTTTTTGCGAATTTTCCCGGGTTTGATACCCTGGCGACGCAAAGTGGCACCAATGTAGGAAGGGCTTAGCCCCTCCATCTCTCCCTTTACCTTTTTGCCGGAACGATTAACGCCCGTCCAGATGAATATCTGGGCCTTTTTCTTGTTTGATGCTGGTTTTTTAGCCACTAGTGCTCTATCCATGTGATAACTGCGAGTTCAGTTAGGTTGTCAACGCCCTCGGCAAGAGAATGGCCATTGCCTTCGCACTGCGCCTTGCTGCGGGAGACCACAAGGACGCTGAATCCATAATTATCACATGGATAGAACACTAGTTGTTTGTCACCCTTTCAATTTCTTCCAGGCTGGTCAGCCCCTGTTGCATTTTAACCAGTCCGGCCTGTCGGAGGTTTGAATAACCCTCTTCCTCAGCCAACCTGTTTATGTCAGCTTCGGTTCCACCTTTCATTATTAACTCGGCCATCGTGTCAGAAATAGGCAGTAACTGGAAAATTCCCACACGCCCTTTGTAGCCATTTGTGCAATTATCACAGCCTTTGGGCTCATATAGTTCTAAATTTTCGAGTTCATTCGGTTTAAAGCCTGCCGTTGTGAGAACACTTTCTGGATACTCTATTTTGGCCTTGCATACGGAACATAGGCGACGGGCCAAGCGCTGAGCAATAATAAGGTGAACCGAAGAGGCGATATTGAATGCAGGGACGCCCATGTTCACTAATCTTGTAAGGGTTGATGGGGCATCATTGGTATGTAAAGTGGAAAGTACTAAATGCCCTGTCTGGGCTGCCTTAATTGCAATTTCAGCCGTCTCCAGGTCCCGGATCTCCCCGACCATTATAATGTCAGGATCCTGGCGCAGGAATGAACGCAGTGCCGTGGCGAACAGCATACCCGCCTTCTCATTAATCTGCACCTGGTTTACACCTGACAGGTTGATTTCTACCGGATCCTCGACAGTGGAGAGATTTTTTTCATCTGAATTGAGCATTCTCAGGGCGGTATAGAGTGTCACTGTTTTACCACTGCCCGTTGGTCCTGTTACCAGCACCATGCCATCCGGACGTGCAATGGCATCCATGTATAACTTTTTTTGTTCCGGTTCAAAGCCGAGATTTTCTACCCCAACGGTCGTAGCAGAAGGGTCAAGGACACGAATAACCACCTTTTCCCCGTACATGGTTGGGCAGGTACTGACACGAAAATCGATAGAACGATTTTTCGACAAACGCATTTGCATGCGGCCATCCTGTGGAACACGGCGTTCAGCGATATCGAGTCTGGATAGAATCTTGACGCGGGCCGCCAGGCGCCTGGCCAGGGCGGGTGGAGGGGTATTAATGACATGCAATACGCCATCAACCCGGTAGCGTATCCTGAATGTTTTTTCGTAGGGCTCGATGTGGATATCTGATGCACCAGTATTTACAGCATCAAGAATTACCTTATTTACAAAGCGAACTACAGGTGCATCGGCTTGTGCTTCATCAGCTACTCCCGCGCTAGCTTCATCATCATTGTCACCGATATCGATGTCATCCAGATCCTGGCCTGCCAGGTCGGATAGTGATGTATCAGCCTTATCGAGTGTTGTGTCAATTAGTTTCCCCAGCCTGGATGGCTCAGCGATAATGGCCTCTACAGCGGTACCTGTGCTGAAGCGGATTTCATCCAGTACGGCAAGATTCGTGGGGTCGGAAACAGCAACATAGAGTTTATTGCCACGCTTCCGGATGGGGAGAACCTGATGTTTGCGAATAATTTTTTCGCTTAATAGTCCTGCTTCCAGTGCTTCGGGGTCAAGTGCTCGGACATCAATCAGTGGTAGGCCGTACTCTTCAGCGGCATAGAGACAGATGTCTGTATTTTTGGAGGGCTTCTTTTCAATTGCAGCTGTATAAAAAGACTTCCTTTTACCCTCTACACTCTTTTGTAATTTTTGAATCTCCACCTCGCTGAACACGCCATTACCTACCAGTCGGAGTGGCAGACCTGTAAGCGTCATTGCAGTTGCGGGAGTGGACATATGCTTCCCAGTATAACTTTATTTTTCGATTGTTTTCACGTCTTTGTGAGACTTTATCAGATAGTAGATGAGATTTACCAGTTAGCCAACTGTTTTTTAAGGATTTTTTAAGTATTTTACAGGATATACAGAAAACCTGATGAGTGGTTATAAAAATACAGAAAATTTAACAAAAACCAGATATCAGGCCAGTTTGAGATTAGCCATAGGCTTGACAATTTTTTATTCAATGTCTATTGTTCTATTTTATAGAACTATTCAATGTAACCGTAGACTAAAATGTCTTATGCTCAATTTATTTAAGGGTCTCATTACCTCAAAAGTGCGTGCCCGCATTCTTATGCGCCTGTTTCTAAACCCGGATCAGAATGCCTACCTTCGTGAACTGGCCAAGGAGTTCGATGTTTCCCCGAGTCAGATCAAGGAAGAACTCGATAACCTGAGTGAGGTTGGCCTTTTAAGCAAGGAGAAAGGAGGGCGCCAGATAAATTACTCTGCCAATACGCGGCATAGTCTGTTTCCTGAATTGCACTCTATGGTAAAAAAGGCGATGGGTATGGACAGGATACTGGACAGTATAGTCAGGCGCCTGGGTAATCTGGAGCAGGCATTTGTTATGGATGATTATGCGGAAGGAAAGGATAGTGGGTTAATAGATCTGGTCCTTATTGGGGAGATCGATCGGGACAATCTGGATGACCTGGTTGCTAAAACGGAGCGCTATATCCAGAGAAAGATTCGTACCCTGGTCATGACTGAGAATGATTTCAGCAACAGTGAAGGAATCTTCCGCAATAGGCCGATGCTCGTGCTGTGGCGTGATTGTGACAGCAATAATATCTCGATAAACGATGCTGGGGAATGAAAAAAAAGATTCCTTGAAACTTGAACCATGAAACAACTTCCCGACAACTACTGGACAGAAATCATCGAGCCTCACGGTCATGTATTAGACCTGAAGTTGAAAGAATTGTGGAAATACCGGGACCTGATCTACCTGTTTGTCCACCGCGACTTCGTTGCCCAGTACAAGCAAACCATCCTTGGCCCGGCCTGGCATTTTATCCAGCCATTGTTCACTACGATTATCTTCACCATCATCTTTGGCAAAATTGCCCAGTTATCAACAGATGGCGCTCCACCGTTCCTGTTCTACATGGCGGGGACCGTTATCTGGACCTATTTTTCTAATGTGCTGACAGCGACATCCAGTACCTTTACAAGTAATGCTGGAATATTCGGCAAGGTCTATTTCCCTCGTCTGGCGATACCCATTGCAAACCTCTTCTCCAAACTAATAGCCTTCACCATCCAGTTCTTTTTTTTCCTGTTGTTTCTGGCGTACTTCATCTGGCTGGGTTCAGATATTCAACCAAATATCTGGGCACTGGCAACACCTCTACTGCTGTTGATGATGGCTGCATTGGGGCTTGGGCTAGGGATCATCATCTCAGCAATGACAACCCGATATCGAGATCTAACCGTCCTTGTTGGCTTCGGTGTGACATTGTTAATGTACGCCAGTCCTATAATCTATCCATTATCTATGCTCCCCGATAAATGGCGGTTCTGGGCAGGCCTAAACCCCATTGCACCAATAGTAGAATTGTTTCGCTTTGCCTTCCTGGGGACAGGTTCAATCGACCTTGCAATGCTCGGTATTAGCTTCGTGGTAATTAGCGTAATACTGTTTATTGGCATAATCATGTTCAACAAAGTTGAACGCACCTTCATGGATACAATATAAAGTGTTTTATCATTTATCTTTTGACTTTAACCTTTCCTCTTTTACCTGATCTTATGCCTTCCCCAGTCATCCAGGTTGAAAACCTTTCTAAATACTACCGATTAGGTCTAATCGGCGGGGGCACGTTAAATGAGGATATTAACCGTTGGATTGCAAAAATTCGGGGTAAACCAGATCCATTGATGAAGGTCGATGAAAAGGATCATGACAACCGTAAGGATGGCCAGATCTGGGCACTAAGGGATGTAAACCTGGAGGTCAATGAAGGTGAAATTCTCGGTATTATTGGCCGTAATGGTGCCGGCAAGAGCACCTTACTCAAGATGCTTTCAAAGATAACAGCGCCTACCGAAGGGAAAATTAAGATCAAAGGTAGAGTCGGTAGCTTGCTGGAAGTTGGTACCGGCTTCCATCCCGAACTGACAGGGCGGGAGAATATCTACCTTAATGGCACCATCTTAGGTATGAGTCACTCAGAAGTCACAAGCAAGCTTGAAGAAATCGTCGAGTTTGCTGAAATGAGTCAGTTTATTGATACCCCGGTAAAGCGATATTCATCAGGTATGACGGTACGGCTGGCTTTTGCGGTGGCAGCCCATCTTGAACCGGAGATTCTTATTATCGATGAAGTGCTCGCAGTCGGGGATGCCGCATTCCAAAAAAAATGTCTGGGTAAAATGAAAAATGTGGCAGTGCATGGAAGAACTGTGTTGTTTGTAAGTCACAACATGACTTCAGTTGAGTCTTTATGCTCCCGGGCAGTTGCGTTGGAAAAAGGAAGTATAGTTCAAGCAGGTAATACATCTGATGTCATTGCAAAATATTTAGCCAGCTCAGGAGATGCAGAGGATCATCCAAAGAGAGAATGGAAAGATATTGAGAATGCGCCAGGGGATAATAGAATCAGAGTAAGGTTAATTTCTGTAAAGTCGGTTTCCGGTAAATCTTNNTACCTTTCTAGAAACTGATGAGGACCTTTTAGTTGAAATTGAATTTAGTAATTTAAATAAACCACGTAATTTGATGGTTGGTTTGAATTTTATGACTTCAATGGGATTAATAATATTTACTACTGGCATGGCCCACCATCAAGATTTAGCGGATAAGGTTTTGTCACCAGGGTTATATCGAGCAAGTTGTAAAATACCCAAGAATCTTTTGAATGATGAAACATATTCAATCCGTTTGCTATTTATTGAAGACGGTAGACATGTTTTGTTTAAAATGGATGATGCACTGACTATTACGGTGCACGATACAGAAAAGAGATTTAGAGCCTACATGGGTAAGAGACCAGGAGTTGTTGCTCCAAAATTAGATTGGAGCATTAGTCAAATTGGTACATCCATTATCTAATGATTCAATATGGACAAACAATAACAATACAATTGAAATATCGATGATAATCAAAAAGATAACTAAAAAAGAGGATCTAGCTATAAATGGTGCATCACCTGCATTTTCTGGTCCCATGCATGTTGGTAGACCTAATATTGGGAATCGTGAGGTATTCAAGAAATATGTTGATGAAATTTTCGATCGTGGTTGGTTAACTAACGATGGCACACTTGTAAGTGAATTCGAGCAGCGTGTTGCAGAATATCATAGAGTTAAGCATTGTGTAGCAATGTGTAATGGTACGATAGCTCTTGAAATTGCTATACGTGCATTAGAATTGGAAGGTGAGGTTATCATTCCTTCCTACACATTCATTGCAACGGCTCACGCTCTCCACTGGCAGGCTATTACGCCAGTGTTTGCAGATATAGACCCTTCCACACATACCCTGGATCCTGAATCCGTTCGTAAGATGATCACACCCCGTACCACAGGTATTATTGGTGTCCACTTATGGGGGCATATAGCACCTGTCGATGAATTGCAGGCAATTGCTGACCAACATGGACTCAAACTGATGTTCGATGCTGCCCATGCCTTTGGTTGTTCCTACGAAGGAACAATGGTAGGCAGCTTTGGAGAGTGCGAAGTGCTAAGTTTTCATGCAACCAAATTCTTCAATACATTTGAAGGTGGCGCAGTACTTACAAATGACAATGAATTGGCTGGAGCCATGCGATTAATGCGTAACTTTGGGTTTTCAGGACGTGATAATGTTATTCATCCTGGCACCAATGGTAAGATGATAGAGGTTGTTGCCGCAATGGGGCTGGTTAATCTTGAATACATTGATAACGTACTTGAAGCCAATCGCCAAAACTGTCAGG
>JAADJE010000011.1:0-863 GCA_013150915.1 Gammaproteobacteria bacterium
TTGACGGAAAAAAAGACAACCAGGACAATAAGGATATTCAGACTTATTTTTAAAACCGGATATTTTTTTAGCATCTGAATTCACGCCCCTGACAAGCTTCGGATATGTTTCCAATAAAATTTCAATAAAATGCGTACAAATGTCTATATCAGGAAATATTATTTTCTGCTCGCTGCTCTCTTAATCAGGTCATTCCCGAACTGCCTGTTAGCTTTAACCAAAGATTAAATTAAGGGTAGAGTAGAAGGCAGGTTTAGTCATCTGTAGAAACGGCCTATCTGTTTGTAGTACGCCTGCAAATAAAGCACCAACAAATGTCCCTGAGGGCACCGTACGCGACCGTGGCCAATTACTCTACGAAAATCACTGCACCGTCTGCCATGATAGTAGTGTCAGTATTCGTGAGCATCGCAAAGTCCGCTCATTAGCTGATATTCGCTATTGGGTATATCGCTGGTCGAGACACCTCAATCTCGAATGGACCGAGGCAGAAGTCAATGACATAGTAGATTTCCTGAATCAGCGTTTTTACCATTTTTCTCGTGAAGGCGCTGTTTCTTCCTGATTATTGAATAATCTGTCTACCCTCCTCAACTTTCTTGCAAACCCGGCATACACGTGCAGCGTACTTTGCTCTGGGTGATAGTTTCATGACAAACACAACACCTGAAAATAACTATCGATTTCTCTGCGATGAGATGCCAGGAAAACTGGCGCACTGGTTACGAGCTGACAAATAAAATTCTTAATATCGAGCCACAATCATGAACCAATGATTGGCTAAGGAATAGAAAATGAATAACTTATATAAGTTACTCAATTTCCATTCCTAAAGACATCCTTTCAAGCGCACAGGCAGCTCA
>JAADJE010000011.1:876-3268 GCA_013150915.1 Gammaproteobacteria bacterium
GTAAAATCCTTGTTGATATTATGAGCCACCATGGCCCGGGTATGATCATCGAGATGCGACTTCAGCAGGCCCTGAAAATGCGGGGCCGCCACCAGTACCAGGCGACGATACGCATTAGCGGTACGGCCCTTATCCAGTTCATTGGCAAGTTCGCTGGCAAACCGCTCGGCCTCGAAATTCTTGGGGTCATCGGGATCACCTCTTGTTCCCATACTGGAGCCCCCACCCTGGCTGCTTCCCGGCCGATCTGAGGCAAGTGTCGCGCCTTTTGCCCGGCTTTCCGGGTGAGAAAAATCCTTGAGTATGAACATATCCTCTCCCAGCCTTTCGGTTGCGTACAAATGTGCTTCACTGGCATTTGCCACCAGGACCGGTATTGTCCATTTTAAGCTCTCCTCGCCCGGTTAATAAAACTCAACCCCACATAAAGCATAGTCCGCAAATCTTGTGATGCCAGTTTTAACGGTGACATTCTAACCAGTGTTGTTGACTACACGCCGCCAGTCATTCCATTTCAGTTGTGTTAATCATTCACCAGTGGCACAAAAGCTACGTCGAGTACACTGTTTACCTGTGTTTCTCCCTTTTGATCTTTCTCAACAACCATAAGCTCCTGGTGAAAACCGGGCAGGCCAATCGGGATAGCCAGCCGTCCTCCGGGTTTTAGTTGCTCCACCAATGCCTCCGGTATATGGCTTGCAGCGGCGGTAACAATGATTCCATCGTAGGGGGCGTATTCAGGCCAACCGTTGTGACCGTTGCCAGTGCAGGTTTCGATATTGTGGTATCCAATGCTCTTCAAACGGGCGGTGGCAGCCTCGCTTAATTCTTCGATAAACTCCATGCTGTATACCTTTTTTACCAGGCAGGACAGTACCGCGGTCTGGTAACCGGACCCGGTACCAACTTCAAGAACCACATCATTTTTATCAGGATTTAACAGGTCAGTCATCAGGGCAACAATGTAAGGCTGGGAAATGGTCTGCGCATGCCCGATGGATAAAGGGCCATTGTCGAAAGCAAAAGGCTTCAGGTTGTCGGGAACAAATTTATCCCTGGGCACTGCACGCATCGCATCTATCACGCGCTTAGCGAGCGAGTCACGGCCGATCATCTTTCGGGTATAAAAGACTTCCGAATTGATATCGGCAATCATTTTGTCGATGTCATTCATGCGCTTTTGTGTCGTTGCTGCGTCACTGATAAGTATATACCCGTAGCGATTGAGATTTCAGATAATGAATAAAAAGTCTATTTATCGACGCGCGGTAACTGCCATGGCAGAATGAATGGGCAACCAGTTAACACCCCCCTGGTATTCCGTCCAATGATAATTCAACGGTGAAGAATCATGAGCAGAGACAAAGAAAAAATTTCTACTGAAATAACAGAATTACGTAAACAGCGGGATTCGTTGCGTAACAGGCTTGAAGCAATCGAACAAGACTACAAAAAGGGCCTTTCGGCGGATTCGGAAGAACGAGCCATTCAGCTGGAGAATGCTGATGTGCTTGAGGGGATAGCCAAAGCAACGGCAGAGGAGCTACACCGGATCGAGGATAGACTGTCCAAATTGACGGATACCCTGGCTGAGTAGCCGCTGATTCATCCATTTCCGATATTCAATCCTGCATCATTAGCCCAACACTGATTATGTACACTGCATCCCCTGTCTGCACACTTGCAGCTACACTATTTCAGTCGTTAGCGACTTTCACCAATGATCGCAAGAAAAGACCGGGAAAGCTCACCTCGCCCGGTCTTATCCAGGATTTGTTCACCCACCTGGACTATTTCTGATAACGGGCCAGTGAATATCACTTTATGCAGTTGGAGCACCGCACTTGCATCGGCGATGGGGTTCTGCACATTGGGATGCTCAGCTGAAAGAAATATGATCCGGATTTCCTCTACCTCGTCAGGAATCGTTTCACAGCCACCCCCTGGCGCAATAAACCCGAAAAATTCCTCGGGACTATGGAAAGTGACACTTTCTTCTTTGAATTCATAGTCACCCGCTTTGGCACTGAATTCTACGGTAAGAACTGGCTTCATACTCCACCCCTTTATTTACAGGAAATGCCCTTCCGATATCCTCTGCCCTTATAATAGTCTGCATTGAGCAGGGTGGTGCCGATCCCTGACAAGCACTCATAACAACAACGGCCTATACTCTACACAGTCGTTTAACATGGCTTACAAGCCAGACAAAATCACTATGCTATTTAAGTGCATTTTTTAAATTTGGTACTGACTGAAAAATGCCATTTCTATGCAACATAAACGCACCTGGATGCTGGCTGACTCTCAGGTCAGCTGGTGTTTTTTGTACTTACCGTTCAATGTTCCATACTTGGCATATTCTTGAGTAACTGATGTTACGCACTCGAAT
>JAADJE010000088.1 GCA_013150915.1 Gammaproteobacteria bacterium
GGGATCGAATGAAGTAAGTTATCAACATAAGCAGGAAGTAGAACCGGCACCCTTAATTATTGACGCAAATAGCAGCGGGGAACCTGAAACACTTACTCTTGATCTACAACCATCGAACCTGATGGTTGATCAGGGGCCACAAAAAACAATTGAATATGTTGCCTTGATCCGAGGGACTGAACCCATCACGCGAGATCAGGCGCTGGGTGTCTATCGTCAACATGAATATAAGATGGAAAAGCGGAACAGGATTTATGGATTCAATATCGAAAATGGGCTGTGGCGTGATCTTGAACATGAGGAGCAAAGTTCAGAATATCGTGATATTTGCCTTACCATACAAATGGCTGACCCCGAAGGACCCGTATCAGATTCTGAACTGCATCGATTTTCGCAGATGAGTCTCGAGGTTGCTGAAGAGTTAGATCGGCCTATACTCTTTTCTATGGACTTTGATGAAGGGATCGCCCAGGCGCAGGAGCTGGATCGCTTTAGAAAAGAAATGGATAGCATATTTATTGTCAGCATTATTGCACGCAGTGAACATGGTTTAACCCTGGCGGCTATTCATCGTGAAGCAGAGAAGCTGGGCTTGCGATACAGTGATGAAAATATATATGAGCGTATTCGTATGAATGCAGATCATCAGGCAGAGGTGTTGTTCAGTATGGCAAATATGTTCAAGCCGGGTGAATTAGTAAAAGGTGATTCGGACATACATACCAGTGGATTGACACTCTTTATGCGCCTGGTTTCCGTAAGTAGTCCGGTTGATGTATATGCGGATATGATGAAGACTGCTACAAGCCTGGCGAAGCGCCTGAATGCCATCCTGGTTGATCAGGAGACACGACCTATCAATGAAAGGATGACTGTCAGCCAGACTAAAGCAATCATGAAAATAGCCAGTAGCATGGATGAGCGAGATATTCCTGCCGGCAGTGAACTGGCAAAGCGTCTGTTTTAGATATTCGCGTCGGCCCGAGGGCACTACTGATGGACACTGCAGAGCAGATCGAACAGCTTAGGGATCAGATAAGGGACTATAACTACCATTATTATGTGTTGGATGATCCACTGGTGCCTGATGCCGAGTATGATCGCCAGTTTCGGCATCTGCTTAGTCTAGAGCAGCAGTATCCAGAGTACCTGACCCCGGATTCACCCACATGTCGGGTGGGTGATAAACCCCTGTCTCACTTTGAGTCTGTTCGGCATCAGCCCCCTATGCTTTCATTAGCGAATGCTATGGATGACGAAGAAGCCAGGGCATTTGATAAAAGAATAAGACAGAAACTGGAACTGATTACTGTCGAGTATAACGTTGAGCCGAAACTTGATGGCCTGGCAGTCAGTATCTTGTATGAAAAGGGGAGGCTGGTGCGAGCAGCCACCCGCGGGGATGGCACTGTAGGTGAAGATGTTACCCAGAATATTCGCACCATCGATAGTATTCCATTGCGGCTAAGGGGAGATGAGCTGCCTGCAATGCTTGAAGTGCGAGGCGAAGTCTATATGCCAAAAGCTGGCTTCGATGAGCTGAATAAAAAACAGCAGGCGGCGGGTAAAAAACCATTTGCCAATCCACGTAATGCCGCAGCGGGAAGTCTGCGCCAGCTTGACCCAAAAATCACGGCATCAAGGCCGCTGGATATGTTTTCCTATGCCATTGGCCGGGTAGAGGGGATTAAACTGCCGGGGACCCAGTCCGGCCGGCTTGCCGTATTAAAAAATCTCGGGCTTCGAGTCTGTCCTGAGGTTGATGTGGTTATGGGCATCGATGCCTGTCTCTCGTATATGGAGCTTCTTGGCCGAAAGCGTGCGCACCTGCCCTATGAGATTGACGGAGTCGTCTACAAGGTGAATGACATAGCGCAGCAGGAAGCCCTTGGTAACCTCTCACGTGCACCGCGTTGGGCTATTGCACATAAATTTCCACCACAGGAAGAGATGACCATCCTTGAAGCCATTGATGTTCAGGTTGGCCGTACCGGTGCACTGACTCCAGTTGCCCGGCTTAAGCCGGTTTTTGTTGGCGGTGTCACAATTAATAATGCGACGTTGCATAATGCGGCCGAAATTAAACGCCTTGATGTTCGAGTGGGTGATACGGTTATTGTCCACCGGGCGGGAGATGTTATTCCCAAGGTCACCGGTGTTGTACTGTCCCGAAGACCGGAAAACGCAGTCCCCTATGAATTCCCTGAGGTCTGTCCTGTCTGTGGCTCAGACGTTGCGGTGGAAGAAGGGGGAATCATTACACGTTGCTCAGGGGGCCTGTTTTGTGATGCTCAGCGGAAACAAAGCATTAAACATTTTGTCTCAAAAAATGCTATGGATATTGATGGCATGGGAGATAAGCGGGTTGAGCAGTTAGTGGATGTCGGTTTGATCCGAGATGTCAGTGATATCTATCGTTTGCAGATGGAACAGTTGCTTAAGCTGGAACGTATGGCTGAAAAATCTGCCACAAATATACTCAATGCCATAGAGAAGAGTAAGCAGACAACGTTGCCGCGTTTTCTCTATGCCCTTGGTATCCCTCAGGTCGGTGAAGCCACTGCTTTAATCCTGGCAAGTCACTTTACTGACATAGACGGTATACGATCTGCATCAATAGAAGAATTGCAGTCACTTGACGATGTCGGGCCTGTCGTTGCACTGGATATTGCGACATTTTTTAGACAGACCCACAATCTCGAGGTGATAGAACGGCTAATCATGGCAGGTGTTTATTGGCCGACTATTGAGAAGCGCATGCAGCATGAACCTGAGCTTATGGGTAAAGTGTTTGTAATAACCGGCACACTCTCAGAAATGTCACGCAGTGAAGCCAAGGCAAGGTTACAGGCTCTGGGAGCTAAAATCAGCAGCAGTGTCTCCAGCAAAACTGATTACGTTGTCGTCGGTGAAAATCCAGGATCAAAGGCTGTGAAAGCGATAGAATTGGGTATTGAGAGACTTGATGAAGAAGGTTTAAAGCAAATTTTAAGGCCCAGTAGTGCCTGAATTTATTTGCTGAGCGATGACCTCAGGTTCAAATTTTGATGCTCAGAATTAATAGAGGTAGCGATATGACAAGGATGTATAATGAATTACCTCAGCGACTGGAAATTAAAATGACTGGAAAATCAGATAAATCAATCCGTAAGGGTATCTACATTCTACCCAACCTGTTCACTACCGGTGCACTGTTTTCGGGTTTTTCAGCGATCGTACAGGCAAGCAAGGGTGATTTTGAACTGGCGGCGATTCTTATTTTTGTTGCTATGGTGCTCGATGGACTCGATGGACGTGTGGCACGTATGACCAATACCACCAGTGAGTTTGGTATTCAGTATGACAGCCTGTCAGATATGGTTTCATTTGGCCTGGCCCCCGCACTGGTGGTCTATGAGTGGTCTTTAAATTCCATGGGTAAGCTCGGTTGGCTGGTTGCATTTATCTATGCTGTGGCTGCCGCTCTGAGGTTGGCACGTTTTAATACCCATGCGGCCCATGAAAAATCTGTTTTCCAGGGCCTGCCCAGCCCCTCTGCAGCCGCTATCCTTGCTGCTTTCATCTGGGTGGTCAATGATTATGGTATGACAGGAGCCGATTTCAAAATCTCTATTTTGTTGCTGACTCTGGTGGCGGCTATCCTCATGGTTAGCAATGTACCGTTCCGCAGCTTCAAGGATTTTGACCTGAAAAGCAATGTCCCTTTTGTTGTAGTTCTGGGAATAGTTATTGCCCTGGTAGTTATTGTTTATGACCCACCCAGGGTTCTGTTCGCGGGTTTCTTCATTTACCTTGTTTCCGGACCGGTTACTGCTTTGTTGAATCGCAAGAAAGGGAAAGAAGATCTGAAGGGTAGGGATGCTGACAGTTCTGAGAAAGATTCGGACTGAATTACTTTTTACAGAGCGTTATGTGTTTCGGTTTACGTAGAATCAAAAATGCAAACCGAAACAGGTGTTGCAATATACTTGCTGTTTATGCGATAGTCCGCTCATGTTACAGGCAGACCAAACATTCTCTACGTCGTTAATTGCAGCAGCACCTGTTGTTGCCGCCTCTGCATATACTGCTTACACCCTCCTCAGCGTTCTGTTGCTGCGCTAGTTCAGCGCACATACTCTTACCCACTACCGAATAAGCATCCATCATTTTCTCCATTTTTATATGGAGTGCATGTTAATCTTGGTGCTGAAAATATTCAGTGCCAAAAGCAATTCAGGATACAGAGATGAGTGATTCATTAATTATATTTGATACCACCTTGCGTGACGGTGAGCAGAGTCCTGGCGCGTCGATGACACGTGATGAAAAAGTACGTATCGCACGCAGCCTGGAGCGTATGCGGGTAGACGTTATAGAGGCCGGGTTCCCGGCGGCCAGCCGCGGTGATTTTAAAAGTGTTCATGCTGTTGCTTCCGTTGTGAAAGAAAGTTGTGTATGTGGCCTGGCTCGTGCCATCAAAAGTGACATACAGGCGACAGCAGACGCCATCAAACCAGCGAAAAAGAACCGTATCCATACCTTTATCGCCACATCACCCATACATATGCAGGAAAAATTACACATGACGCCGGAGCAGGTGCTGGAGCGTGCCGTCTGGGCGGTAAAATTTTCCCGTCAGTTTACCGATGATGTTGAGTTCTCTCCAGAAGATGCCGGTCGATCCGATGAAGACTTTCTGTGTAAGGTGATTGAGGCCGTTATCTCTGCAGGCGCTACGACCATAAATATACCGGACACCGTGGGCTATAATTTACCGGGTCAATTCGGTCTCTTGATTGCAAATCTACGTCAGCGTATTCCGAATTCGGATAAAGCCATCTTTTCTGTTCATTGTCATAATGACCTTGGTATGGCCGTTGCCAATTCACTGAGTGCTGTTCTCAATGGTGCAAGACAGGTTGAATGTACCATTAATGGCCTTGGTGAAAGAGCAGGAAACGCCGCGCTCGAAGAGATTGTCATGGCGGTAGAAACTCGGCAGGATGTGTTCGACTGCACAACCGGCATAGATACCACCCAGATCGTACCAACCAGTCGTCTGGTCTCCAATATTACCGGTTTTACTGTGCAACCAAACAAAGCGATTGTTGGTGCCAATGCCTTTGCTCATGAATCGGGGATCCACCAGGATGGTGTGATTAAAAAACGTGAAACTTATGAAATAATGCGTGCTGAAGATGTTGGTTGGGCACATAATCGCATGGTTTTGGGTAAGCACTCTGGTCGTAATGCCTTCCGTACTCGACTCAAAGAATTAGGAATTGAAATCGAAACCGAATCAGCGCTCAATTCTGCCTTTGCCCGATTTAAAGAACTTGCAGACAAGAAACATGAGATATTTGACGAAGATCTACAGGCATTGGCGACCGAGGAATCGATTGGTCAGGAGAACGAAACAGTTAAGCTGGTTACATTGAAAGTGTGTTCAGAAACTGGTGAGACACCCATGGCTGATGTAACGTTGAACATAAATGGTACGGATATGTCGGCATCAATGCCGGGTGGTGGGCCTGTCGATGCTGTTTTTAAGGCCATAGAGGCCATCATTAACTGTGGCTGTAAATTACTGCTTTATTCGGTAAACAACATTACTACCGGCACTGACTCGCAGGGTGAAGTGACTGTTCGTATTGAGAAAGACTCCCGCATAGTTAATGGTACGGGTGCCGACACCGATATTGTCATAGCTTCTGCGAAGGCGTATCTAAATGCTATGAACAAGATGAAAGTCGACCTTGACCGTTCACATCCACAATCCAGTTTGCCTCCAATCTGAGAATTTTATAATGCCGTCTATCTCCGATCTGCGAAGACAAATGCTCGAAGATTTGGGCATAGATGTCTGGCTATTTCGGGATAATACTACCAGAGATGAGAATTACTGGAGATCACTACAAAATAAGGTACAAACCTGTCAATCATGTGCCCTGTCTAAAAGCCGTACTCAGACAGTATTCGGTAGCGGTAATGCCCAGGCCGAATTACTGTTGATTGGTGAGGCTCCAGGTGCAGAGGAGGATCGGCAGGGGCAGCCTTTTGTTGGTAAGGCAGGAAAACTACTGAATGCGATGTTATTTTCTATTGGCCTTACGCGAGATCAGGTTTATATCTGTAACGTTCTGAAATGTCGACCACCCAATAATCGTAATCCCTTGCCTGCTGAAGTTGAATCCTGTGCATCTTTTCTTAGTGCGCAGATTGAGTTCATAAAACCAAAAGTTATACTTGCGCTGGGACGATTTGCAGCACACAGTCTGTTACAGACAGAAGCACCCGTTTATAAGATGCGTGAAAACAATAATGTCCTCCCAGGAGCCGAAATACCCGTTGTGGTAACCTATCATCCCGCAAGTCTATTACGAAATCCTGAGCAAAAAGCGCAATCATGGCAGGATTTATGTAAAGTAAGCCAATTGTTGGGGATTAAAAAGGGTTGATGGAGGGGGTGCCTTCAGCCAGTATTCGACCGATGCAGGCGATTGATTTAGCAGAAGTTCTAACGATAGAACAGGCGTCCTATGATTTTCCATGGACGGAAGGGATTTTTCGCGATTGTTTGAAAAAGAAGTATCCCTCAATGCTTTTTGTTCAGCAAAAAAAGATTCTTGCTTACGTAATTTTTCACTTTATCGTTGATGAATGTCATCTGCTCAACCTTTGTATCCGACAGGAAGATAGAAGGCAGGGCCTGGCAACGAAAATGGTTCAGTATTTAATGAATCAGGCCCGACAAAATGATATGGGTTCGATATTTCTTGAGGTGAGAAAATCCAATGCCGCCGCAATAAATCTTTATGACAAGCTGGGATTTAATGAAATAGGTTTGCGAAGAGATTATTACCCGGGGAGTAGCGGACGTGAAGATGCACTGGTACTGGCGCGTGAGATAGTTTGAATGCAGTTTTTGGTTTTCAGTCAAAGTCAAAATCAAAATATACTCTTGCGAGAGAAAAATATTATGACCTTATCTTTTATGGGCTTAGAAACACCAGGCTCAATGATGGGACGTAGGTGATAATCAGTACGGCGAAAAGTAGAATAAAGAAGAATGGCAGGGTTGCAATATACAACTCCATTACCGGTTTGTTGAAGCGGTAGCTGGCAATGAACAGGTTCATGCCTACCGGTGGCGTAAAATAACCTAGCTGCATGTTCGCCAGAAAAATAATACCGAGGTGGACAGGCTGAATACCGTAACCGGCGGCGAGTGGCAGTATGATCGGGATGATAATGATCAATGCCGAAAAAATATCCAGCATCATACCCAGCAGCAGTAAAAATATATTCAGCGCGATTAGAAACGTCCACCTGTTATCGATATACTCACGAATGGTTTCAAACAGACGGGTAGGGATATCTGCATCGATCATATAATTGGTTGATGCCAGTGACACACTCAGTATCAGTAATATTGCACCGACCAGGACCATGGATTCACGGATAATTTTTGGCATATCTCGTACTTTTACTTCACGTTTAATGAAGACTTCGACGATTAACACGTATACTGCAGTGACCGCAGCGGCTTCTGAGACGGCGATATAGCCACCGTATATTCCCCCCAGTACCAGGAAAGGGAGAGGGATTTCCCAGATGGATTCTCGAATTACTGCGAAGATTTCCTTGCCGTCCAGTTTACCCGTAAGCTGGCCTTTGGGCTGTTTCCACATGCTCCAGCCTGAAAGCAAAATCACCATCAGCAGGCCAGGCAGGATGCCTGCGAGAAACAAATCGTCAATATTTACCGGTGTATCTAATGATGCCTGTTGTGCGATTACACCATAGAGAATCAGTGGCAATGATGGGGCGAATAACAGACCCAAACTGCCGGAGGTGGTAATTAGACCCAGGTTAAACCGCTCTGGATAACCCGCCTGTTGTAATGCAGGATAGAGCAAGGCACCCAAGGCCACAATGGTAACACCTGAGGCCCCCGTGAAAGCCGTAAAAAAGGCACAGGCTGTTAGTGCAACAATGGCCAGCCCACCCGGCATCCAGCCTAGCAGTGCATGAGCCATTCTTACCATACGGGCGGGTGCCTGACTTTCGCCGAGCAGATACCCCGCAAAGGTAAATAATGGGATTGCCAGCAGCATCGGCATCTCGGCGAGACGGTATATTTCTATGGTAACGACCTGAAGGTCAACTCCCTCATTGTAAAATCCCCAAAGTGCGCTCCCGCCGATAATACTGAACAGGGGGGCACCAAGTAATGCTAACAAGAGTAGAAGAATAGCGACGATCATGGGTTGCCATTTCCTTTTGCTGTCTGTAAAAGGAGTGTGATTACTTGAAAGGTATAGCGCAGTGCAATGACGGTAAAGCCGAAAGGAATAATCGATTCAGGCAGCCAGGCAGGTACTGAGGCAAATGCTGTTACACCTGAATGCCATTCATCTATCAGAAAACGAAATGAGTTCCAGGCAATGATCGTGGAAACAATCGCGGCAAATGAACGAGTAAAAATATTGCTGAGGGTTTTTAATTTTTCTGGCAGGATACGGGTGAGGACATCGACACTGATTTGTTTATCCTGACGGGTAGCAACTAAAGCCCCCAGCAACCCCACCCACAACACAAGAACCCGCAACAGGGGATCCAGCCAGATTGTTCCTGTATCGAAAAAGTTTCTCATCACAATCTGACTGAAGGCCAGTATCACCATGGTCAACAGGATAATAACCAGCAAACTGTCTTCTATATTGTGAAGAATTCTAACACCACGCTGCAGCACGGAATATCCCTGGCCTGGATATTTCATAGGAATACCGTTGCAGGAGACATTATGTAGCCTGCTAATATACGATGGGTCTTTGTTCTGTTTATAGGCCTAAGTCGCACAGTCGTGTTCCTATGAAATATCCAGGCTTGCTTACCTGGTGACAGAAGAGTCCGTGCCTGAGCGATATTTTGTTAATAAGTTTTTCAGTTTATGATAGAGCCCGGGGGTAACTGCCTTGCTGCCCGTTTCCTCAATCACTTCATTGGCGAGATGGTTCCAGTGGGCAATCTCATTGTCATCAGGGTTCACAAATTCTGTTCCCATCTTCAGTAAAGCCTGTTTGGCATTTTCGTTGTCCTTACGGTTGGCCTTATCCATTGCTGAGAATGTTTTTGCGATAACGTCCTTTATAATCTTCTGGTCAGCGGCATTTATTTTATTAAAATATTTATTGTCGACAATCAGTACACCAACAAGAAATAGCAGAGGGACATTGGTGATGCTACGGATTCGAGTGTGCCATTGAAATGCCAGAGCCCCCGTAGGTGTTGCACCGATAGTATCAATAAGACCTGTTTGTAAACCGGTGTAAACATCTGCCAGCGACAGGGCAATAGGGTGAACACCCATTTTTCTGAACAGGGCCTCATTCAGTACATCATCTTCTGGTATCCACAGTTTGTGCTTTCTCAGATCAGCTACATTCCTTATTGTGCTATTGGACATCAAGTAGGCAAAACCGCCTTCAGAAATTCCAAGCATGGTAAATCCTCTTTTATCCATACCCTTTTTAAGCAAGGGGTCGATAGTAGGGCGAACATAGTCGATTTCACTGTAGTTTTTAAATACCAGAGGTAGGCTGTATATCTGCATATCAGGATAGATGCTTGCCAGACTACCTCCTGTCAGGGCGCCCCCCTGCAATTGACCGAGGCGGATTTTTTTCATCACACTCCTATCGTTGCCCATGACACCGCCGGGGTAGAATTTCAACTTCACTCTGCCATTAGTTTTTTCATTGATTTCAACAGCGGCAGCGCGCATTTTCTTCATCCATGAAGTGCCGTCAGGCGCAAGTGTCGCAATTTTTAATGTCATTGCATGGCCATTGCTAAATGGTATAAACAAGGCGGCAATAAGGAAGAATTGCAGGAATCGTTTAGTTATGTATAACATGTCGTCTTTCCATAAATTTGTACGGTTATTTTGACGCTACTATTTATTGTGCTGCAAAAAGGGGTGAATCAAAAGAAGTCATCGGATTCGTTCAATAATTTCTGCGCCTGTTCGTGGGCAAGGGTATTACTCAGTGTCATGCCAGGTGCGGCAACAGGGGAAGCCAGAACTTCATTCAGTAATTTATCGTGCAGTTTTTTGTCAAACACTGTGCGCGCATAATACTGGGCATACAGGGTTTTGGCCATCAGGTTTTTCCCTTTGCTGTACTTTATGGCTTGTTTAAAATATTTTTTTGCAAGTTTCGGTTTGCCCCCCATGGCCGCAGGCAGGAAGGAATTAAGGACACCTAGATAGAGTTGTGCGTTGCCATTGTCCCATCCGGGGTCGAGTTCGACAACGCGTTGCATGATGGCCTTGATTTTGGGGATGTCAGCAATTGCCATCCAGTCTTTTGTTCTGGTTTGTACCCAGCCGGCCCAGGCGATTCCCCATGTATTCAGTACCGGTAGATTATTTTTTTCAATCTTCTGAAGTGCCTTTTCAAAGTCTGGAAAGTAACTTTTTGGTATATCACAGAGTGTTGGTAATCTAATACAAAAGGCATGCAGGGCATACTGGCGTGATTTTTCTGTCAAACGTCTAGCACGTGCCGGTTCGGTAATGAAAGCACTTGCGTAGGAGCCGTATAATTTACTGCCGGAAATCAGAAGATCTACATCGTCAGGCGATCCCTGAATAAAGCTGTCTATCATAATTAGATAGGCCGGGGCACCTTGACGAACGGTGTCAGGGTCATTCTGGTTTTGAATCGCCTCACTGAGATTGTCCGCCAGATCCTTTGATGCAGAGCTGACTAGTGTGTTGCAAGCACTTAGTGCAAGGAATGTAAACAAAAGGAGTACTAACCGTATCACTGTGAGATCTCTTTTTCTGGAGCAGTGATTATACGAGCTATCTCTAGATCTCGCCAGAAGTGGAAAGGATATTCCGCTGAACTGTTGCCCCCCCGGAGAAAGAGCGAGGTGATTCAGTAACGCCAGATTTTTAGTTTCTGGCCACTAAACAACATTTCGCTGGCATTAATTTTGTTCCATTTGGTCAATTCATTGAGCGTTACTTTGTGGCGTCTGGATAGGGACCAGAGGGTATCCCCTTTTCTAACTGAAATAATTTTTGGTGTCTGTTGTGATGGGTTGCTGGTTGTTTTTGATGATTTATTCCTACTGAGTGACGTTGTCTGGTAATTATGTGTTCTTTTTCGGTGGTTCCTGGATACGGGTATCAGTAGATCTTGTCCAATAGCTATACGGTCACTTTTCAGGTTGTTGGTTTTCTTTATCGATGCAACACTGATTCCATGCTGGCGTGCAATAAGGCCCAATCTGTCACCTTTTGTGACTTTATAGTGTGCCCAGCGTACGCGTTTGTGTTGGGGGATGCTGGCTATGGCATCTGCAACTATTTCAGAAGCAGATGCACTGACAAGCAGACGGTGCGGGCCGGCAGGATCGGTTGCCCAGCGCTTAAAGCCCGGGTTCAGCATTTCCAGTTCTTTGACTGGGATGTTGGTGGCATCCGCAATAACGCCCAGATCTATCTGACTGTTTAGTCGAATAACACTAAAATAGGGCTCATTCGGGATTCTGGCAATTTTTAGTCCAAATTTCTCCGGATCTTTTATAATGTTGCTTAGAGCGATGAGCTTGGGGACATAGCGGCGCGTTTCATTTCGAAGCTTAAGTGAAGTGTAATCAGTTGGTTTTCCCGCACGATAATTGGCCACCATTGCACGTGAGACAGTTCCTTCACCTGCATTGTAACTGGCCAGCGTCAATGCCCAGTCGCCATCGAAGTCACTGTTTAGCTTCTCCAGATAATCGAGTGCAGAGCGGGTTGATGAATAAATATCTTTGCGACCGTCATACCACCAGTTCTGTTTCAGTCCGTAGTGCCGGCCTGTAGCCGGAATAAATTGCCACAGTCCGACAGCTTTTGCACTGGACAGAGCATTCGGCTTATAGGCACTCTCGATGGCCGGCAACAGGACGATCTCCATCGGCATATTGCGGTTTTCTACTTGAGTTGTAATGTAATACAGGTAGGGGGTTGCCCTTCTGACTAACCGTTCGATATATTCCGGGCGTGATGAATACCAGCGTTCATACTCGGCAATATGCCGACTTTTTATGGTTGGCAGGGCATATCCTGCCCGAATCCGATCCCACAGATCTGTGAAATCTTCTGCAGTATATGTGACCTCTTTTGGGAAGTATTCCCTGGGTGCAGCGGTGTATGAGACGGCGGGTTTTGGGGCAGATGGTCGCTGATCGGGTGCGTCAGACCCACCGATAAGCTCAGCAAGACTGGGTTCTGTGCGACTTGACTGTGTTTCTTTTATTTTTGTACTTGAACAGCCAGCAAGAAAAAATAGGCTGGAAAGGAGCAGGGTAAGCAGTGTGCGGATTGTCAGATTATTTTTCATTCAGACGCTGTCCAGGTTCAGCTACCATAAAAGGCGTATTTTTTTACCTGATAACAGCATAGACTGCACAGATATTCTATTCGTGCCAAGCAGTTTATCTTATCTCTCATACATATTCTAGAAAATAATCTAAATATAGTATATAAGATATTGTTTATACATGATTAATTAACTAATATATTCACATAAATATTGTTTTAATTATGTAAGCAATCATGTTTTTTACTGTTGCAGTTCTCTGAGTATAGACACATTAAACGAAAAGACCAAAATGAGTAGTTTCCCTGACTGGAGCCGAACGGATCTTGGGCGATCGCTGTTTACAGTTGAACAGATGGCGCTGGGTAAATTTTTGCCTGCGCTTAAAGGCGATATTGCTGTTCAGTATGGCTATGCCGGCACATCATCACTGCTTGAAACGAGCAACATTGAACAAAAAATATTTTTGTTAGCCAGTGAATCTGAAGGTGATATTCCTTCATCTGGGTCTCTTGATGGCTTGCAGGTTCTTTATATAGATGCGGGTTCAACCCTTCCCTTTCAGTCTTCATCCGTTGATCTATGCCTGCTACCACATATGCTGGATTTTTCTGATAACCCGCATCAATTGTTACGCGAAAGTAAAGACATTCTTGTTGATGGTGGTCACCTGGTAATTCTTGGTTTTAATCCTTATAGCTTATGGGGAATAAGAAAATTATTTTCGAAAGCAAATGCGCCATGGAATGGCCATAATTATTCTATTCACAAAGTCAGGGACTGGCTCAGTTTGCTGAATTTCCATGTTAGCGGCGGTATGATGCTGTACTATTCTCCACCCATTCGGAATCAGCAACTGCGAGAGCAATTTGTGTTTATGGAAAATGCCGGTAACCGTTGGTGGCCTATGCTGGGCGGTGTTTATTTATTGATTGCGCTTAAGCGAGAAGTGGGGATGACGGTCATAGACCTTGGGGCAAAGGTCAGAAAAAGAGCTTTTCTGAATGTTGCCGAGCCGGTGGCGAAAAGAAGTGTGAGAAATAGGGATGTCAACAACAGTGCCTGAACTTGAAGTAATTATTTATACCGATGGAGCCTGCCGCGGGAACCCCGGGCCGGGGGGTTGGGGAGCTGTTCTTGCCTATGGCGATAAAAAAAGACAGTTATCGGGTTCTGAAAAAGAAACAACGAACAACAGGATGGAATTAATGGCTGCCATCAGGGCGCTGGAGAACCTGACCCGATCCTGTAGCATAAGGCTTTACACCGACTCACAATATCTGCGCAAGGGCATCCTGGAGTGGATGGAAAACTGGAAAAAGCGCGGATGGAAAACAGCGGCCAGGAAGCCGGTAAAAAACCAGGATTTATGGATAAGACTGGATACCGCTATAGAACGTCATGATATCGAGTGGCACTGGGTAAAGGGGCATTCCGGCATTGAAGGAAATGAGATTGCGGATAGTCTGGCTAACAAGGCCATAGATAGAATGTTGAAGGGTGCTGAATTATGAGACAGATCGTTCTTGATACTGAGACGACCGGGCTGGATCCTCACAAAGGGCACCGTATTATAGAGATTGGTTGCGTTGAGCTGATTGACCGCAAACGGACCGGAAATGAACTGCATCAATATTTACAGCCGGGTCGAAAGATTGATGCTGGGGCCATAGAAGTTCACGGTATCACCAATGAATTCCTGGAAGATAAACCAAAGTTTGTAGATATCGTTGATGATTTTCTTGCTTATATCAAGGATTCACAGCTGATCATTCATAATGCACCGTTTGATGTTGGATTTATTAATGTAGAGCTGAAGCTCACGGACAGAGACCTGGGTGATACCAGTAAATATTGCGAGGTGATTGATAGTCTGGTGATGGCCAGGCGCATGCGCCCGGGACAGAAAAACTCACTGGATGCGCTGTGCCGGTATTTTAATATTGATAATTCCCAGCGGGAGCTACATGGGGCGCTACTGGATGCTGAATTGCTGGCAGAAGTTTATCTTGCATTAACCGGTGGGCAGTCAGCTCTTTTTCAGGAAAATGAACCTGGAAAACAGGTTCATACAGAGAAAATTATACGCCAGCTTGATGCGAATCGGCCCGTTTTGTCAATTATCCGTGCCAGTGAGGAGGAGCGGGGCCAGCACGAAGCCTGGCTAGATGAGCTGGATTCTATGACGGAGGGTAAAAGTCTCTGGCGCAAAGATTTTTAAGTTGAAAGCTCAAAGCTCAAAGCCAAAAGCTTAAAAAAACCTACTTTCAACTTTCAACTTTCAACTTTTTACCGATCACTCATTTCGTCCAATTCGTGATAACCGATAACCAGCCTGCTTCAGTTTATTAAGTAAGCCCAATTCACCCGGAAGATGCAGGGCACCAATGGCGACAAAAGTATTTCCCGCCTGCAGCCTTTGTTGCATACGATCAAACATTTTCTGATTTCGATCATAAATCAGCCGGGTCTTGATTAGCCTGGCAAGCTTTTTATCCTTCGGCTCCTGATCTGTGCTGACTTGTATGAGCTTTTCCAGATTTCCGCTCAAATAGGCATCAAGCAAATCCCTGTAGGCCTGATTTTTTTCGGGTAATGTACTCATGGTTGAGCGTAATAGATTCACCTGGTCGGTCAGGAGTAAATCATCAAAGACGGAAAGTTGCTCATCAATGGTTTCCAGCCCTTCTATTCTGATCCCTGAATTTCTCGCGATGTCTGCGAGTTTTTTGTCGAGGAAGGTTCCTGATTTATTTTCCGGTCTGATCAATAACAGCATTGCGGCCCAGGGTTTGAGAACGGAAAGAATGTCGCCAGGTAGCTGATTGCCTGATTGGGAAAGGGCTAACGTTACTGCCTTGAATTCAGTTTCACCAATTACCTGTTCCAGGTTCCTGCCGTCAGTGAAAAGCATCTTTCGTAGAATATTAACGGAACCGCTTGCATTTAATTCAAGTTCTAGCATCAATGTATTTGCCGCAGCCAGACGACGCACGACGTTATCGGGGATTGCCATTACTTTTTCATTATCAATGTGTATTGTGCCAAAAATATAACTGCTGAGAATCCCGTTGTTTGTGCCCGGCTGTTCTATCCGCCACAGCATTGGGCTACCAGCTTGCTGTTCAGCAAGGGGGTTACTGTGTTGTGCAGGCCGTGATACAGAGAAGGGCCTGTTCCGTTCACCCTTACTGCGGTCTATATAACGAATATCGGGCTGTGAGTATTGGGCCGTTTTATAGGCAATGGCAGGGGCAGACCAGGCCAGTTGAAGAGCCACTATTGGCAAGAGTAGTGATTTTGTAAGTTGCTGGGAAGGAAAATAATTCTTCATAATGAAAAGTGATTAAATCCAGAATGCATCGGTGTATTGTTTATAATACCCTAAATTGATTTAAGGAGCGCACCACCAATGCCGGATCTTTCTGTAGTAATACCTGTACGGAATGAAGAAGATAATATTCGTCTGCTAATTGAGGAAGTCAGACAGTCTCTGGATGGTGTGCTTGATTATGAGCTAATCTATGTCAATGATGGCAGTAACGATGCAACGCTGCAGATTCTTGAAGAATACCGTACGGGGTTCCCGTTATTGCATGTCATAAGCCATGAAATCGGGGTTGGTCAGAGTACCGCAGTACGGACAGGTATAATGCAGGCTAAATCTTCGGTCATTGCGACACTGGACGGTGATGGACAAAATGACCCTGCAGATATTCCGGTACTGTATCAGGCACTCAAAAAACATGCAGATTCTGGTGTGGTGCTGGTGAATGGGCACCGCAAAGCGCGTAAGGATACATATATAAAGCGTTTATCCTCGAGGCTGGCTAATGGTATACGCGCCTGGCTGTTGGGTGACGATACCCCTGACACAGGTTGTGGCCTTAAAGTTTTTAACCGGGAGGCCTATCAGGCTATTCCATTTTTTGATCATTTGCACCGCTTTTTACCGGCGATGATGATTAACGGAGGGGGGAAAGTGATTTCTGTTGAAGTAAATCATAGAGAGCGCCGGCTTGGGTTATCCCACTATGGTTTTTTTGATCGCCTGTGGGTGGGGATTTTCGATATTTTGGGTGTAATCTGGCTTAAATCACGCACGACACATCCTGTCGTCAGTAAGGACTCAGATGATGACACACATTAGACACTAGAGTAGGTAAATGAATAATACTATTTCGATTATTGAAATTTTTGGGATGACCCTGGTCATCACGCCCTGGAAAATTATAGGTTATATTGGTGTGATTCTTTTTGCCAGCCGTTGGTTTGTGCAGTTGTGGGTCTCTCGCCGTTCACGCAAGGTTGTGATGCCACGTCTGTTCTGGTACATGAGCATTGCCGGTAGTTTGATGCTACTGAGTTACTTTATTTTTGGCAAAAACGATTCCGTCGGGATATTGTCAAACTCATTTCCATTTTTGATTGCCAGTTATAACCTTTATCTGGATGTAACGCATAAAAACCGGGAAGATAATGCCGACCAGATAGCCAACCCCTAGTCAGCTCCGGGTTACACCAAGGATAATGCCTCTCTGTTTAAGTCCTTCAAGGATTTCCAGGCCACTTTGTAGTATTGGCTCTGGATTGGCAACACCCAACTCTTTAGCAATTTCATTCAACACATCTGCACCACTAAGCGCATCATTTTGCTCGAGTTGTTGTAACAATTTTGCTGTGACGGGATTGATTTCTGTAAACTGAACATCATCATCGGTATCCCGATAAACAATGATGCAGACAGGTTGCTCAGCAGGTTGCTCAGGCTGGAAATCGGGTCTGATTTGATGTACGGGCCAGGAATAGGTCAGTAGGCATGCCAGTGGCGACATCACGGGATGGCCATCCAGTAATGATAATTTTGTATCAATCAGCTGCAGATCAGGGTTCTCCTGTGAAATTGATAAAGCCAGCTCTATCCACTCGTAGTGCGCCAGTTCAAACAAAAAAGGCGGGTCAATATCTCGCAGTGTGTGTTCTGTCTGAAGATAGTCAATAAATTCGCGGGATATCTCCAGAAAATAGGGTGACTGACAATGGTGTAGGGCATAAAAGCGACGTGCCAGTTCAAGCCATGCATCCTCTTCATAGAGGCTCTTTAGAACCGGAAAAGTACTGTTTAGAAAACCCTTAACATTGTTAAAGAAAAGGTCTCTGTAGATACCCATTCGCCTGTCTTCGATGTCATTCGGTGCTGGACTGTTATCCGGGTCACGAATATGGGCAGCGAACTGAAAAAGCTGTTTTCTCAATAATTCAGGCTGTAGCATGGTATGCCTCGCTGTCAGCAGTTTTTTCATATTGTTGCTGGTGTTTTCTGATCTGTCTGATTTCTCTCATTAATTCCTTATACGGAGGAATATTGAAATCTCTTTCCAGCAGGGTAGGGAGTACACCAAAATGTTGATAGGCTGCATCCAGCAGCGTCCAGACCGGGTCGATAACATCCGCACCATGGGTATCAATAATCAGGTCATCTGCCTCATTATAGTGCCCGGCAATATGGACATAAGCGATACGTTCACCGGGTAGCGAGCGGAGAAATTTAGCAGCATCATAGCGATGGTTGACTGAGTTGACGTAGATATTGTTAACATCAAGCAGTAATTTGCAGTCAGCTTCATCGAGTATGGCCTTGATGAAATCGATTTCATTCATCTCTTTGCCGGGTGCCGCATAGTAAGAAACATTTTCGATGACCAGCTGTTGCTCAATGATGTCCTGCACCTGTTTGATACGGTCAGCAACGTAATGTACGGCTTCCTCAGTAAACGGAATTGGCATCAGATCATAGAGATGGCCATCGTCTGAGCAGTAACTCAAATGTTCGCTATAACAACGAACGTCGTGTTCCTTCATGAACTTCTTTACTTGCCTGATAAAGCTGATGTCAAGTGGTTCCGGGCCTCCGATAGACAGAGACAACCCATGCAAGTTGAAAGGATAACGCTCGGTGAAATACCGAAATTGTTTAGCAAAACGCCCCCCCAGGCCAATCCAGTTTTCCGGTGCAACTTCCATAAAGTTCACAGGAATTGAGTCCTGTTCCAGAAATTCATCCAGTAAACTGCGGCGTAATCCTATGCCGGTACCATAGACCGGAAATCGGGTAGATTGCTGAGTGTTCATGAAATTTTTATCTCAGGCATAAAATGTTTGCTGATCCAGTAATCCAGACTGAAATATCTTCCACCACCGATAAAAAATAGCACCAGAAGCATTATGAAGTAAGTCGCGGCGAATTCTATCCCGTTATTAAGAACAACCAGACCGCCATCCTGGGTCAGCCAGTTATAATTTCCGTGTTCTTTCAGAATATCTTTGCTCACATTCAGACGCTCGATGGCACCGATAGTACGCTCGGTGGAAAATATGCCGGAGCCTTCTGCAATTGCCAGCCAGCCATGTTGCCAGTGGGTTGTTGCAGCGACTGCCATGGTAACCATCAGGGGTATCGATATCCAGCGTACGGCCAGGCCTATCGTCAGTAGAATTGCACCCAGTAGTTCTGAACCCGTTGCCAGTGCAGCCATCAGTTCGGGCATTGGCATACCCATACTGCCGAACCAGGCGACAGTACTATCGAAGCCCTGAAATTTATTGGAACCGGCCATCCAGAAAATGGGTACCAGGTAGAGCCTTAGCATGAGAGGGCCAAGAAAATCGATTGCTCGCGTATAATCCAGCAGGCGTTGTAGAGGTAGGAATAACGTTACAAAAAAATTCATTGTGAGTCTCCGAGATGCTTACGGTCTGACCTGGAAGGAGATTGATAGTTCACTTTATACGGAATAAAAAAAGCAGACGATTTTCGTCTGCCTTTAACTTATAACGCCTGATTTATAAATGATGTTTACAAATAGAGCCTACATCCCTGACCCACCACATTTGCCTTCTCCACATTTTCCCTCTTCTTTGGTTTTAGCTTTAGCTTTGGCCTTGTCGCCACCACACTTACCCTCTTTCATGGCTTTACCATTTTCCATACCTTCGCCACACTGGCCTTCTTTGGCTTTGGATTTTGTTTTGTCTCCACCACACTTACCTTCTTTGGCTTTGGATTTGTCTCCACCGCACTTACCTTCGCCCATTTTATCAGCAACCACGTATCCGCTTTCCATTGAAGTCATGGCAAAATGACTGGCAGCAGAAGCAGTACTTATTCCAGAAACTGAACCGATCAGTAATGAACCAACGGCAGCAGCAACAGTTTTCTGTTTGATTGGGTTAATCATATTTTTATATTCCTCGTGTTTGCAACATGTTTTAATTTCAACCGTCTTCTCTGACGGCAGTAAAAGAGAATCACCTCCAGGAACCAAAGATAATCGACCCATTGACTCCTCGTGCCTGTATGAGGGCACGGTTGGAAAAAAGTTCCCAATTACGAATCATTTTTATTAAGGAACCTTTGATTAAGGTCCCTATAACGGCTGTCTGATACAAATAATGCGGAGTTTATAATGCAGGTAAATCAATATTATTCAAAATTTGTACTGGTTTTTCTCGCTGTGCGTCAGACCAGCTGAGTATTGCATAAAAGCCGCGTATACGATTGACGTAGGCAACGGGTTCATAACCTCGAGCATAGCCGTAACGTGTTTTTTTATGCCATTCAGGCCTGGCCAGTAAGGGTAAATATTTCCTGACATCAATCCAGCTGTCTGGGTCATCTCCGGCTTTTTGTGTCAGGATACGTGCATCCTCCAGATGGCCGATGCCAATATTGTAAGCGGCCAGGGCGAGCCACAACCGATCAGGATCTGGAATTCGTGTGGGCAGGCTGTCAAGTAACAATCTAAGGTACTGCGATCCGCCTTTTATACTTTCTTCAGGGTTGCGACGGTCACTGATCTTAAGTCTTTTTGCCGTTGCATTGGTGAGCATCATAATGCCCCGAACGCCTGTCGGTGATACGGCATCAGCATTCCAGTGTGATTCCTGATAAGCCTGAGCGGCCAGTAAACGCCAGTCTATCCCTGCTTCCTCTCCAGCCCTGCGGAACATATCCTCATATTCGGGTAAGAGGTTATTTATACGCTCCAGGAATTTCTTGGTATTAACATAATTGAATTTTGAGCTAGGGCCATAATAGTGGTCGAGTATTCGATCCAGTTTACCGCTGGATTTCATTTCTTTCAGAAAGGTATTTGCCGCATCGATCAATGAGCGATCACTGGAAAGTGTAAACATCCAGGCGAGCTTGTCATCAGGCGGAAGGGAAAAGGCGATATTCAGGTCGGGGTAGAACTGGCGCACCACGGCAACAATGTTGGAATCTGCAATTGTTAGATCCAGTTTTTTTTCCCAGACACGTATAAGCAGATTCTCTGGTGTTTCATCAGCTGTTTCCTGCCATCGGAGTTCAGGATATCTTTTTTTTAATTTTTCCAGTCGCTCGACATGACTACTGCCGCTTGTAATCATGATATTTCGCCCAATCAGGCTGGCTGCGTTGTGCGGTCTTTTTTTCCCACCACCACGAAATACGACCTGTTGTTTGATGGTTTGATATGGTGTGCTGAATGAAAACTGTTTCTTTCTATCCTCTGTGATTGTGAGGCCTGCCGCGGCCATGTCTATACGAGCCGCTTTGAGTTCTGGCATTATCTTATCAAATTGATCCGTAAGTTTTACTTCTAATTCGACACCAAGATGGTTCGCAAACGCCCTGGCAAGCTCAAACTCAAACCCTCCCGTTCCTTGAGAATCTTTATAGTATGTCGTAGGACCATTGAAGGTAATGATACTGAGTTTTCCCGCCGACTGAATTCTCTCAAGATGGTTTGCTTCCCAGGTGAATTCGAGAATGAGTACCGGGATTGATAATAATACAGCAACCAGAATCCCAATTATTTGAATGCGTCGCAGACGCCTTTTTTGCGGGTTAGATTTGCTCACACTGTTTTTATGGGGATGTGATTTTGTGCATAATTGTATGGGAACTTAGCACATGAGTAATCGTGGATAGAAATTTATTATAGGCAATTTCTAAGCACTTGATTATGGGGTATTGAGATTACCACGCTTCGGTTCTCGCGACCAAAAGAGAGAGAGGGCCGTCACGCAGAAAATGCCGATAGGGAGCAATGACGGTTTCCTCTCTAAATAGTAGTGCAATTTTATCTTGAAATTTTTTCCGAATCTACTGGTACAGATCATAAAGTCTCGCTAAAATCACATCTGCATTTCCCGTATCATTTGGAATGCTCTCTATGGCGGTGATGGTTGGCCCCCTTAACGACGATATGCAGTGAACCCGGTCAGATCTGGAAGGAAGCAGCCGCAGCTGCAGATTCGGGTGTTAGGGCAAGGCTGTCCTGATCCGCCACCATTCAGTGTTTCATGATGCTTTTAGAAGTTGCATCAGGATTCTTCCCGGATGTGTTATGTCATATAAGGTTCTTGCACGAAAATGGCGTCCAGGCGACTTTAGCGAGGTTGTTGGTCAGCAACATATACTCCAGTCTCTGTCACACGCCCTCAATACCGATCGATTGCATCATGCCCTGCTATTTACCGGTACACGCGGTGTAGGCAAGACGACTATTGCGAGAATACTGGCCAAAGCACTGAATTGTGAACAGGGCATCAGTTCTACACCGTGTGGTAAATGTGGCTCCTGTATGGCCATAGATGAAGGTCGTTATATTGACCTGATCGAGGTTGATGCGGCATCGAAAACCAAAGTCGACGACACGCGTGAATTACTGGATAACGTCCAGTATCTTCCTAGCAGTGGCCGTTACAAGGTTTATCTCATTGATGAAGTCCACATGCTTTCCCGAAGCAGCTTTAATGCATTACTGAAGACTCTGGAGGAACCACCGGAACATGTCAAATTTCTACTGGCCACTACAGATCCACAGCAATTACCGGTCACGGTGTTGTCGCGTTGCCTGCAATTTAATCTTAAGCGGCTGAATATTTCAGAGATAAAATCACAGCTTGTCCGTATCCTTGAGACAGAAAAGATAGAAAGTGACGATGCGGCATTAGATTTATTGGCAACCAGTGCTGATGGCAGCATGCGGGATGGGCTTAGTCTATTGGATCAGGCCATCGCATTCGGCGCGGGTAAGGTATTCGGTGAAGATGTCAGAAGCATGCTTGGCAGTATCGAACAGCGTTATATCCATGCACTGATTGAAAGTCTGGCAAATGATGATGCAGATGCCTTGTTCCGCGCTATAGATGATGCAGCAGACCGCAGTCCGGATTTCATGATGGTATTGAATGAAATGCTTGGTGTTTTATACCATCTCTCACTGGTTCAGCTGGCCCCAGCCATTATCGAACAACGTAGATTAGACAGGGAATGGCTGGAAAAAACCAGCAATAAATTCAGTGCCGAACAGTTACAACTGTTTTATCAGATATGTCTGACAGGTAAGAGAGACCTGCCGCTGGCACCTGATTCCAGAATGGGTTTCGAAATGCTTATGCTGAGAATGCTGGCTTTCCAGCTTGGTCCGACTGTATCGGCAGCGAGCACAGCTCCCGTTGCAGACGAGACCCAGGGCGGACACAAATCCCGGGCAAGTCAACAGCCTGTTGTTCGGCAATCGCCCACACAGAGTAATGCTGCCTATTCTCAACCTGAATCAGGTATGAAGCCTCAAACTACCGCAGCACCGCTGAAATTAGACGTTCCAGCCGTTGTCTCTTCAGATGTCTCTACACAGGCAGATCAGATCAAGGAGCCGTCGCCGTTGCCGCCAGAAGGACAGGCAAGCACTGAGGCAGAATCTTCCGTCGCCAGCAAAGATTGGGCAGGGTTGATCGGTTCACTTTCTGTAACGGGGCTCACAAAACAACTGGCTTTACACATGGCACCAGAAGTTTGGAATGAAAAGCAACTTGAACTTCTTATGGATGTCGAACAGGAGGCAATCTATTCGTTAGCAAGGGAGAAAGAGCTGATTCATGCATTGCAAAAAAAATTGGGCGGTACTGTCCAGGTCAGCATACGAATCGATACCTCTGCGACTGAGACACCCGCACAGCAAAAACAACGGCAGTCCAGAGAACGCCAGCAGTTGGCGGAACAATCCATAATGTCGGACAAATCAGTGACTAAAATGATCGAGGTATTTGGTGCCAGTATCTCACCGGCATCAATCAGACCGATTAGTAATTAATAGGCTAGTTGACCGACATTTACAGAACATAACAGGAGCATCAATATGAAAGGTGGATTGGGTAATATAATGAAGCAGGCTCAGGTCATGCAGGAAAAAATGCAGCAGGCACAGGAAGAGTTGGCACAGACTGAAGTTGAGGGTAGTTCAGGTGGCGGCCTGGTTACAATTACCATGACCTGTCGCCATGATGTACGCAAGATTAGTATCGATGACGAATTGCTGAGCGAGGAAAAGGCCGTGCTTGAAGATCTGGTCGCTGCAGCAGTCAATGATGCAGTGCGCAAGGTTGAATTAACAACACAGGAAAAGATGTCCGGTATGACTGCAGGCTTGGGATTGCCATCCGGAATGAATCTTCCGTTCTGATTCTTTTGTCCCGTTCATATGCCTGCGGCCCATGCCATTGAAAAGCTTAGAGCGGCGCTTGCCTGTCTGCCCGGAGTCGGTCCAAAATCTGCTCAACGTATGGCATATTATCTTATTGAGCGTAACCAGGAAGGTGCGAGGGGAATCGCATCTGCACTTTTGCACGCACTGGATTTAATACAGCATTGTCGGCGCTGCAACAACCTCAGTGAAAGTGAACTCTGTCCTCTTTGCACTTCACCTTCACGTAAGCATTCGCAACTGTGTATCGTTGAGACCCCGGCAGACCTTGAAGCCATAGAACAGACAGGAAGCTACAAGGGCTGCTATTTTGTACTGATGGGAACCATTTCGCCACTGGATGGTATCGGCCCTGATGATCTTGGTGTTGACCGCCTCCTTGAGGTGTTGGAAGAATTTGTTATTGAAGAAATAATTCTTGCAACTAACCTCACCGCAGAAGGTGAAACGACAGCGGAATACCTTGTCGACCTGCTTGCAGGAAAGGAAGTCGCCAGAGATATAAATATTACCCGCATTGCCCGCGGTGTGCCGGTGGGTGGAGAGCTGGAATATATTGATCGCAACACGGTTGCACGCGCAATAAATGAGCGACAGAGAGTAGAAGCAACCGGGGAAACAAGATTGAGTATATACAGCGACGGGAAAGGTAATCACTGACTGTGTAGAATGAATCCTTCAGGTGTTTCACTACTTCGTTCAGACCGTTTTCACACAGTCCACTGTTTGTATACTATTACATCCGATAACCTGTTTGAAGAGTCCGCCGAGGCCAGCGATTCTTACCGTTTTATGCCTCTCCTGGAATGAGAGGTTTCTTAATTTAACCTGAGGACTGAAGGTGTTTGATACGAATCGAGGCCGGTGGGTGGGAATCATAAAATGCCGAAAAGACCGGATCCGGTGTCAGGGTATTGGCATTGTCACGGTATAATTTTAATAATGCGGAAATGAGGTCCCTGGCGTCGGCATTTTCACGTGCATAGTCATCGGCCTCAAACTCGTGTTTGCGTGAGAACCACGCGCTGACTGGCTGAATGAAAAATATGAATACGGGACCTGCCATCATAAATAACATTAAAGCAGCGTGGTTCGATGCAGTGGTTATTCCCAGACCCTGGTAGAACCAGTCCTGCTGCATCAGCCAGCCGAGTAGCGCTAGCGCAAGCAGGCTGATGAGAAAAAATATACTTATACGCTTAATGATATGGCGGCGTTTGAAATGGCCCAGTTCATGCGCCAGTACGGCAACGATTTCATCTGAACTGAGGGTATCCAGCAGGGTATCAAAGAATACGACGCGCTTGGATTTACCCAGTCCAGTAAAATAGGCATTGCTGTGCGCAGACCGGCGTGAACCGTCCACAACGAATAATCCCTTAACCTTGAAACCGGTTCGTTGCATGAGTTCGGCGACACTTTTGCTGACAGATTCATCTTGCAGGGGTTCGAACTTGTTGAACAAAGGGGCTATCCAGATGGGGTAGATAATCATGGCAAGCAGATTGAAAGCCATCCAGGTTAGCCACAGGTACAACCACCAGAGTTTGCCGCTGGCCTGCATTAACCACAGGGCCACAAAGAGCAATGGCACGCCAATGATCAGAAAAAGTGCGGTCTGTTTGATTAAATCCGTGAAATACAGGGCAGGAGTGGTCTTGTTGAAGCCAAAACGGGCTTCAAGTCCGAAGGTTTTATATAAGGCAAAAGGCATCTCCAGTACCGCGCCAACGAATATGGTCGTAATAATGAAAAATACACCAACCAGCAACGGCTGTTCCAGCAACTGTCGGCTCAGGTCATCAATCAGTTGGAGTCCGCCACCGAGGGTGAATGCAAGCAGGATAAGTGCGGAATAGATGCCGTTAACCAACCCTAGACGAGTGCGCGCAATGGTGTAATCCGCTGCTTTTCGATGAGTGCTGAGGTCAATCTGCTCGCTAAAAATATCGGGTACCGAATCACGATGTTGCTGTATATTCTGTATTTGACGCCTGCTTAACCAGAATTCAGTGATCAACATGGCCGTTAGTGCGAAAAGAAAGAGGACAGTTAATGTGTTCATAAGGGGGTTCAATTTTCAGATTTCAAGCCTCAAGTATTCAGTATTGATACTTGAAAGTTGAAACTATTTATTCCAGTAGAGCGGATAATACATTATCCTTTCAGTCAAATTGATACTTTCCCCACGAAACAACAGGATATTATTCTATGCCACAGGATCCCAATGCACTGGTCTGGATTGATCTGGAAATGACAGGTCTGGATCCGGACACAGACAGAATTATTGAAATGGCCACTATCATCACAGATTCAGACCTGAATGTTCTGGGGGAAGGTCCTGTCATGGCCATCCATCAGTCCGACGAATATCTTGATGCCATGGATGAATGGAACACCCGAACCCATGGCAAAACTGGACTGACCGAACGGGTAAAAGCATCTAAAATTACAGAATTGGATGCGGAGAATGAAACACTGGAATTCATCCGTGAGTTTTGTCCACGCAACAAATCTCCCTTATGCGGCAACAGTATCTGTCAGGATCGCCGTTTTCTCTATCGTTATATGCCGCAACTGGAATCCTGGTTGCATTACAGAAATCTTGATGTTAGCTCTGTGAAAGAACTGGCTAAACGCTGGCACCCTGAGATCTATAATGGGTTCAGCAAGAAAAACACCCACAAGGCACTGGACGACATTCGTGAGTCGATTGATGAACTTAAATATTTCAGGCGAGCCTTCCTCAAGCTGAAATAAATTAGGCCGAAGGGTATGCATATTCCATGGGCATTTTTTGCAGGATAGCTGCACTTCCCTTGCGGCCACGAGTACCGAAGCTGGGCAATATCGTCAGGTGAATGGGAGAATTGTTGAGCCCTTAACTCAATTTAGTCTGTCTCCTATTTAAATTGCAGGCGTATCACGCCGACAATTCTGCCCCCTTATGGCCCAGCTAATGTGTTCTGCAACCATTCCCGAAGCCGATGACAGTTTTTCCTTCAGTGTTTTTACGGTATCAGGATCATAAGCGGCATTGCCCAGCGCAACAGCAATATTTCGCTGCCAGTGCTGATAACCGATGCGTCTTATGGGCGAGCCTTCCAGATTTTTCATAAATTCGGATTCGTTCCAGCTAAAGAGATTCAGTAATGCCGTGTCATCCAGCCCGTGTCGAGGTTGAAAGTCAGCTTCTTTCGACAGTTTTCCAAAACGGTTCCAGGGGCAGCAGAGCTGGCAGTCATCACAGCCATAAATTCGGTTGCCGAGCAGGGGGCGGAGTTCCTCCTTTATGACCCCTTTATATTCGATAGTCAGGTAGGAAATACACCGTCGAGCATCGACCTGATAGGGTGCAATGATGGCATGTGTTGGGCAGATATCGATACAGGTCTGGCAAGTGCCACAGTGTTCTTCAACAGCATTATCGACCGGCAGGGGTAGATTAGTGTAGATCTCACCAAGAAAAAACCAGGATCCGGCCTGACGGTTAATCAAATTGCTGTGCTTGCCGATCCAGCCTATACCTGCCTTTTCTGCCAGTGCCTTTTCCAGCACCGGGGCTGAATCAGTGAAAACCCGGTAGTTGAAGCCCTCCAGTTCTGTCTGGATACGCTGTACCAGTTTCTGTAGACGCGAACGTATAAGCTTATGGTAGTCGCGTCCCAGGGCATAGCGTGAAATGTAGGCGCGGTCTATTTTCTTTAGTTGATCTATGGCTGTTTTTACCTCATGCGGCAGATAGTCCATGCGCACGGATATGATACGAGTAGTTCCGTTAAGCAACGCATCAGGTCGGCTACGTTTAAGGCCATGCCTGGCCATATATTCCATTTCGCCGTGATAATTCATCTCTAACCAGTACTGCAGGTGATTTTCTGCTTTTTGCAGAGAGATATCCGTAATCCCGACCTGCTGGAAGCCCAGTTCCTGTCCCCACAGTCGTATTTGCCGTGTCAGGTCGGTTAGCTCGACAGCTAATAGATTATTAGCAGAATGTGTCTTGGGTTTCATTTGTCGTATGATACCGGTCATGGACTCTACTCAACAAAAATCATTTCCTGATATTGCCAAGTCCCACCAGGCTAATCTGGCAGAATGCCAGAGTTGGTTGCCGGTTCGAACCAAGGATTCACACAAGGGAAGCCAGGGCACTGTATTGATTACAGGAGGTGAACAGGCAATGGCCGGTGCAACCTGTCTTGCCGGCTGGGCGGCATACATAGCTGGGGCGGGGTTGGTGAGGGTTGCCTGTGTTCCTGATAACGTGACGGCAATTACCGCTTGTCGTCCTGAATTACTGGTGAGTGGCATTCACGCGACGAAACAGCTAAAAAGCCTATTTCTGCAATCCGACGTACTCGCTCTTGGTCCAGGGCTAGGACAGAGCAACTGGTCACGAAAGGTGTTTGAGTATTGTCTTGAGCGTAGGAGCCCCGATATCATTGATGCCGATGGTCTAAATCTGCTGGCAAAATCACCTGAAAGAAGGCAGAACTGGATATTGACACCACACCCTGGTGAGGCGGCAAGACTGCTTCAGTGTAAGACAGGTGACATTCAGGCAAACAGGATTGTAGCGATTAAGGAACTTGTAAGGCAATACGGTGGTATCTGTATTCTAAAAGGAGAGAATACACTGCTGGCCATTAATGAGGGGGATGAAGAGAAGCTGTGGGTCTGTCCATACGGTAATGCGGCACTTGCGGTGGCGGGGACAGGCGATGTGCTGACGGGACTGCTGGCTGGGTTTCTGGCACAGAGCATGGCACCGGAAAAGGCTGCAGTAACCGCTGTAGTTTTACATGCCTGTGCCGGAGATGTTCATGCGGCTAAGTATGGAGATGCTGGCATGCTGGCTTCTGATTTGATGCTGCCGTTACGGCAATTGAGGAATGGGTATCAGCTGAAAGGTAAAAGGTGAAAGGTGAAAGGTGAAAGGTGAAAGGTGAAAGGTGAAAGTAATGAACCGAGTGAACTTACTCTAACCCTGATCGATGTTACGACCACAGAGAAACTGGGGGCTGTGCTGGCCGATGTATTACCAGAAGGCGTGCTTGTATTTTTAACAGGTGAACTCGGTACCGGTAAGACCACTCTGGTTCGGGGGGTACTGAGAGCTCTGGGGTATCAGGGAGCGGTAAAAAGTCCAACCTATACTCTGCTTGAGGAATACTCTCTTGCTGGCAGGGAAATCATACATTTTGATCTTTATCGTCTCATTGACCCGGAGGAGCTCGATCTTATCGGCATAAGGGACTATTTCAATGATAAGGCCTGCTGTTTTGTTGAATGGCCTGACCGAGGGGAGGGTTATTTACCCCCTGAGGACCTGGTGGTATGGATGTCACACAGGGGCAGCGGACGAGAAGTCAGGATATCCGCCGCCAGTAACAGAGGCAAGGAGATGGTCGGGTCTATTCAGACTGTACTTTGTCAAGAATCCGGTTGACAGCATTTTCCCATTCGGAGAATTCTTTATTCATCTTTATCTTTGGGAAGAATTCGTTCAGTTTTGCCGGATTTAAAGTGACAAGGATGGTTTCATCGCCTTCTGCAAAAATGGTGATTTTCAGTGGCAGGAAGGGGATAAGTTCAGGTTGCCGTTTCACGATATCGTGTACCGTCTTTTCTTTCATGAAGAAAACTATCCGGTATTCCGCCGTTTTATAACCGGATGCGGCCAGTCCCACATCGACGCGTTGGACGCGGGTAACCTTAAAGCCTTCTTCAGTAATGGCCGTCTGCAGGGTATTCATGGCCTCGGGGAAAGACGCTTTGGTACGACGCATAATCAAATCATCGGCTATAGCAGACAGTGAAATAGTCAGTGTGACAATGAAGAAACTGATGAGTATTTTACGGTAGCTATTCATAGCAGTGCCTCATCAATCATTGCTTCGTAGACTGATTTTAATTCCGTACACATATTATCAAGTTCACTATTGTTAAAGAGTTCACTCATACGGAGGGGGTTGGCAAACATCACCAATACTTTATCGTCATGTTGTACAACGGTTACTCGACAGGGAAGAAATAATCCTACGCGTGGATCAATCTTAAGGGCCCGGTCAAGGATATTGAAGTTGCAGGAGTAGATGATGACCTGTTTCTTGTCTTCTTTTCCCTTTTCAGTCAGACCTGCGTCCAGATTTTGAACACGGATCAGGCGAAAATTCATGCTGACGACGGCATTTTTTAGGCTATCAACTGTTTCATCAAGTGAATAGGGAGACTCTTTGATGATCACAGCCGGTTCGCCCTTTTTGCTATTCGTGCTGACGGTCGTTTGTGTTTCAAAAGAACGGACGTAGGCCACGATGTCATCGATGTCTTTTTCACTGAGACCTTCGTCGAGAAATGATACCATCGGGGTTCCCTTTCGACCCTTGATAAGAGTCCTTTTAATCATCTCATCCGGGGCTGAGGTGAGAAATCCTGTATTGTTCAGGGCCGGTGCGAGTATGGGCTGGTTACGGGGGCGAGATAGGGTGACGCCTGTTCCTTCACCTCCTTTACCCGATTTACCGTGGCAGGATGCACATTGTGCCTGAAATAGCTTTCCACCATTTATTGCATTACCCCTGACTGGTTGTGTCGAGTAATTGGGTGGCGCGTTGTCAGACCAGGTGCGTATGAAATGGATGATAGAATCAACTTCATTATTGCTAAGATTCTTAAAAGCGGGCATGACCCGGCCAGGGCGGCCTTTTCTGATAGTCTTGAAAAAATAGTCATCAGATGCCGTTGCCAGAAAATCAGGCAATGACAGCGGTACGCCCACGCCACCGTCGCCGTTATAACCGTGACAGGCTGCACAATTCTGCACATACAGGCGCTGGCCGTCCGCCGCTGCATAACTGACAGACGAGAACACGATGAAGAAGGCCGAAATGATAATTCTGAACATTTACCTAACCTCGTCACTCTGATAGCGGTTATTATAGGTCTAAAATTAATTGAAGATATTGATTATTGTCAAAAAAAAGGTATTTGGGTGCCTTTAATTTTTTCTGAACGAAACAGGGTGTGATTGGAATGCTTAATTTATGAGACGGATAGGCATGAAGGAGTATGCCGTCATGCCCACGGATGTGGATATCCAGTAACTCTTTGATTTATATTAGTATCAATGGCACTGAATTCCGGTATTCACCAGTATGATTATTTTGTGGGGCAGCAGTGAGAATCAATATTTCATGAAGCAGGCAATTTTGTTCCTTATTGGTATCAGCCTGCTACCACAAATTGCTGCTTCATCCACCAGTGTCAGTGTAAAAAATCTGCGTGTGTGGAATGCCCCCGATCATACCCGTGTAGTTCTTGATCTGAGTAGCGGTATAGATCACAGGATTTCGACTTTTTCCGATCCAGATCGAATAGCTATTGATATTAAAAATGCCAGGTTAAGTAAAGGGATTCCGCATGAGGTGAAAAATAACCCCTATATTAAACGGTTTCGCTACGGAAAATATTCGAAAAATATTACTCGCATTGTCCTTGACCTGAAAAAACCTGTTCGAGTGAAGAGTTTCACACTGAAGCCTAACGCTGTTTATGGTTATCGGCTGGTGGTGGATTTGTTTGATAAGAATAAGAGGGCTGTACCAAAGGTTATTCGTCCCCCAGCAAGACGCCCGGGTATTGTTACTATAGCCATTGATCCCGGTCATGGCGGTGAAGACTTCGGCGCTTCCGGCAGGAAGAAAACGCGTGAGAAAAAGATTGTTCTGTCTATTGCGAAGGAACTTAAAAGACTTGTTGATAAGGATCCTGTCTTACGATCACATATGACCCGCAAGGGTGATTACTATGTATCGCTGAGAAGGCGTACTAAACAGGCACGAAGGGCCAATGCGGATCTTTTTGTTTCTATACATGCTGATGCCTTTCGTCGTTCATCTGCACGTGGCGCGGCGGTCTATACTTTATCCAATCGGGGTGCAAGCAGTGAGACAGCACGTTGGCTGGCAAACAAGGAAAATGCTGCTGATCTGGTGGGGGGGGCATCAATCAGTGATCGGGAGGATGTCGTTGCCGGCGTGTTACTGGATATGCAGATGGACAAAACTCTGGAATATAGCCTGGGTTTTGGTGGTCAGGTGCTAAAAGAAATGCGAAAAATCGCAAAATTACATAGCAAGAGAGTACAGCAGGCGAGTTTTGTTGTCCTCAAGTCACCGGACATTCCTTCCATTCTAGTAGAAACAGGTTTTATTTCTAATCCATATGAAGAGCGCAAACTGAAAAGTAGTAAATATCAGAAACAGGTTGCCAGGGCGATCTATAGAGGTATTAAACAATTTATCAGTCAAGAAAAAGTTGCATTCATGAAACCCGCGTCGGCAAAAAGGTAAGGCAATGGAAAACAGCGGGGGGACCAATCAAGCACCGAGGATTCGCCAGTTACCAAATCAGCTGGTAAATCAAATTGCAGCGGGTGAAATTGTTGAACGACCGGCATCGATACTTAAAGAGCTCCTGGAAAACAGTCTGGATGCCGGTGCAAGGCAAATCGTGGTCGAACTGGAGCATGGTGGTTTGCGGCGAATATCGGTGCGTGATGATGGTCATGGCATCCGCCAGGATTGCCTGGCGCTGGCAATGGGCCGACACGCCACCAGCAAGATCCGGAACCAGAATGATCTGCTCAACGTAATGACCATGGGGTTTCGTGGAGAGGCATTGCCCAGCATGGGATCAGTATCCCGTATGACTATTACCAGTCGTGCACGGGGCAGCGAATACGCCTGGAAAATTCTCTATGAAAGCAATGAAGACCTTCCTACTCCTGAGCCTGCGGCCCATCCTCAGGGCACCAGCATTGAAATCTGTGATCTTTTCTATAACACGCCTGCTCGACGAAAATTCTTACGTACAGAGAAAACTGAATACAAACATCTGGATCGTCGTTTTATCGAACAGGCGCTGGCTCGCCCCGACGTCGGGTTCCGTCTTTTCCATGACGGACGGGCTGTGCGTTCGATGGAGGCTGCTGAAGATGAGGCGGGGCGCAACAAACGCGTGTTCGATGTGCTGGGAAAAGACTTCATCGAAAATTGTCTTTTTATTGATCAGCAAACGGGTGATCTGCACGTGCATGGCTGGTTTTCACAACCTACCTACTCAAGGAGCCAGCGGGATCAACAGTTTTTCTACGTGAACCGCCGTTACGTGCGGGATAAACTGCTGATGCATGCAGTGACACAGGCCTATCGGGATGTGTTGCATCATCAGCGCCAGCCCGCATTTGTTCTGTTTCTCGATTTGCCACCGAACCAGGTCGATGTCAATGTACATCCGGGCAAGCATGAAGTCAGGTTCCGTGAGGACAGGCAAATCCACGGTTTTATTTCCCAGTCACTGAAAAAGATGTTGACCGATACCCGACCTGGCGCTATGCCTGCTAACCCATTCTCAGAGACGTCAACAGAAAATAGTGGCACGTTTCTGTTTGCCCAGCGGCACGTTGAAATGGCAGCTGCACCGTATTCTGTACAGGAGCAGATGACTGGGCTGGGGAAACTCTATTTTGCTGAAGGCAATATTGATCCTACTGAAGCGGGAGGAGACGAACAGGGTGTCGCTAAGGATCAGCAGGGTAATGATTTTTCCTTATCTGATTTTCCGCTAGGTTTTGCTCTTGCGCAGCTGCAGGGTATTTACATACTGGCAGAAAATGAAAACGGCCTGGTCATCGTCGATATGCATGCAGCGTATGAGCGTATCCGCTACGAAAAGCTAAAGTCTCAACTCGATAAAGAGCCACTGGCCAGACAGCCCCTACTGGTACCGGTTCACCTGGCCCTAAGTCAGGAAGAGATATCGTTGGCCGAATTAAATATCTCTTATTTCAATAAGATCGGATTTGAAGTTGATGTAATTACTGAGACAAGTATCGTGATTCGTAGTGTCCCTGAGATGCTTGCCAGGGTGGACATCCCATCCTTAATTCGAGACATTTTGTCAGACCTCGCCGAACACGGTCGCTCCAGTAGGATGGAAGACCGTATAAATGAAATTCTCTCTACCATGGCCTGTCATGGTTCAGTACGAGCAAACCGCTTGTTGACCCGAGAAGAAATGAATGCACTATTACGGGAAATGGAGCAAACCGAACGCAGTAATCAGTGTAATCATGGGAGGCCAACCTGGAAGCAGCTCACCATTAGAGAGCTGGATAAAATGTTTATGAGGGGGCAATGAAAATCAGTTTTCGGTTTTCAGTTTTCGGTTTTAAGCTTTCGACTGAACACTGAACACTGAACACTGAACACTGAAGTTAATGAATGCCAGCAACCCCAAACCCACCGCCATCTTCCTGATGGGCCCAACCGCCGCTGGCAAAACTGGCCTGGCTATGCGGATTGCTGAGTATTTACCTGTTGGTTTGATCAGTGTTGATTCCGGGCAGGTTTATCGCGGGATGGATATCGGTACTGCAAAGATCACCGTGCAGGAGATGAAGGACTATCCACATGCGCTGATAGATATACGCGAACCTTCTCAGCCCTATTCGGCTGATGAGTTTCGTACTGACGCCTTGCAGTTGATGAATGACTTTCAGGCTCAGGGCAGGGTTCCACTGCTGGTGGGGGGAACCATGTTTTATTTTCGGGCGCTGCAGTATGGTTTGCCGGATTTGCCTGCAGCAGATGAAGCTGTGCGGGAAAAACTGCTGCTTGAGGCGAAAGAAGACGGTTGGCAGGCCCTGCATGATCGACTGTCTGAGATAGACCCTGAATCCGCAGTGCGGATAAATCCCAATGACAGGCAGAGAATACAACGCGCGCTTGAAATCTACCAGCTTAGCGGTGTCACTCCTACGCAACACGCCAGGAACAGCACGCAGGAGATTCCGTGGAAAATTATCAAAATTGGAATATGGCCCTCTGAGAGAACCCTGTTACATGAAAATATCGAAAAAAGGCTGAGCCAGATGTTCGAACAGGGTTTTATTAATGAGGTAAAACTGTTACAGGCACAGGGGCTAACAAACAACCTGCCTGCCATGCGTACAGTGGGTTACCGTCAGGTTCTGGAGCATCTCAATGGAAAAACCGATTATGAAGAAATGCGTCTCCGCTGTCTTTACAGTACGCGTCAATTAGCAAAGCGACAATTAACATGGCTTAGGAATGACTCGGAGTTGACGTGGTTTGACAGTAAAAATGAAGATTATCCCGAAAAAGTCTTGGAATTTATTCAGAAAAAGACTAGTGTTTAAGGTCTCGCCTGTCAATAATACGTCTACACGTACAGAGCGTGTAAGGCTGGCAAAGGGGGAGAAGGTGAGGGGATGCTATCTATTTTATAGAACCTGGCCGGAGCCTAACGTACCGGTGTGATGAAAACCCCGACAAATCTTTGCTCCTTAAGGGATACGGAACGCATGAAGGTAGAGCTATACCCCAGGCAGCACTGAAAACAATAAATAATTATTAAGGAGCAACAAAATGTCACAACAAAAAGGGCAAACACTACAAGACCCGTATCTAAATACACTCCGTAAGGAAAGAGTACCCGTTTCTATTTTTCTGGTTAATGGTATTAAGTTGCAGGGGCAGATAGAATCCTTCGATCAATTCGTCGTGCTACTAAAAAATACAGTCAGTCAGATGATATATAAACACGCCATTTCAACGGTAGTGCCTTCACGAGCAGTAAAGCTCCAACTCGATGACTCGGACAGTGCCGGCAATCAGTGATCTGACGGAAGATTCAAACCAACGATCCATCGCCTACCTATCGATAAATGATGGTGCAGAACCGGCCGTCCTTGTCCATATTCATTTCAAGCATCAGCGTGATGAGGAATCTCTCGCAGAACTGAGTCTGCTTGCCCGTTCTGCTGGTGCCCTGCCGGTAGCACAGGTTATCGGCAATCGGCGAAGTCCGGATCCTGCCCTGTTTGTCGGCAAGGGCAAGGCTGAGGAGATACGCCAGATACTGAAAGATTCTGGTGCAGAGTTGGTACTGATCAACCACATCATCTCACCCGTACAGGAAAGAAACCTCGAGCGTACCCTGGGGTGCCGTGTAATTGATCGCACCGGGCTGATTCTGGATATCTTCGCCACACGGGCGGAAAGTCACGAAGGTAAGTTACAGGTAGAGCTTGCCCAGCTTCGACATCTATCAACTCGTTTAGTCAGAGGCTGGACCCACCTTGAGCGCCAGAAAGGAGGGATAGGACTCAGAGGGCCGGGTGAAACACAGCTGGAAACTGACCGTCGATTACTGGGTCGGCGGATAAAATCTTTGCGGGCACGTCTGGAAAAGGTCAGAAAACGTCGCTCACAGCGGCGCATGGCCAGAAGGAAGATACCTGTCGCAACGGTTTCACTTGTTGGATACACCAATGCTGGTAAATCATCAATTTTCAATTATTTGACCGGTGCCGGGGTGTATCAGGCCGATCAGCTGTTTGCTACCCTGGATCCAACCATGAGACGACTGGATCTGCCGAATGCCGGGCATATTTTGCTGGCTGATACCGTCGGGTTTATAAGCCACCTGCCACATTCTTTGGTAGAGGCCTTCCATTCTACCCTGGAAGAAGTCAGCGACTCAGATCTACTCTTGCACGTTGTTGATTGCTCGTCCGGTCGACGATGTGAAAATATCGAACGGGTGAATGAAGTCTTGAGGGAGATCAATGCCCACGATATTCCTTTTATTACGGTGTTCAACAAGGTAGACCTGGTGGATCGTGAGGCGGATCTGGAAAGAAATGTAGATGGGATTATTACCAAGGTCTGGCTATCAGCCAGTACTGGCGATGGAATGGAGTATCTCCAGCAGGCAATAGATGAGCATTTCAGCCGTTTGCGTTTTCGCCAGAGTATTACGGTTCCTGTTGCAGAGGGCGGCTTACGGGCGAAAATATTCCAGCGATTCAGTGTCCTGCACCAGTCTATGTATGAGAATGGAGACTGGGAAATGGAAATAGAGGGAAGCCAGACTGATATGGCCTGGTTGCACAGACAGGAGAAAGGCAGGTAAAAAGGGAAGGGCGAGAGGCAACAACAATCACCATCACGGCCTGCTTTCAGACATAACCTATTTTATTGCCTAAGATCGAATAAAATCAAAAATATTCATTGCGGGGCGCGCTCCCCACGAAAACCCCCTTCCTCTTTAAGCTTTTTTCCTTTTTTTCACCTATTTCTATATGCCACAGCCTAAATTCAAGTTAGAATCCTACGTCTTTGAATAGCAATAGGAGTAACCCAAGCCATGCCATGGAATCAGCCTGGTGGCTCAGATGGAAAAGATCCCTGGGGAAGCAAGAATAACCAGGACGGTCCGCCTGATCTCGACGAGATTGTAAAAAATCTTCAGAAAAAATTCAGCAGCTTTTTCGGTGCTGGAAAAAGTGACGGCAATAATACTGGTAAGGGTGCCGGCAAGCGGTTTGGTGCTGTTGGTATACTGGTTGTGCTGCTATTGCTTGTCGGCGTCTGGATGGCGACGGGTTTTTATACGGTACAGCAAGGAGAAACAGGTGTTGTTCTGCGTTTTGGGAAGTACCAGGAGTCTACCGGTGCCGGCTTACGTTGGCACCTCCCTGCGCCAATTGAGATAAAAATTATTGTCAACACCAAAAAGGTACATACCGTCGAGGTTGGCTACCGGACAACGCGCAATAATTCAAGACAGGATGTGCCCCGTGAATCACTGATGTTGACAGAAGACGAAAATATCATCGATATCGCCTTCGCTGTGCAGTATCGAATCTTGGATGCCAATAATTTTCTTTTTAATGTCAGTGACAAAATGGACGTCGTTGTACGTTCTGCCACTGAGTCTGCAGTCAGAGAAACAGTTGGTAAGAACTCTATGGATGACGTCATTACCAGTGGACGGTCAATTGTTGGCAGCAATGCCAGTGAGATATTGCAACGAATCCTGGATCGATATGAAACCGGTATCGAAATTGTGACGGTTGACATGCAGAGTGCCTTGCCACCACAGGAAGTGAAGGCCGCCTTTGATGATGCGGTGAAGGCGCGTGAAGATGAAGTGCGCTATAAAAATGAAGCAGAAGCCTACGCCAATGATGTTATTCCCCGTTCTCGCGGTAAGTCAGCAAGAATTACCCAGGAAGCTGAGGCCTATAGAGCGACTGTTATAGCTGGCGCAGAGGGTGAAGCATCGCGTTTTCTCAGTATTCTGAAAGAGTTTAATGTCGCACCAGAAGTCACCCGTGAGCGAATGTACCTTGATGCTATTGAGAGCGTTCTTGCTGGTAGTAATCTGCTTTTGATTGACCAGAAAAAAAGCAACAACATCATGTATCTACCACTCGATCGCTTGTTAAATCGTATAGAACCAAAAGGTTCTATTGCAAATGTTGATGTTTCCGAAGATGCATTCCTTGAAGCCAGAAAGAAAATTAATCAATACCGCCAGAGGGCTAATCGCTCTGGCCGCACCGACAGGAGATAGCGAATGTCTGCGAAATTACCAGTAATAGCTATTGTTATTTTTGTGCTGGCACTGCTGGCATCGGGCATCTTTTACACTGTTGATGAACGAGAAAAAGCCATAGTATTCAAGTTTGGCGAGATTATCCGAGCAGATGATAAACCGGGCCTGCACACAAAAGTACCCTTTATTAACAATGTCCGTTACTTCGATGCTCGGGTACAGACGATGGACTCTGACCCTGAACAGTACCTTACAATCAAAAAGAAAGGCCTGATCGTCGATTCATTTGTCAAATGGCGCATCATTGACCCGACGCTGTATTTTGTTACCGTAGCCGGGCAGATTGGCAGTGCTAATCAACGCTTACGACAGTTAACCAATGATGGACTCAGAACCGAGTTTGGCAAACGTACGGTCAACGATGTCATTTCCGGCGATCGTCATTTGATTATGAAGATCGTACAGAAAAGCATGAACGAGGACGCAAAAAAATACGGTATCGAGGTGATTGATGTACGCCTGAAACGTGTTGACCTTGTGCCGGAAATTTCACAGTCTGTTTATGACAGGATGGAAGCAGAACGTGGCAGGGTAGCTAAAGAGCTTCGTGCTCGTGGTGCGGAAGCCGCTGAGCGACTGCGTGCCGATGCAGACAGAGAGTCACAGATTATCATAGCCGAGGCTGAACGGGATGCCCAGAAAAAACGCGGTGAAGGTGATGCTGAGGCAACTCGTATTTATGCTAAAGCGTATACTCAGGATGTGGAGTTCTTTTCCTTTTATCGCAGCCTTGCAGCTTATAAGAATACCTTCAGTAATAAGGATGCCATAATGGTTATCGAGCCTGACAGTGAGTTCTTCAAGTATTTTAAGAAGCCTGTGAATTAACAGCGATGGACTGGAGCGATTTTTTTGCTGCCATTGCACTGATGCTTATTTTTGAAGGAATACTGCCTTTCCTGAACCCAGATCGATATAGAAAAATGTTGGAAATGATGGAAAAGATCGGCAACAGCCAGTTACGGACAATGGGCCTGATTGTAATGGCGGTTGGTGCAGTACTGCTGACCTTTGTTCGTGCTGGGTCAGGAACCTGACATTTATTCCATGAGTAGTTCCAATCCATCTTTGATTAAGGGTGACCGCTGGTCGCTGCCGGTTGGTGTCGAGGAAACGCTACCAGCAGAGGCTAAGCGAATAGAAGGCCTGCGCCGCAAAGTGCTGGATTTACTTGCAAGCTGGGGTTATGACCTGGTGATGCCGCCATTGATGGAATATCTTGATTCCCTGCTCACGGGGGCGGGACATGGCCTAGAGATCGAGACCTTTAAACTGACGGATCAGATGAGCGGAAGGATGATGGGGGTGCGTGCAGACATGACACCGCAGGTTGCCCGCATCGATGCCCATTACTTACATAATGATGGGGCAAACCGTCTTTGTTATTTAGGGCCGGTGTTGCGCACCCGTCCAGACTGTCTGGGCTGTTCGCGTGTTCCCTTACAGCTTGGGGCCGAGTTGTTCGGTGTGAAAAGCTACCGTGCTGATATTGAGATTGTTGAACTGCTGGTAGAAACACTGCATAACATAGGGTTAGAAAATCTCCATGTAGATCTTGGTCACATGGGTATTTTTCAGGCATTGGCAGCGGTAGAGGATCTGGATACTGCAACCCAGGATCAAATCGTTGAAGTCATCAGCCGCCGCGCCAGAGATGATGTAGCACAGCTTTGTCAATCGCTGGGTTTGTCAATAGAAGCCTCAGAGCTGTTTGTTTTAATGACGGTAAGCAGTGGTGAAGTAGATAGTCTGCCCAGAGTAGTAGAGAAGTTTTCTGCAGCCTCAGAAGAAGTGAAAGCAGCCGTTAAAAATCTGTCACGCATTGCAAGCAGATTGAAACAACACATGCCAGCTACCCGCCTTTACTATGACCTCGCCGAGCTGAAGGGAAAGAGTTACCACAATGGGCTGGTTTTTTCTGTCTACGCGCAGGGCTCTGGACGGGCGATAGCAAAGGGTGGGCGCTATGATGACATCGGTATTGATTTTGGCCGGGCCAGAGCGGCAACTGGCTTTAGTCTTGATCTGCGAGCGGTATCCGGGTTGATCAAACAATCTGATAGAGACGTGACGAGTTCAAATATGACTATTTGTGTGCCGGATGACGATGATCCTGTACTTTTTGATATGGTCAGGCAGTTACGCCTGGATGGCAATCGAGTCATTTATTGTTATGACAAAGAAGGGGCCGATAAGGATTGCGATAATGCGGCTAATCTAGTCAGGAAGGACGGTAACTGGATAGTGCAGTAAGCAGTCAAATATCTTCATTTTTCACTAAAGAACAGCAGGGTATATGTGGGTATAGTTATGGGTAAAAGTGTCGTTCTGATAGGAACTCAATGGGGCGATGAAGGTAAGGGCAAAATTGTTGACCTGCTGACAGATCGCGCAGATGCTGTCGTTCGTTTTCAGGGTGGGCACAATGCCGGCCATACACTGGTAATAAATGGCGAGAAGACTATTTTGCACGTCATTCCATCTGGGATCCTGCGAGATAATGTCGACTGTCTAATCGGCAACGGTGTCGTTTTGTCACTGGCGGCGATGGAAAAGGAGTTACGGAAAGTTGAAGCAAAAGGAATCGATGCTCGTTCGCGGGTAAAGATTTCAGACGCAGCGCCTATCATCCTGCCACACCATGTTGCATTGGATCAGGCACGCGAAATTGCGCGGGGCAACAGGGCCATTGGTACAACGGGGCGTGGTATCGGCCCTGCCTATGAAGATAAAGTTGCGCGTCGTGGCTTGCGTGTGGGTGATATGTCAAACCCGATTACCTTTGCAGAAAAGTTACGCCATGTGATGGAATATCACAACTATATGCTTGAACATTACTTCAATCACGAGACCGTCGATTATCAGAAGTCCCTTGATGAAACACTGACGCTGGGCGAAAAACTAAAGTCTGTGATCGCAGACGTGCCGGCCTTACTCGATAAATATCGCCGTGATGGAAAATCCATCATGTTCGAAGGTGCGCAGGGTATGTTGCTGGACATTGATCACGGAACTTACCCCTATGTTACTTCTTCTAATACCATCGCTGGCAATGCTTCCAACGGCGCCGGGGTGGGGCCCTCTACACTTGATTACACACTTGGCATCGTCAAGGCCTACACAACCCGAGTGGGTGGTGGCCCGTTCCCGACGGAGTTATTTTATTTGATGAAGGCGGTGATGGCAATCACATGGGCGTTAAAGGCGTCGAATTTGGTGCAACCACAGGCCGCAAGCGCCGCTGTGGCTGGCTTGATGCCGTAGCCCTCAAACGCTCACGTCAGGTCAATGGTTTTACCGGCCTATGTATTACCAAGCTTGATGTGCTTGATGGGCTCAATACCCTTAAAATTGCGATAGCCTATAAACTCGATGGTGAGATAATTCATGATACCCCGGGGGATGCCGATCGCCTGGAGCGTTGTGAACCGGTTTATGAAGAAATGGCCGGCTGGTCAGAATCCACAGTAGGAGCGAAGTCATACGATGAGTTGCCAGGCAATGCCAAAGGCTACCTCAACCGTATAGAAGAACTGGTCGAAGCGCCCATTGATATTATTTCGACTGGGCCTGATCGTGAAGAGACGATAGTCCTGAGGCACCCATTTGATTAGCGTCGGGTATGGCGCTACAACCTTTCATTGAGCAGCCGTGCAATCGTTGCCTTAATGTGTCTGAGTATGGATTTATGAGTGCATCCGGTTATCTCCAGACAGGGCAGACTACCTGCCATGACGCAGATGGACGCGATATTCACTGTAGTGGAAGCGGTCAGGATGGTGAGCTTCAGCTCGGTGTTCCATGGCCGGTGCCACGATTTGAAACACAAGAAGATACCGTCATAGATCTGCTCACAGGTCTAATCTGGCCTCGCAACGCCAACCTCGCTGAATTCCCCCTAAGCTGGCAGGAAGCACTCGATTTTGTTTCCAGAATGAACCGCGATCAGCTGCTTGCATATAATGACTGGCGCCTGCCGAATCGACGGGAACTGCGCAGCCTGATTAGTCATCAGACAAAGCGGCCGGCACTTCCTGCTAATCATCCCTTTATCAATGTATTTTTGAGTTGGTACTGGAGTTCGACTACCGCAGCAATCAACACGTCTCATGCCTGGTATGTCAATATGGATGGCGGGCGCATGTTTTATGGCGGCAAAGACCAGTCTTTTATGCTGTGGCCAGTCCGCGGGCAGGGCAATGGTGTGCTTCCTGGCACCGGACAGATAGCTTGCTATAATGAGAGGGGTGAGATTATCGACTGTGCAGGGACTGGCCAGGACGGTGAATACTCAAGTAGCCGCTTTTGGTGCTCTCCGCGTTTTGAAGTCGACCAGAAGGGCGTGGCAGATAAATTGAATAATCTATGTTGGCGGCAGGCTGCCGACCTTTGTGGGCCGGTACTCTGGCAGGAGGCGTTGGCCGAAGTCGAACAGATGAATCAACAGGGTGATTCGCCTGACTGGCGCTTACCCAATATCAATGAACTGGAATCATTGATTGACTGTGCTACACACAGCCCGGCACTCCCGCTTGGATATCCTTTCGATAGCCTGGAAGATGTCTACTGGTCGTCAACCAGTAGCCTCTATGAGCCCGATTGGGCCTGGGCACTTTACCTGAACAAAGGGGCGGTTGGTGTCGGTATGAAGGCACAGGCTAAGTTTCATATATGGGCAGTGAGTAATGCATCCGAGTTTTCCTAAAATTGTACTGAAGAAGATCATATGAATAATGTTAAATTACAGTATCTTATCCTGACAGCTTTGCTGTTGTTTTCCCCTAATTTATTCGCAGTTTCTGTGCCACCATCGGTCAGTGCTCAATGGTTGATCGAGAACCTGCAGCAACCTGACCTGGCAATCATTGAAGTATCCAACGAAGAGGAATTTACTTTTAACGGCCACATTCCGGGCAGTTTATCCACCAGTAAGACGGTCTGGCGTGATGTCGACAAGGACGGTTCGATAGTCCATCTGCCGATTGAAAAACTGGCCGAAAAAATACGCAAGCTTGGTATCAATGATAAAGACGGTGTCGTGCTCTATTACAAGGGGGATAATACCGATGAGATACTGGGTGCTTACTACCTGTTCTGGCTGTTTCACCTGTTAGGTCATACCAACGTGGGTGTGCTGGATGAAGGCTGGGTTGGCTGGTTGAATGCCAAGGGTCCAATAATGACAGATACCAAAGAGATTAAAGTGGGCGATTTTGTTGCCAGGCCTATACTCGCACTTGAAATATCTACAGACGAATTAGACAAGATACGTGAGAATTATATCCTTATTGATGGCCGACCCAAATCACATTTTGCAGGCCTGACCCGGTTCCCGGCCAATCCACGATACGGCCGCATACCCGGTTCCTTCAATCAACCGTGGCAGGATTATATTCGCAAGACTGAGGATGGCCGTTATTATGCGAAGCAGCCAAAAGTGCCGCGATTGCTAGCCCGCCTGAAGCTTGATCCACATACCCCCCTCTTGCTGACCTGCCTTGGAGGGACGGGGGCAGCAATCAACTATGCTGTTTTCTATGCCGCAGGTTACCGTAATATGCGTCTGGATGATGCGGGTTTGCGACGCTGGAATACTCGCCGGTTGCCGTTGGAGAAGACTGATCTCCATAAATTAGAGAAGAAGGAATAATAAAACTCAGGGATGTTTCACGATTTGTATTATTTCTTACCAGGCAAGCTTTGATTATACATTATTGGATTCGATCATTATATTGGGGTATTTTTCGAGGTACTCTGTAGACAAGGGACATCATTCCCGGTGAACTAAGCAGTATTTCTGAATGTGCTGGCAGACCCTGTACTGTTGCTGTCATGCAATATTTCACCAGGTAGTTGCCGTAAATGGATGGCGTATTGGGTATTTAACAGGGATTTAAGTAAATCAGGCAGGAAAAAATATGAGCCAGTCGATCAAGGCATATATATGTGCAGTCGCCCTAAGCAGTATGTTTATAAATTTCGCTGCAGCTGATGACATGATGACGACCTATCAACTGGCTGTCAAACAGGATCCGGTATACCAGGCTGCGGTCAACACCTACAAAGTAGAACAGGCCAGACTGGGTATTGCCCGTTCTACTTTATTGCCATTTCTTGATGCCAATGCCAGTACGGCGAGACGCGGGCAGAAGGTCACCAGTGCGGACAATGTAACTGGCTTTGATGGCGAAGCCAATTATAATGTCGATGATTGGGCAGTGAGTTTCAATCAAACACTGTTCGATATTCCTGCCTGGCAAGGGTATAAAAAAGCAAAATTCAATCTCGAAAGGGCGGGGCACGATTTCCATTCGGCACAACAAAATTTAATTTTTCGTGTGGCGAGTATTTATGGGCAGGCACTAATTGCGAAAGAAAACCTGCGCGTGTCTGAGGCTGAGAATCAGGCCCTCGCAGAGCAGTTACAACTGGACAAAGAACGTCTTAAAGTCGGTCTGGGTACGGTGACAAACCTGTATGCGACCGAATCCCGATATCAGCTCGCGGTAACGAATGTCGTCGAAGCAGATTTTGCCCTACGGGATGCCCTGCAGGCGTTAAGGGAACTAACCGGTCAGATGCCTGGTGATCTGCGGCGGATCGCCGATGATAAACCACCGCTGGATCCACCTGAGCCGGACAGCATGGATTTCTGGCTCCAAACTTCCTTGAAAAACAATCTTGAATATCTTTCTGCCAGCAGTACCGTTGCCGTTGCCGATCGTGAAATCTCCCGCATCAAGGGGCAGCACTTACCTACATTGGGTGTGGTCGCCTCGCGTTCATACTCTGATGCAAGTAGCAGTCTGACCGGTGCCGGTCGTAAACGGGAAGGCAGCAATGTTGGCTTGCGTCTGGTTATTCCACTTATTCAGGGCTGGGGTGTCGTGGCTGGAATCGATGAAGCGCGTTCGCAGTATCAGGTTTCTCTACAAAAGCAGGAATCTGCACGGCGCAATGTGGACCGTACTTCACGTTCATCATACCAGGCAGTCAAGAGTGGTATTAGCCGCCTTAAGGCATTGAAGTCTGCGGTCAAGGCAGGAAAAAGTACAGTTGAAGCCAAACGTGAAGGTTTCAAAGCTGGCGTCAACACGAATGTAGAAGTACTTGATGCGGTACGCGACCTGTATGGTTCAGAGCGTAACTATATCAATGCAAAATACCAGTTTATTCTGAGTACGCTGAAATTAAAACAGGTTGCCGGCAAACTGGTGCTTGCAGACCTTGAGAGGGTTAATGGCTGGTTGGGAAAATAGGTGTGAGAATACTTATGGGTCCCCTTATAGATAAATAGTAAGAGTTTGCTGACTAAGGGACGAGGTAAATATGAAACATATGGGGTCATTCTTGAAAACCTTTATAATTTTGTTGTCGATATTAAGTCTAGGGCCAGTCAGGAAGTGAGTGTTGCGCTTTCACAGACACCGTCTGTAGATCAGAATTTCATGGGGTGATTAAAAACGTGCTGGTTGATGTGGTGGGTATTCTAGCCGTGATTATTGCTGCAGTTTTAATCAAAAGAGTCCTTTCTGATAGATGTGTGCTAGGCCGGGATAATGACAGGCTCAATTCTTCTGAAATACAGCAATATCAAGGCGTTAATGGGTTGCATAGCGGTAAGATTTATACCATAATCCGCCGCTTTACAGGCGCGTAGC
>JAADJE010000090.1 GCA_013150915.1 Gammaproteobacteria bacterium
TTTGCGAATGTCCATCCGGTGTCGTTCCACAGGTCATGAATTTGCGCGGGAGTATACCGCCACTTGCGGGGAAATGTTAGTGAAAATCCGCGAAATCCGCTGAAAACTCAGCTTTTGGCATTTTTGTCGCCGAGATACGACAATGCCGCCTGCAACGCCAGATCATAGCCTATAGGCCCCAAGCCGCTGATGACACCAACGGCGATATCAGAGAAATAGGACCTGTGGCGAAATTCCTCGCGTGCGTGTACGTTAGAGAGGTGAACTTCGATGAAGGGGATCTTTACACCCAGTAGAGCGTCACGCAGGGCAACGCTGGTGTGGGTAAAGCCGGCCGGGTTAAAGATAATGAAATCGATGTCTTCATGGGCAGCGGCGTGGATGCGGTCGATCAACGCGTATTCAGAGTTGGACTGGAAGGTGAGCAGCTGCGCGCCCTCCTCCGAGGCACGCTCGCCAAGGTGACGATTGATGTCGCCCAGTGTAGTGGCCCCATAATGCCCCGGCTCGCGGGTACCGAGCAGGTTCAGGTTGGGACCGTTTAGGGTAAGTATGCCAGACATTGCCCAGATCTAGACTCACAAATATTTTGAATAGTAGTGCACATTATGCATGAACAGCCACATTTATCCATGGCAAGAGACGTTCGAAACTACCAACCGAAAAATTGTACAATGCAGCCGGATACCCGCGAAGTCCATAGTGGCACTGAAAATGTCTGAATCACGAGAACAACAAAGGGCGCATGCACTTGCCCTTGTGCAGGCACAAAAGTTTACTGACGCCCGAAAACTGTATAGAGCACTCTGTGAATCTAATTCTTGCGATATAGACGCATGGTTCATGCTGGGCGCCGTCAATGCCCAGTTGAGCAGGTTTGATGAAGCAACCACCTGCTGCCAGAATGTTCTCCAAATGAATCCAGCTCATATTCAAGCCCTGTACATCCTGGCCCAGATCAGGCTACAAAAGAGCGACTTTAACCAGGCGATAAAAACTTTCCGGAAAATACTTAAAATAAATCCTGACCAGGAAAATGCGCGCAATGGCCTGAAGCACGCTCAAAGCATGCTGAAAACAAAGCACCGGCGGACCCCGGGCAAGGGCAACAGGAACGCTGAGCGGCTTTTTAAAGAAGGTTGGCAATTCCAACAAAGAGGCGAATGGAAAGCAGCCTATGAATGTTACCAGCTAGCATTAGAAAAGGAACCAAACGCTTTACCCTTGCTGACTAATATCGGATTTGTTTGTCGCATGCTGAATCAGTATGAAGCAGCAACCGGATATCATGAGAGGGCGTTGGCTATCGACCCAGGGCTAATTGATGAGCGTTACAACCTCGGAGTTTCCTACAAGGAAGTGCTGCGCCTCTCTCAAGCATCTGAGTGCTTTCAGCAAGTATTGCGTGTACAACCTGATAATGCAGCTGCTCTCCATGGTCTAGGGATTGTAAATTTACTGCAGGGACATGCCGACAAGGCGGAAGAGGTTATGCGTCAGGCACTGGACCTGAAACCGGATGACCTTGCGGCACGTTCCCGGCTACTAATGACAATGAATTACTACTCGAATGAACCGGAACAATTGTTCCAGGAGCACATCGAATGGGATAGATTTTACCCATACCCCGCCCAGATACATAAGCATGCCACCGGTGATGGGGATCGGCGGCTGAAAGTCGGCTACCTGTCACCGGATTTTTGCGGCCATCCTGTCGCTCTTTTTATGGAACCTCTGTTGGCACATCATGATAGTGATTCTTTCGAAATCTTCTGCTACTCAGATGTTGCTAATGCCGATGGTATTACGGTTTACCTACAGCAATTGGTTCCTAACTGGCGTGATGTACGACAACTGGGAGATGACGCACTGGGCAGGCAAATACAACACGACCGTATTGATATACTGGTTGATCTGGCTGGCCACACCCCTAACAACCGTCTTGGAGTATTTGCCCGTAAACCGACACCTGTACAGGTGAGCTATCTGGGATACCCCAATACCTCAGGTCTCGCAGCGATGGATTACCGGCTAACCGATGCCTGGGCAGACCCTCCCGGAAAAACTGAACACTTGCATTCCGAAACCCTGGTTCGTCTTAAAGATGGGTTTCTGTGCTATAGACCACTGGAAGGTACGGTGATAACACCATCGCCCTGTATCAAGAAAGGCTATACCACATTTGGCTCCTTCAATAATCTAGCCAAGGTGACTCCGGATGTAATTGCTCAGTGGGCAAGTCTGTTGCAGGCTGCACCGGCTTCCCGCCTGCTACTAAAAACCAAACCATTACGCGATGAGCGGACACGGGAAACAATTTACCAGCAGTTTCTAGAACACGGGATTCAGCGTGAGAGAGTAGATCTTGTCGGCTGGACAGATAAAATGAGTGACCATATGGCTCTCTATGGGCAGGTGGATATCGGACTGGACCCATTCCCATACAATGGTACGACAACCACGTGCGAGGCAATATGGATGGGGGTGCCGGTGGTTACTCTCGCAGGCCAGACTCATTCTGGACGCGTAGGCGTGAGCTTGCTATCGACGATCGGCCTGACAGAGTTCATAGCCAAAGATATGCACGACTATATTGACATTGCAATACGCTTGGCTAGTGATGTTGAACGCCTGTCCCGTCTTAGGCACGAGATGCGTGACCGCGTATCGGCTTCTTCCTTGTGTGACGCTGCCGCCTTCGCCAACCATGTTGAAAATGCCTATAGGGAAATGTGGAGGAATTGGTGTGATGCTAAAACAGAAACTGGCAGCCGAGCAGGGTAATCCTCTCAGAAACCAAACCGTGTTGAGCTGTAGTGTAACAAGTGGAGATTTGTCGACATATTTAATGCTTTAGCATACAATAAAAAATAGTCATATTAATTCACCGGGGGTCAGCTCGATAGCATTTTAGGGACTGTACTCGGCGACTTTTCACAAGAGCTGAACATCAACCAGTGGACAAGCAATATCGATGCAGCCGGCAACATCAACTTTACGCCAACTAGACGCTTGGTATACCCCACATTAATCTCGGCCTTTGAGGGAGTCCGCTGGAACGTGGACAATTTCGGTGGCCTCGATGGCTCAGGTTTTGCTGGGTACAGCATATGGAAGGAAATTGAGAGCCGTCTAAAACCACGGACAACCCATTTTTTGAATCCACATCATACGACATCGCTGACCAGCCATTATTTGATATGCAACATTTAGCTTTACTCCATGGACTTGCTAGATGTGGCGGCACAGTGATCTCTCGATGCATTGGATGCATGAATAATATTGTCTTGCTATCTGAAATTCATCAGATAGCCCCTTCGTTGGTTAACCGGGCTTTCCCCAATGCGGGGGTCAAGTTCAATGCGTTATTCCAAGCTATCAATTGGTATCCGTTTTTGTTCAACCCGGAAGATGAACTGTGGGTAATGAACAGTATTCATGTTGATAATACACTTGATATTATCCAATCGATTGCTCAACGAGTAGCGGCAAAGGAGATGTCGTTGGTCATCAGGGACTGGCCACATCTGGATTTTATCGGCAAACCATATCTACAACACCCGACTTATCAAATGAGTATGCAGGAGAATCTGCATACTCATTTTAGTTTGCATGAAGCCTTTATCGTGCGCCACCCAATAGCGCAGTTTTTATCGATGATTAATTCTGGAAGCGCACATGACTATATGAAGGATGAAACTGGCGTTAAGCATTTTCTGAGAGGGTATCGCGCGTTCGCAGAAATTGCAAAGGATGGTAACTTCATTAGATACGAGGATTTCATATCTTCCCCTGAATGCATCATAGAAATCTTGGCCGGGCAATTGAATATTAATTTTGATCCGGCATATACAGAAAGATGGAAACACTACACAAATATAACTGGTGATACCAAGAGAATGGCTTCTCAAGAAATATGCAGGGAAAATTATTTTGTATTTGAAAAGGTCTATAAAAGATTCTTCGTTGAATCAGCAGATTTCAAATGCGCTATCGAGTTACTCGGGTATGAAGAAGACCTATAGTTGGCTGGCATAAAATTTCAGCAGCATCCTGCCGCCAAGACTCTACGACCCAGGGTCTGGACGAGTCCCTATCAGTGACAATACAACGCTCTCTGTCGGCGACGACCGTAGCACGGATACCATACACCACTACAAATCGCCTAGAATCCCAGCTCGAACCCCATAACTATACGGTCATTGTCATTGAACTCACCAAACAGACCCGCGCGGTTACCGTAGAAAATATCAGTCCCTATCCACGTCTTGACGTCATCCTGCCATTCATAAGTGACCTTCGGCCTGAGCAACCCATCACCATCAGTAATACCGGCAAGCCACAACACCTCAGCCTGTAGCGTATTATTGAGAAATTCACGTCGCACCAGAAAAGTCACTGTTGTCTCCAGTTCATTTCTCGTCATCCCGGCCGGTGAATCGGGGACCCAGCTCTGAAATATCTGGGCACTCACAAAAGTATCTGAAAGCCCGGACCAATCCAGGCCGAAAACGTATGACAGCTCAGGACCCTCAAAAACACCGTCACGATCCGAGGGGTCACTGGTCAAAAAGTAGCGATTTGTAAAGTAACCGACCTCGCCGCGAGCCACCCACTCTCCGAACGCATTACTGAATGTGCCACCAAAAACATGAGTACGCTCATACTTGGGCGTAACAATGACCATGGGGCCCGTTGCTGTCATCTTCGACCGCTGAAATAAGACGGGTTGATTATCATACTGGTATAGATAGTTAAACGTCAGATCCCAACCATCCCAGAATGTCGATAACCGTAGTCCAGCATCAGAATCTCTAATTACTCGATCAGGCCTGCTCAGGGGTTGAATGTTAACATTGAGTCCCGGCGGTGGTCTGGGCACAAGGTGAGAAGACGTAAATGCATAAGTCGCATCACTCCTGGGCAAAGCATGATAGGTTTGATCGAGAATCCAGATGACCTGAGCATCCCAACTGCCCAATTGGCGCTCCAGGTTAACCGTCCACAGTGGTATCCGTGAGTCATCGAAATCCTCCAGAATGAATTCACGGAAAGACTGGGGATTAACCACATCCAGGACCTTCAGGCCATCGGCCTCACCCCACACCACCTGCTGTTTGCCTAGCGTGAGATAAGTCGCTCCCAAATTCATTTCCAGGTAGAACTCTCGCAGCTCTGCATCCAGACCCTGCGTAAGCAGACTGGGTCGGGTTAGTGAGCTATAGCTGTCACGATCAACATCGTCTGGTTGAAGCCCATCGCTGGTTTCAGTTTTCAGGCGGCCAATAGCAGTCAGCTTGTAACCATTGCCGAAGCGACTTGTAAACTCTGGTTTCAACGACAGGCCCAAAGCCTGACTGTCGCCATTCCGGGTATTGACTGCCCACTGACTCCATACAGTGGTTGAGAACTCAGTTTCCCTCGACTGAGCACGCTGGCACAGCCCCAGAGCACACAGCATCACTACGGTGTAACGCCAGATAGTCATCGTAAAAAGCGGCCCCGCTACAATCCACGCCTGATGGCCTTCCGGGTAAACACAGCATCGCGTACATCTGTAGCATAATCAACTTCGCTAAAAGTAAATATAGTGCGATGCTTCGTCTTATGGTTTTCTACTTCAATACGGTGCTGGGTCCATATACCCTGCACTTGACGAATATCCTCGGAAAGGATTGTCTTAAGCAACTTTCCACGGGCATCCCAAAACCGGCTGCGACGCACCATCCAGATCTCGTCATCTACACACTGCTCGACACGGCTATAACCGAGTTCTCGTGTTGTCTTTTCATCGACCGGAAGTGCTTCAACTATATAGCAATGAAATCCATCAACTTCGTCTTCACCTATTGTCTTACGTGTGTAGTCTTCAATGGAAACTTTGGTTTCCAGTTTAATATCCTCATAGGTGAAGTCTGTACCCAGAAAGTAGTCCCCACGGTCTGCCGCAGAGATCCTTCTCACTTTACGCATTGCTGGCAAATACAACCACTGGTCATCGTCTCTGTCCTTTGCAGGGAAGTCATAGGTCAAAAATGCTGTTCCCTTCAGGTTTTTCGGCGAAAGATAGAAAAGTACGCTACGCTTTTCCTGACCATAATATTTCCTGAACCCACGCGTCTGGCGTACGCGTTTTTTCCCACTGCGATCGATCATAGCCATGGTGAGCTTGCGTGAGACGGCTTTCCCTTCGTCTCGGGCGTTGATGTGCTGTGCAATATCATCACCAGTTGGCCAATCTGAAGCCTGGATATCAGTAACAATCAGAGGCAGTGTAAATATCAGACCAGCTACAACTTTTGCTAATAAGCGCTCTAATGTATTATTCATAACAAACTCCTGAGTCGTCTATTCTGCCGGCTTTGCCTGCACAGCAGGCTTTGAGATACCCGGATTATCTTGCCGGATAAATCGCGGCTTAAACACTTTCAGTAGGGCGGGCAAAACCGTCATGCTAACGATAAAACTGGTCCCCATCGCGACAGCCACCAGGACACCGAATTCGTGTAAGACAATTACTTTGCTGATGAGCAATACTCCAAACCCAAGCGCCAGTGCAGCAAAATTAAACAGCAATGCTCGACCAGTCGACGGGTATAGCTTTTCAATAGCTTCATCTATGGATAGTCGCGACTCACACATTAGAGTTTGCAAACGCTCTGTAGTATGAACGGAAAAGTCCACGCCAAGACCTATCGATATAGCTGCAAACATAGAAGTACCTATAGAGAGCCATATACCGGTAAATCCCATAACCGCATAGATCATCAAAATAGTTATAACAACCGGCAGCAGGACGATTGTACCCGCAACCACAGAGCGGAAACTAATGCCTGCCACAATCCATACAAGCAATAGCGAGATGATGACGCTGATAATATGACCTTCGCCAAGACGTTTTATCCAATGGTAGTCGACATTGACTCGACCACTAAGGTTTGCATTGATTCCAGGAGCGTTAAACTTTGTATCAATATAATGACCTGCTGCCTCGACCACTGATTTCCCGATAGAATATCTACCATCATCCAGACGGGCTCGCACATTGGCAAGTCTGTAGTCGTAATCCACCTCTTCCTGGAAATCTGTCGGATTACCGCTAACGGAATAGAGCAAGAAGTATTGCGCAACCAGATCAAGAGTATCCGGCAGGTGATATTCCTCAATCCGATCCTCATTGAGCGCCTTGTTCATCTGCTTCAGATAATCCACGATCGAAGTGGTACCTTTCACATGGGGGAGTGTTTCCAGATAGTTCTGTAGCGCTTCAATCCGTTGAAGATTTTCTGGCTTGAACAAATCTTCTGGTTCCGGTGTTTCAACCATAATATCAAGGTAATGACTACCGTCGAATACCTCGTTTATAGCCTTGTCCGCAACACGTAACGGCTCTCCCGGATCAAAAACCCGTATCAGCATTTCATCGAGTTGTATTCTTGACGCACCAATCACGCCAATAACAACAATAGCGCTTGCAGCTACAAGAATCAGGCGTGGGAAACGCATCACAGCCTTTCCCATTACTGCCAATATATTACCGAACACATCGACGTCAGGTGAACCAACGCCCGATCCACGCCGATAGGCATTACTCGGCTTAAGCTTTAAAAGACTCAGCACCGCTGGAACCACTGTCAACGAATACAACCAGGCAACGCCGACACCAATAAGAGAAAACAATCCAAAATACTGCATCGGTGGCATAACTGATGCGAAGTACAGCCCTAAAAAGCCTGCCATCGTGGTTAACGATGTTAATGTAACAGGACGCCACATTTGCACCATAGTTCGTACTGTCACATCACGAGGATGGTCCCCGGGGTTGAGCGCTACGTCCTCATAGTATTGACTGAGGATATGAATTGAATCTGCGACAGCGATACCAATCAAAACCACGGGCATCGCGTTGGTAATAACAAAGAAGCTGATGCCCGCTGCAGCCATGATCCCAAGCGCGCTGGCGGCAGCGGCGACGACCACAAGATTAGGTAACAAGGTGCCACGAAGCGTACGGAATGCAACAAAACAGACTAAAGCAATGACAAGTCCCGCTATCGGTTGAAGACGGAATGCGTCCGCATCTACATAAGCCCCCATATATCCGGCAACGGCACCCTCCCCGGCAAGATAAAGCCGTTCCCCTTTCTCCAGGGGGGCCTGCCGCACAATCTCCTGCAAGTCCTCATAAACACTTTGTGCTTTCACCTGGTCCAGCAGTTCAGCAACAACCAGCGTACCCGTTCCATCACGCGATACAAGGCTGCCCAGATACAACGGAAAACCCATCACCGCGCGACTGACTGCATCGGCCTCTTGCTGGCTACGTGGTGGCACCTCAAAGAACGGTTCCACCAGCATGCCATCGCTGGTACCGATAATATTGTTTTCCGTAGCCAGGCTTGTAATACCATCAGGGTCAATATTTTGTACGTCTTCAAGGCGTCGCGTCAGCCATTCAACCAGCATCAAGGAATGAGGATTGAAAACACCATGCGGCCCATCGTTGACCAGGGCGATGACCATCGGATCCTGCAGGCCAAAGATCTTTCGAACTTTTTCACGGAATAACAATGCCGGGTGATCGGGCGGGATAAACGCATCGGCTCGCGTATCCTTGTGCAAAGTCGGGATAAAAGCAGCAAAGATCACGATCAACAACAGGCCGATGGCAATCACGACCCTTGGATATGCCGTTATTAACCAAAACGCGCGCTGCGCACCAGGACTATCCATTTCGTTGCTCAACTTTTTATGCATCCTTCTGTTGTGATCAAACGGCAGCCAGGTATTTCTGCCCCTTCAGCTGGAGCGATCTCCCGGAAGGCAATAACTCCACGTGTATAACCGCTGGTATTTAGATAATTTGTTTTATTCCCATAATTACAACCCCCAACATAGATCGAGTAGCCCCCCTCACTACGCTCTTCTAATTGATGGGAGTTAAGATGTTCACTTTCTCCACCCCCACGTATATTTTGCATCCAGTTATTATGCAAACAAAATGCAAAGTAGCCATCATCTTTTGGTTGGTAATCTATTCTCAACATCTCATTTTCATGTATGTCAAACATGCACAGAAGATATCGATATTTAGCCATCCCAAGTCGCGATACCGATGCCTTTACACTAGGCAACAAAGAGGAAGCATCTTCCTGCGAATAGAATCGATTCCTCTGCCCTGCCCGTCTGATACGAAACTGTATATATTTCGTACCCAGTAAAAGCTTAAGGCGCCAATAAAAAAATTGCATGCCAACGGCTATACTCACTTGGTATTTTGATTTCATCGCAGCCATTGGTGGCGGGCTCAGCACCTCCAATGTTGGCATCTGCGTACTGCTCACCATTCGATCACTCACATAATACTGGCGCACCATTAACTGCGTTATCCCATGGTAAGCAGCGGTATCAAGTCCTTCACTGTGAGCCACACTATCACCCAACAACAGGGTCATCACACCTGACTCTTCGCCACTTTCTTCTTTAAAGATTTCTATACTGGACTGCTGCCGACTTGAATGAAGACTAACTGCGGTGTAAAAGCTTTTTGTATCGGGGAGAACAATGCGATAAACAGCCCCCCTTTGGATATTTATAAAACCGATCGCATAGAAGGTGTCTGCAGACTCCAGAAATCCTTTCCTTTTACCGCCCGCCAGCAAATCGACCAAATCCGGCGCCTCATCTCTTCGCGCCATCCGCGCAACATCATAGGCCGTCCACAGATGGGACCATATCGCATACACTCCGTCCCTGACTGACTGAAAACTCATGCTCGATTACGTTATTAGTGGTCGAGTGTATGCACTGTAGATTCCCCAGCCATAACATTATGCTTGAACGCAGTTCGTCCACCTTCTCCGACTTCTCTACTTTCTATCTCTGACAGGAAATCTCTGACTTGCTTCGCCAACAAATATACATTCGGAGGTTTCATCATACTAAAATGATTCCCGTCTATAATGCTCGTATATACATCAGCAAAAGTATACTCACCCCAATCTGTCGGAGCCCTCCACTTCAAGCCGTCCTGGGCCCACCATACATGCAGTGGGCAATTGACCGCCTGCGGTACATGCGCCTTGAGTAACTCCACATGCCTGTCTACCAGAGCTGCCTGCTCGTAAAGCATATCTAACGGCAGATCTGGCGGAAGCGCACCTTGTTTCTGCGCCCAGGAAAGAACCCACTTTAGCCGATCATCACCGGTACGTTGCCGTAACTCGCCTTCCACCTCTTCCTTCATATTTTCCGGTAGTTTTGCGATTGTTTCTATAAGCCGACCGCCGAATGCCATTGATACTTCAGGCACTTCAGCCCCTACCAGCGACGATGCATCATTTGGCGGATATCGAGAATCGATTATGCCCACAAAGGATGCTTGCGTGCCTCGCCGCTCCAGCTCTCTTGCCATTGCCAAAGCCAATCTACCACCCAGGGACCAACCTAATAAGTAATACGGCCCCACTGGATTTCGCTGTATGACAACTTGTACATATTCTTCTACCATAGACTCCAGTGTCTTATGCTCAAGCTTACTGTCGTCCAGTGCAACTGACTGTATGCCAAATATTGGCCGTTCCTCACCAAACACCTGCTTAAAGTGGTGGTAGGCGTATACCTGCCCCCCCGAAGGATGCAGGCAGAATATCGGCGGCAATTCACCCTTGCCGTGTATTTCCACCAATGGCTGTACTTTTCCTGGTTTATTTGTTGAGGCAGCTCCACTCTCACCCGGGAGTTCATAGCCAAGTCGTTCTGCAAGCCTCACAGTGGTCTCTTGCAAGGTAATTGGTAACTTTATATTTTTCCATACATCGGCCAACGCCTCATCAATACCATCATGATGCATAAAGTTGGGGTCACCTATCTGCATTGAGGATGCGTGAACTCCATCTGTCATTCTCCCTTCTTGATAGGGCTCCAGCATAGCCGGGTTAAATGTCACGCCCAGATGTTTGCACATATCCCGCATTACTGCTTCCGGCCGGGTAACCAGGTCTTCATAATGCACGATCTTCCAATGCGAAGATGGCCGGCTTTCCAGAAACCTGAATACATTTGTATTTATTGTCGCCCATACCTGTTCTGCTAACAGATCCGTATCGCAGCCTTCCATGTTTAACAACTTATCCATGCGATTGCGTACAAACGATTCAATAACGGAATATGGATGTCTTACCAGGAAGATGTACCGGGCATCCTTAAACATTGCCCTGGACCTCTCCAATATTTGTATATCCGCACCATAAGATGGTGACTTATCGACCAGTCGACGTCCCCTGGCTGCCTTCTGCAATACAGAATAGATAGTCTCAATAGAAGCATTCTGCTCTTCGGATTTTTTAACGAAATCTTTGGCTTGTTCAGCACCAACTCCGTTCAATTCCATAATGGCACGCTCCAGCCCTTCGCCAAGATATGATTCTATATTTTTTGCCCTTTCTCCCATATTTTCAAATGGCAACAGATGCAACTCAGGGGGACAAAACAGCCCCTGGTTACCTGCCAGCATAACGCGCAGCAAGGTTGAACCCGATCGCGGGCTCGAAAGGATGAAGCACGGCTCCCTCACCGCATTATCTCCGCCACGGCTATCTTTCATTCTTCTATTGCTTACAATCGCTTCTTCGGCTTTACTCTTCCCTCCGACAGTTTCCAGCTCAGCTAACAGATAGGAGGCCATACCATTGACACTCGGCCTCTTCATGAATTCATTTGGATATACGGTAATTCCGAATTCTCGCTTAACATCATTAATAACTTCCATGAAGCGAAGCGAATCCATGCCGAAGTTAATGGGATCCATGTCAAACGATAGCTCGTCTTTCTTTAAACCCAATACTTTAGAGATACTCTCATGCAAAAAACCACGAATAGAATCCAGCCCTCTCCCCTGCACTCCTTCCTTTTCATCACGTAAAGCACCGACCTCTTCCTCAGCTCCCTCGACCTTTCCTGGCACAATCATTTTCTCATTTTTACTGTGCAATAAATCACCCAGGAGTGCCGGGCACTGCCCCGCTGGCAACTGCGGAAATAACCTGTGCCAATCTACGTTGAGCACCATTATATTTGGCTTATCTTGTGTTAACAGATTTCCAAAAATACCGAGGCCAATTTCCGGGGCAATACACTCGATACCAAGCTTGGCCAGACGTCTTTGCTGCATATCGCCCAGCCTATGCGCCATACCTACATCAGACCATGGCCCCCAATTAATCGAAATTGCCGGCATCTTCTTTGAGCAACGGAGCATAGCCAGACCATCCATGAATTCGTTTGCCGCCGCATAGTTCGCCTGGCCCGGCGACCCAAATACTGGAGCAATGGATGAGAAGAATGCAAAGAAGTCCAGAGGTAATGCTTGTGTCAGCACATGCAGATTCCAGGAACCTGACACCTTGGGTTTCAACACCCTTTGAAAACGCTCCCAATCCTGCATAGTCAACAGAGCATCGTCCAGAACACCGGCGGCGTGAACAATCCCGCGCATTGGGGGAAGGGTATTGGCAATTTTTTTCAGGCTACGAGCCAATGCTGAACTGTCACATATATCCACCAGCTCAACGAGAACATTGCATCCCTTGTCTTCCAGCGCCTTAAGTATATCTTTGGCATGTTGTGACGGGCCGTTTCTTCCCATCAGAACCAGTTGCTGCACACCTTCATTTGCCATCCATTGCGCCACCTCAAGCCCGAGCCCTCCCAGCCCGCCTGTAATCAAATAAGTCGCATCGGGATTCATCTCTGCTTTCTTACACGGCTCAACAGGCTTCCTTACAAGACGGGCAGTAAACCGGGCTTCACCACGATAAGCTATCTCGTCCTCTCCATCACCAGAGCGTACGTCCTCTATAAATTTGAGCCAGTTTTTTTCAGGGTTGTCTGGATCCAGATCCACCAGACCTCCCCAGAGTGTTGGACATTCGCTGCGTATGACACGCCCCAACCCCCATAAACTTCTTTGAAAGGGTTGTACTACAGTGTCACCAGTTCCAGCCAACTGTGCTCCACAAGTCACGAACCACATATTACAAGCGCCTGTTTCTCTGGCTTTCTTGGCTGCTTTAACCAGACACAAGGCACTGTTCGAAAGAAATAGCTGGTGCAATTCATCGGACAGATCACATTCCTCATCTGAAACTTTTACATCGCCCCCCCACAGATGAATAACCTGAAAGCCTGCCATTGTTGACTCTATACTGGCCCCAATGTCCTGAAAAAGGTGTGTATAGTCAGCTTCTGAGGCCGGGTCTATCTGGTAATGATTTCGGTCTTTTTTACGGTAGTTTTCCCCAGGCTCTACTTCTATACAGATCTCACCGCTTTCGTGTAGAACTTGCGCAAATTCAGACCCTGCACCCATGGACTGGCGCAACAAAACCCAGACCGTGTTCTTTTTCGAAATATCTTTAGCAGACGAAGAACCTTGAACTGATTTATTCCAATCCAACTGGTAATACCAGTCATCGGCTTCTATCATCGGGTACGAGTCTGTGCAGGTATCAGCCGGAACCAGGTGCAGACCATCGATAGTGATCAATGTATCTTCTTGATCACCTCGAATTTTTAGATTTGCATAAAAACCTGCGCGACCATCCTGCCACCACCGCGCCTCAACCCACATCTGTTGACTCACTATCGCCTCTACCTGACAAGAGTCCGCTGCGCTGACCACCCAGTGACCCTCGTGACCGCGATCATTTAATATAGCACTCAATACCTCAATGGCTGCATGGAGCGAAATACTACCCGGATAGGTTTTACATATCGCGGCAGGTATATGTGCTTGCAGTGCAAATCTCCACAATGCCTCTTGTGTTCCAATGAAAATTTCGTCTACCCCCCATGGGTCCCGAAATTTTTCCGCCACTGCAGATCCACCCACCGGCTTGCACCGCGACTGAACTGCGGCGATAGCACCCGTACTGCTATAATGCTGTTCTGCTATCCGCTTGCGCACACACTTGCCAGTACACAACAACCTCCACGAGGCTTCGGTTGAATCATCCTGTGCAAATTCTGTGTCCAGGGCGAATATCTGAAACGAACCTACTCCCTCACCGCTTGATGTTAAAATAAGCGAGCAAAGCTGGTCTTGTTCAAAAATTAACGACGCATTGGATTCTATGGCTATATCTATGAATTCATACCGCCCTTTGCCAAACGCTTCTTTCGCTGCATATTGCACGTACTCCATATATGGCGGCATCGGCACTTCATTCCACTGCCCCCCATTTCCTGGCTCGCACGCATCCAACCACTCGTTACTCAGGTTAAATTCAAACTGGATTTCCCTGAGAGGTGATCGAACCCTTCTCATTTTCAGCAAACCCCCATATGCTGCAGGTTGGTTTGATTTTGGCAGAGAAGATGCTTGCGACTCTGGCTCTCTATCTACCCAGTACCGTGACCTCTGGAAGGGATAGGTTGGTACAGCCACCCTATAACCCCGACAATCACTATAAACCGACTTCCATTCAACGTTTATCCCACCTGCGTACAAATACGCCAGGCTATTGGCCAGGCTTTCCCGCGTGCTTTGCTCTTCATCAATAGCATTGAACAGTTGTACACTATCCTCTCTGTTTAGTGGCGCATCACCAACCCGCCTCACTAAATTTGAACCGTTATCGGCTAACCGGAGCAGCGTATCAATACCTGCTTCCCTCAAACGCTCTATAGCCTGGGCGTGATGTTGCGTAGTATCACGTCGCTTACACCAGTAGTCTGAGTTCGCCACATCGGACGTTGCACCTGGCTCCGGTCGATAACATGAGACATATTTAATGCCTGGTTGTCTAAAAATCACATCGTGCAAGCCACCGGGCGACTGGTCTGGCTGCGCTTCCCTTGCCAAAAGGGCTAATGCGTCTTCAGGACTGAAAATTCCTGCAACACATGCTGCAACATATTCGCCCGTCCCCACTCCTGTGACAGCATCTGGCATTACCCTCCAGGATACCCACATCATTGCCAACGAGTACTGTACGGCAAATGCAGTGATCACCCTGCAGGCCATTTGATCGGTCAACGCATTGACACTACAGTCTTCGAGCGGTATTAACGGAATCGGGACGCCCAAATGGTCGGTAGACCATTGCCTGCATTTATCGAGCGCATCCCTGAAAGCCGGTTGCGTATGATAGAGCTCCTCAATCATATCTTCAGACTCGGGTACAGCCACACGATCGGGGAAAATAAATGCCAGCTTCAGATGATCGAGCGACGTTTTACCGCTATTCTCAAATATCTCCCCTTTGTCACCGGCCAGATGCTGTTCCAGCTTGCTCAGGGCCGTACCACCGGACTGCGCAACAATCGCCATTCGTCTTTCGAAATGAGCACGCCCTGTACTCGCTGTATAACAAACATCCACATATTCCTGTTGCGGACCCTCTTGCAGGAACCCGACATACCTCTGCGCCAATGCTTCAAGCGCCTCTTCCGACTTAGCCGAAAGTGTCAAAATCTGGAAAGGCAGATTCCCTGCCCGGGATTCACAGGCGTGACCGGGTGCTTCTTCTATCACAACATGCGCATTTGTTCCGCCGATGCCGAATGAACTTATACATGCCTTTCTTGGACCATTGAGCGGCCAATCTGAAAGGGTTGTATTTACATAAAACGGGCTATTTCTGAAATTGATATTCGGGTTAGGTTTAACATAGTTAAGACTCGGCGGTATAGATCCATGCTCTACTGTTAGTACAGCCTTGATAAAACCTGCAATACCGGCTGCAGACCATAAGTGACCAATATTTGTCTTTACGGATCCTATGGCGCATGAGTGCTTATCATCTGATATTGGGCCGAAAGCGCGCATGAGTGCAGTAAATTCGATCAGATCTCCAACCGATGTTCCAGTTCCATGGGTTTCTATGTAGCCAATCTCTTTTGGGGCTGTACCTGATACTGCGAGCGCTTCCGCTATCACTTCTGCCTGGCCCTGCACACTGGGTGCTGTATACCCCACCTTGTCCGTACCATCATTATTAATGGCGGTTCCTTTGATTACAGCATGAATGTAATCCTGATCGGCCAGGGCATCATCAAGCCGTTTTAGAACCACAATACCTACGCCATTACCGAGAACTGTTCCAGACGCATCTGCATCGAAGGCTCTACAGCAACCATCTCGTGAGAATATAACCATGTCATCGGCAGGGAAGCCCGACTTTTGCGGATGAAATATACCGACACCGCCAGCCAGGGCCATATCACACTGCCCATCGGACAAACTCTGGCAGGCCATATGCACAGCAACCAGCGAGCTGGAACAGGCAGTCTGCACGGATACGCTCGGGCCTTTAAGGTCAAACTTGTACGACACGTAGGTTGAAAAAAAGTCCTTATCGTTTCCAACGTATAGGCGAAAATCACTTAAAGGTGGTTTGAGTTGCAGGCCCGGCATCAGATTGCAGAGCAGATATGTGCTCATGTTTGCTCCAGCAAAAACGCCCGTATAACCATTATAACTACCCGGCGCATATCCTGCGTTTTCGAGTGCTTCCCAGGCGCACTCCAGGAATAATCGCCGTTGTGGGTCGAGTAACCTGGCTTCTTTTGGACTTATATTGAAGAACTGAGCATCAAAATATTCGATATTCTCAATCACCCCTGCCGCATTTATATAGTCAGGTTCTTTAAGACGCAAAGGGTCCACACCAGCTGCAAGCAAATCCTCTTCCGTAAAATTAGAAATCGAATCGACACCATTGCACAGATTTTTCCAGAACTGGCTGATATCATTAGCGCCCGGGAAACGTCCCGCCATACTAATTACGGCAATATCATCTCCCGAATGTCCAGCTTTCTCACTCATTACACCGTTCCTCTTATTCTTATAAATCCGTCTGGCCACGAAACATTCTATGCTTCAGACGCATGCCAGCTCTTTGCGCCCCCCCATCCAGACCGTCACCTCCCGGAACACCAGACTGCCGATTAACCGCTCGCACAGGTGTCTCGTCATCAGGTACCGCAGCCTCCAACATACCCGCGCTCCTCATCTTCGCTTGCTGTTTCAGTAGATGAGTCTCGTTCTCCGCAATAATATACTCAACCAACTCAGCCACAGTCGGATGCTCAAACATACTTGTTGGCTCTAACGCCAACGAAAGCTCTTCATTAAGCTGGGTAATGATGTCTACGGCCATCAGTGATTCCAGCCCCATATCGATCAAACTCTCGTGTGGCGATATAGTCGATGGATCCTGTCTCAGGTAACGCGAAATTTTTTCCATTGCACAGTTTTGCAGCCAGGTTGGTAATTGTTGCTTTTCATCATTGTTATCAGCAGCCAGACTTTCTTTAAGAAGAACCCTGCTTGTATTTCCCTGGTCACCCTGATTCTCTTCCTGCCCTGACAGTTTGAACTTTCTTATTATTTGCTCGCCGTATTCCGTATAGATATGGCCTGTTAACTGCTCGATTGTCGAGTATTCGAACATGCTTGTCGGCTCCAGTGTGAGGCCGAGCATTTCATTCATTTGACCAACAATATCTACGGCCATGAGTGACTCCAACCCCAAACCTATAAGACTTTCGTGAGTCGATATCTGGCTTGACTCTTGTCTCAGGTACTTTGACACTTTTTTCTTCAACAGATCATTTAGCCAGATTTTTACTTTTTCTTCATTTGAGTCTGACTCAACATAGTTGGCTGTGGGGCTGATGGCGCCTCTTTTCGCTTGTGGGGCTCGTGCCGGGTCATCAACCACGTCTTCACTTGCAGAAAGCCTTGATGGCATGCGCCGAATTTTTACGCCTGACATCTCGGCTAAAACCCTACCATCCTCATCGAACAGTGTTACGGACCCTGTACGCTGTGCAGTACTTTCATTTGTTTCACCTATTCCATCAGTCGCCTCCACATAGCAGTGAATGCTTGTTGGCAACTCTTTATGAATTCTTATGGTTTCGACAGCAAAGGGAACATACATATATTCCCCCATACCTGGATAGAAAAACAGCGCCCCCAGAACCTGTAACGCCCCATCAAGTATCGACAATGACACCGGATCAGATGCTGACCTCTCTGATTGACTCGAAGGGTATTGTAATAGCGCTATAGCCTCTGTCTCACCTCTTTTAAACTGTCTTATTGTCCTGTAGTTCTGCCCATAGCTTATTCCGATTTGACTAAAGGTCTCGTAGATTTCCTTTGCATCAATTTCACGCTGGCAGCGCGCCACGACCGGCCCGATATCAATCGATTTGTTATTGTTATAGGTTTTACTGTTCAGTATACGGCCACTCGCATGCACAACAGGCTTACTCAGGTCCCGCATCGTCAGAACAATTTTCCCTATATGTTTTCTTTGTGCCATGTACCGAAATGCTTCAGATGCACTAGAGATAGAATACACTTCCGTAGGGCACGGCTGATAAATTGATTGCTCAAAGTATTCCATTAATTCTTTAAATATCCCCTGGGCGTACCACGGGCGTTCCTGTGCCAATTTATGAAGATCGACTGCGAAATAGGATAAGTTGTTTCTGAACGGATAAAGATCGAGTTTCGAATTGCTATATATATCTGTTTTACCAATCTCTATAAACCGACCGTACGCAGCCAGCACAGACATTGTCTTGGGGATGTAATCTCCTGACAAGGAATTCAGAACTACGTCAACACCTTTACCCTCCGTCTTTTGCATGATTTCTTCTGCAAAGTCAAAAGTCCTGGAATCCATTATGTGATGGACGCCTAGTGTTTCCAGGTATTGCCTTCTCTCTTTACTGCCTGCAGTCACGTATATCTCTGCACCAATCTGCTTCGCTATTTGTATAGCCGCCAGTCCGACACCCCCGGATGCGGAGTGAATTAAAATACTCTCACCCTCTTTTAGACGCGCCACATGCACAAGACAATAATATGATGTAAGAAATACTGTTGGGATCGATGCTGCCTGATCGAATGCGATGTGTTCCGGTTTTATAACAGTTAATGATTCTGGCGCAATCACATACCTCGCATACGCCGACGCCCGCAAGGTCGAAGCGATTACTTCGTCGCCCACCTGGAGTGTCTGCACGTCGCTCCCAATACGCACAATTTTACCGGAACACTCTGTGCCTAATGGGGTGGACGTTATTGAATCTGTTGGCAATAGCCCGAGTACATTCATGAGGTCCATGAAATTCAAGCCGGCGGCAAAGACTTCTATCTCCACCTCATTCGGGCTTGGTTGCCCCCTGTGACCGGGTTCAAGGAAAAGACTATCAATGTTCCCGGGTACTTTAGAAACGAGCTGATACGACTCACTGCCGGGAATCTCCGTCACTTTATTATCATGCATCCTGGTACTGCCTGGCGGCAACAGGGAACTTGTTATTCGGTAGCTGGCAACCCCATCATCTGCCTGCGCCATGTCCAACGTCATGGTAACTTCGGGTTGGCTTTTCCTGGAAATGGGCAATGGTGTTGTGATAACACAACGACTCAACTCGCATGATGGCCATTTTGCATACTTCTGCGCCGCTTCCATAGCCATCGTCATGTACGCGGCAGCTGGCACGACGGATTCGCCACCTATGCAGTGATCCTTCACGATCTTGTCGTCCGAACTAAAACGTTTCCTGATTACTATCTCCGACCCTGCTACATCGGTATCGGCGTCAGACAGAAGTGAAAATATACGGTCATTATTTCCGCTCGAACCTGACAACTTTACTGCCCGGTGTTTCTCTTTTGAATTTTCTTTCAACGCATTTTCTATTTCGTCCAGCCAACAGCGCTGCCTCTCAAACGGATAGCTTGGCAATGGGACTCTATAACGCGAGTATTCCCGGTCATAGCCAATCCAGTCCGGATTAATACCGCTCGTATATAGCTGGCTTAGGGTAGATAACAATGAACCCCATCCCGAACCACCTGGCATAAGTGATGGTAATAACGCGGCATCCTCCGGAAGCAGCTCTCTCGCCATGCCACTGAGGGTCGCTTTTGGCCCAATTTCCATGAACAATTCGAAACCCTGTTCTACCAGAAACTCCATGCTCTGTGAAAAACGAACAGGTGAAAGAGCGTGGTTGATCCAATACTCCGAACAGCCATCTCCTCTTCCCATCCATCTCCCGGTAACGTTGGACACCAAAGGTACTTTAGGCTCCACATAGGAAACACGGTCAAGCTCTATTTTGAAATCTGCAACCATGGGTTGCATTAAAGGGGAGTGAAAGGCATGCGATACGGAAAGTCTCTGGTAATTAACACCTTCTATCTCCAGGGTACCGAGTATTTTATCAAGCGCTTGCTGCTCTCCTGATAGCGTTAACAAAGCAGGGCCGTTGTATGCAGCAATGGCAACCTGCTCATGATGCTCTGCGAGCAGCATCTTTATCTTGTCCTCGCCAGTCATAACAGCCGCCATGGCGCCGCCTTTCGGCAACCCCCCCATAATCCTGGCCCGTGCAATAACCAATTCCAATGCCTGCTCAAGGGTGAATACCCCTGCTATACAAGCCGCCACATATTCACCAAGACTATGCCCCAGTACCGCATCCGGCTTGATTCCCCAGGATATCCACATCCTGGCAAGTGAATATTCCAGGGCAAATAACGCAGGCTGGGTAATTGTGGTTTCGTTAAGGCGTGCATTACTTCGGTCACTCGGATATATATGTTCCAGGAGGTTTTCATTCAGTAGCGGGCGGGCGATCTCCGCGCACCGGTCCATTGAACGACGAAAACCAGGATGAGATTCATACAATCCTTTTCCCATATCGGGATATTGAGATCCTTGACCGGTAAAAAGAAATACAATTTTTTTACGCTCATTTGTCGGAACTTGACCATAGCGGACACGCTCATCGGGTGTTCCATCAACGTAATTCTTTAGAGCGCCGGCAATCTCCCGGGTTGTTTCAGCACAAATTGCCAATCGCTTTTCATACGCGCATCGGCCTGTATTGGTGCTATAGCAAAGGTCTGCAATAGCGACATTCTTATTACTATTCAGGTTCTCTATATAGCGACTTGCCAGTGCCTTGAGAGCCGTATCTGTCCTTGCCGACAAGGTCATTAATTGGATATCGCGCTCTTCCCCGGTTCTTTCAAATTTAATCTGGGGAGGCTCTTCCAGCACTACATGCGCATTTGCACCGCCGAAACTAAAACTGTTCACCCCAATAATTCTTGCCTTGTCACCTTTCGGCCAGGGTATCGGAGTAGTAGGGATATCAAAAATATCTACGAAATCCTTCAATTTTGGATTGATGTTTTTGAAGTGAAGATGGGGTGGAATTTCATCATGTTGAAAGCACAGAACCGCTTTTATCAAACTGGCGATCCCCGCAGCCGCTTCTGCATGACCAACATTTGTTTTCACCGAACCTAAATAGCAACGCCTGTTTTCACCTCTGCCTTCTCCTAATACCTCGTGCAATGCCTGTACTTCAATCGGGTCTCCGAGTGGAGTCCCGGTACCATGCGCCTCAATGTAATCCACTTCTTCCGGTTTTATACCAGCCTTTCGCAAAGCAGCACGCATTACGCGCTGTTGCGCTCGTCCATTCGGCGCCGTCAGCCCATTACTCATCCCATCTTGATTTAGTGCAGATCCGCGTACTATGGCAAGCACCTGGTCATGGTCTGCCAAGGCCTGCGAGAGGCGTTTAAGAATGATAATTCCAGCCCCCTCGCCTCGTACGTATCCGTTTGCTGAAGCATCGAATGTCTTACACCTGCCATCCGGTGATAACATTCTGGCCTGTGAAAACGTCATCATTGTTTCCGGCGACAACATCAAATTTACACCACCAACGACCGCCATCTCGCAATCGCCTTCACGTAAACTTGAACATGCTTCATGCAAAGCGACTATCGATGATGAGCACGCGGTATCAACGATAAAACTTGGCCCACGAAGATCGAAGATATATGACAAACGATTTGCAGCTATGGAGCGCGCATTTCCAGTTCCAGCATATCCATCTACATACATGGGATCGGAAAATTGTAGATCCAGGTAGTCATTCGTTGATATACCTATGAATACTCCTGTTTGACTGCCTCGCAAACGTTCTGATGCGTATCCTGACGATTCCAGCGCTTCCCACGCGACTTCCAGCAGAATTCTTTGTTGAGGGTCCATCCGTTCTGCTTCATAGGGAGTAATCCTGAAAAACGAGGGTGAAAACTCGGCGATATCGTTAATAAACCCGCCCCAGCGCGTATTCATCCTCCCTTTTACTGTAGGATCCGGATCGTAATAGGCGTCAACGTCCCACCTGTCTGCGGGGATTTCGGAAATGCAGTCCACGCCATTATGGAGCGAACTCCAGAACTTCTCCGGATTACTCCCCCCCGGGAATCGGCAAGCCATACCAATAATGGCAACAGGTTCACTGGGTACATTATTGCGACAGATTCCACCTGTTTCGGATGGGTCGCGGTCTGTCAGCGCATGAAGCGAAGCATTTATTCCCTTTTCTTTGAGCTTACATTCAAACGCAGCACGTTTTTCCGGCGTAAGTCTTTTTATCCGGTCCGCCAACTCATTCATTGCCTACGCTCCATTGTTGTTTACGCAAAACCGCCTGAATACCATCAGGTTTGCGCCTTATACTTATCGTCTTGAACGCTTTCAACTTCCAAAAGAAGTTCTAATATTTGTTCCATATCATTATTACTGGTAACTAATTCCACCCCCGATACTCCCCCGGGGTCCCTTTGCGTGAACAGACTGCTCAGGTATGTGGAGATCTCCTTAATTGAGGGATAGTCATATGCCAGTGTGTTGGGCAATGGTCTACCGATCTTGTTTTCCAGATTATTCTTCAGGCGTAACGCCATCAGCGATTCAAAACCGTAATTAATAAGCGGTTCATCAATGTCTAGTCTCTGCCCAGCACCCAACCCCAATACCACCACCACTTCATCATTTACCAACCTATAACATTGATCCAATGTATGCTCGGTTGGTTGTGCGTCAGTCACGGTGGTTGATTTTGTATATCCACGTGCAGCAGCTTCTTCACTGTTATCTACAGAAGGGCTGTGGCCGCCCAGGATCTGCTCTTCCACAAATCGCGAGACAGGCATGACAACCTGGCTTTTCGAAAATACCCCCCAGTCCATACGCACGATAACTGGTCCGACTTCTTTCGATGTCATGGCAATATCAAGAAAATGCCAATCACTATCAGGATCGAGGGTATGCAAACCGAGATTAACCAATCTATCGAGGTCTATAGATTCGGTCATTCCCTCTCCGGCCCACGGTCCCCAGTTAATGCTGACTGCGGGTAAATTTCGGCCACAACGGTATCTGGCCAGTCCGTCAAGAAATGCATTTGCAGCACAATAGTTCGACTGTCCGGGAGAACCAAGCACAGAGGCTATCGATGAAAACAGGATAAAGAACTCCAGCTCACAGTCGAGCGATAGTGTGTGCAGGTTCCACGCTCCCTTTATTTTCGGTTCCATTACTTTCGCAAGTCGCTGGCGATTCATAGCATTCAGAGGTGCGTCATCCAGCACGCCGGCTGCGTGAAATATTCCCTTCAAAGGTGGAAGTTTTTTACGGACAGTCCTGAATATATCCGCGAGACGGCCCTTATCCTCCACATCCCCCACCATGATATGGAGGTTGACACCCTCCCGCTCAAGCGTCTGGATCACCTCTGATTTACGATCTCGTTCCGCCCCATCCGATTCGTCGTTCCGATAGCTTTTATCTACGAGTGGCGTACGAGTAATAATGACGAGATGTCGGGCACCGCGCTGAGCCAACCAAACAAGCAACTGCCTCCCTAAACCACCGAGTCCTCCTGTGATGATATAGGTGCTATTCGAATCCAATTGAATGTTTCTCTGTGGTGCTATCTCCATTCCCATTTTGGAAAGGCGTGCGACATAGCGCATCTTATTGTGATAAGCGACCTGATTTTCACTGGCAGGATTTGTTATTTCGTGGATCAGGTTTTCCACATCATTGTCTGATGCGCTCAAATCCAGGTCCACTAACCCACCCCATGAACCAGGGACTTCCTGTGCAATTGCCCGGCCCAGTCCCCAAAGAGGGTATTGCAGAAGAGCGCTATCTGGTATTTTTTCTTTTGCTTGTAGGCCTCTTGTTACCAACCACAGGCAAGGCGTCAACGATGAACGGTACCTGCTCATCATGCGCAGTAATTGCACAACTGTATACACACCCGTCTGAGTCGCTGTATCTTGCAACCCATCACTCACCGACAAGTCTACGATGTTATCCAAGCCCCACAGGTATACCAGTTTCGTGACGGGTGTAATATTATTTTTGAGTTGTTCAAACAGTGCCTGCAAATGCTCCTCTACTCCCGGAACAACAGTAATATGCCCCTCATCACCCAGACATAGCTCATCACCGGCGTATACCAGAATTGATGGTAAGCGGCGACTTCTGAACAGGTGGTCAGCCAATTTCTCACCAACACCAGAATGATCGGCAAAAATCAACCACGCCCCGGGTTCCTGCCTCCCTTCGCCACTGTATTTGATAATGGCATCTTCACGTTTCCAGCAAACCCGGTACATTGCATTGGCGTAGTTATTGGATGATTCCTTTCTGGTTAGCGCACCACGCTCTATACGCTTCACGTGCAACCGGGGAACAGTTGCTATAATCCTGCCGGTATCGCTATATATCGTGACGCCCACAGTAATCTTGTTTTCGTCAGAATGTGTGACTTGCACCTGATAGACATGCGACCACATACGAGCAGTCGGGCGAGAAAACAATTGATAGTTTTCTATACTGACAGGAATAAAGGCTTCATGACGAAGCGACGATGGAAGAGCACTCCCTCCTACCTGGAAACATGAATCGAGCACACCCGGATGCATGTAATATCGTGATGCGTCTTTTTGCAGCTCTGCATCAAGTGTTATTTCTCCAACAGCTTCATCCTTGCCCTGCCAAAGTTGAGCAACAACCTTGAAACTTGGCCCGTAATCAAAGCCGCGATTTTTGAATTCCATATCGTGTTCCGCCTTGGTGACAGGCGTTTTGCAGCGGCTGCGCACTTCTTTTAGTGTCGCTATTGCTTCATTGTGCGCAGCACCCCCGGTTAGCAGCGATATCTTCCCTGAAACGTGCTTCGTAAAACTCACTGGCACTCCAGAACTACCGAGCAACACGCTCACCACATCGAAGTCAACAGCAAAAGCACCCCTGGGCATCAACCGCATCTGAACAGTCTTCCCACCCACTTCCGGCAGAAACAATGCCTGATGGAATTCAATGTCCTGTACACAAATCGCCTCTTCCCCGAATATCTCAATTGCTGCCGCCAATGCCATGTCAAGGTAAGCTGTACCAGGCACAACAATGCCAGATTTGGGTTCACTCAACCCACCCGACCACGCCTCTGTCGAAACACCGCGCCACCGGTGCTCCGACAGAAAAGGGATTTGCCGGGCATCAAGTTGTACTTCAAATACGATTCTTTGGTCTTCTGGTAGAGCTGACATGAAACCCTCACTTCATTCCTTACTGCTATCCTTCCAGTACACCTGCAAGGCCGTTCTTACCCGGTGTCTGCATGAATACTGTTATTTTGCTGGCCCAAAAGCGGGTGAGGACAGGGTAGTCGTCGAAGCGTATCGGATTCTATTTGTGCAGACACCGATGAACCCTCTTCACCTTCTGGCCAATACCTTTTTGTTTCAAAAGGGTACGCCGGCAATGGAACATGCTTGAAACACTCACCTTCGTACAGGAGAGGCCAGTCCACACCCTCTCCCTGCACGTAGCGCTCTGCGCACCTGTCCAGTTCCGATAACGACGTTTCTATCTGAGAAACTGTCGTTATGCCCGTCTCACCGTAGTAGACATTTCGGAAGTTCTCGCACTGCTGCTGCGGTGATTCTGAAATACTCCCCAGTTTCGTAATCAAGTCTGGTTTGGATTCCGCCACAATTGCCACTCTATATTTGTAATTACCCGCCCCCACACTGGCCGTCCAGCATAGATCGCCTAACGATACGTTGCTGTTTACCTTTATATAATCGCGATAACGTAACAACAGCGTGCCAAGTGCGCTTTTAGTGCGCGCCGATACAACCAGCAGGTATGCACTCCTGTCCAGTTGCGGCACCTGATCTATGGCGGGCGCCTCCTGTAATATTACGTGCGCATTTACGCCACTCAAACCAAACGAGCTAACGCCAGCTCTCCTCGGCTCGCGCGATGTCCAATGCTTCAATTCTGTATTGACGTAGAACGGCGTCTCCTCAAAGCTTATATGGGAGTTTTGCCTTTCATAGTTAATACTGGGAGGAATCTGCGTGTTATAGAGTGACAATATTGTCTTGACAAGGCCCGCCGCACCAGCCGCCGCCTCAAGATGCCCGATATTGGTTTTTACCGAACCTATCGCACAACATTGATTGCGGTCTGTCTGTTTCCGAAATGCCCGGCTGAGTCCCTCTATTTCTATCGGGTCTCCCAGGCGGGTACCTGTCCCATGACACTCTACATAGCCGATGGAATCTGCACTAACGTTTGCATCACGCAGAGCCCGCTCGATCACACGTGACTGTGAACCCGGATTTGGCGCCATAATACCGTTGGTTCGCCCATCATGATTCACTGCAGAACCCTTCACCAGGCCATAAATAGTATCGCGATCCTCAATGGCTTTATTGAGCGGTTTAAGTAACAACGCGGCAACACCTTCCCCTGAGGTAAATCCATTTGCCCGGTGGTCAAACGCCTTACACCTGCCATCTGGAGAATGCGCTTTCAGTTTTGACCCTGCTATATAGTGCTCCGGGGACAATATAAGATTCGCACCCCCGACCAGCGCTGCCCCACATTCCTGACTGCGCAGACTCTGGCAGGCGAGGTGTAATGCAACCAGAGAAGAGGAACACAGTGTGTCTACCAGGACAGAAGGCCCGCGAAAATCAAAAAAATATGACACTCGATTCGGCAGCACTGCATTCCAGTTTCCTACTGTCGATATATAGTGGTCTTCCTGCTCTTCTACCAAGTCATATTGTCTTGAATAATGGCTATTCGTGCAGCCGGCAAATACCCCCGTTTCACTACCCGCTAACGCATCTCCCGCATATCCCGCATGCTCTAACGTCCGCCAGGCCACTTCAAGAAACAGCCTTTGCTGCGGATCCATAAGGAGCGCTTCTTTGGGAGAGATATTAAAAAAGAATGGATCGAACTGGTCGATATCCTCCAAAAATCCGCCCCACCTGTTGTAGGCTTTATCTGGCGCATCAGCATCCTTATCATAGTAATCGCGCCAGTCCCAGCGGGCTCGTGGTATTTCCGTAATCCCTTCTCTACCCTCAACCAGAAGTTTCCAGAATGTACCGATATCCGGCGCACCCGGGAACCGGGCAGCCATCCCTATTACAGCAATATCTTCTGGCCGCACCTGTGCTGTGTCGCACGCCCCCTGGCGACGCTCCACAATTTGCTTACGTAAAATGTCCCTGTAGTTGACCATCAGTTGCCATGCGTTGCTGACAGTTGAACAATCAGGCTATTTGCTTCGGCATAGGAGGCCGCATTGTCTACGGTGCGTTGACAGTAACCCGACAATTGATCGTACAGCTGCAAAAGCACTTCAGGTGGCGGGAATTCCATCTCACCCTCGGGTACAAACAGAACCTCTGGCTCTGGTGAATCAATAACACTTTCGTCCACCTTGTTTTCTTGCAATGTAACTGGCTGCGTCTCTTTATCGAACCCTAATTGCTCAGTGAAATTATTGTAAATATACATCGCCAGATCTTGTACATTAGGGTACTCAAACAGGATCGTTGGTCCTAACGGTATACCCAGTTCCTTCTTTAGTGCACCGACGATTTCCACTCCGACAAGAGAATCAACGCCTAACTCTACAAAGCTCCTGTTGGATGAGATACGCTGCTCTGGAACGCGCAACGAGTTCGCTAACTGTGTTTTCACTTTACCTATCAACCAGGATTGATGATCAGGAGTATAATCCACCGTATTTTCTGACATTTCCGCTGTACGTTGCTCACTAGACACCTTATTAATAACGACCACCTCACCTTGCGGATGCTCAACTCCAACGCCGGACGCATTTCCTCCACCCCCGTTGAACCTGGACCGTATTGGCGAGTCCGGTTGATTTTCAATTTGCTGTACGATATTCAAAGTTAGTTGATCGAGCGTTGGATGCTCAAACAATAGTGTAGGCGCCAAACCAATACCAAATTCCTTCTTCAGCATCCCTATTATCTCTACTCCCACAAGCGAATCTATGCCCATTTCAGAGAAATTCCGATCAATTTTAAGACGCTCCAATGGCACCCTTAACGAACGCGCGATATGACTGGATATCGTTGATGACACCCAGTGCGTCAAGTCTTCATCGGGCTTCTCAGCTCTTCCTCCATTGTGCAAATGCACAGGTATTTGCAGACTCTTCTCCTGCGCACTATTTACTGTAGCTGCGCATGGCTCTTTGCAAGACATTTCTTCACGATGTGATGAAACAGGATATGATTCACCACGCTGCCGCAGCTCTTTTTCGTATTTATCGATTAGATGCGCGCCAAGCACTTCGATAGTCGAATACTCGAATAACAGGGTAGGTGCTAACGGGATTGCCAGATTCTTTTTCAGCGCCCCAATAATCTCTACTCCGATTAAAGAATCCACCCCCATGTCACTAAAGCTTCTATCTTTATGGATCCTTTCATCGGGTACTCTCAATGACTGTGCTATTTGCGTAATCAACTGCTGCTGAACCCATCTCTCCAAAGATCCATTTAATCGCTTTCCTGCACCCTCAGGTATCTCCTCGTAGAGATTTTCACGACGCGGCTTTTTAGCGGATATTCTTGCTGGTTTTTCGGAAAACATTACTTCATGCACAGGGGTGCGAGCGATGATTACACCCTGTTCCTTAGCCAGTGCCTCATTGGAAAATACACCTTCTATATCTGAGAACCCCACTTTCTCAAGCACGGTCCTCCACGTGTCCATCTCCAGTATTGGGTAATCTGGTCGCACATCTATATCTGTAAAATGCCACCATCCATCGGTCATCCCAAACACGATGTCTTTCCAACGTTGACGCTGAATGCTTTCCACCAGCAACATAGCACCACCCGGCTTTACCAACGGATAAATATTTGACAGTGAATTGCTTATATCTTTAGTCGCATGTAACGCGTGAGCTGCTACAACAATGTCAAAATCCCGTTCAACGAGCCCCTGAATGCCCGGGTCTTTTTCAGCATCGAACAATTGATAGCTGACAAACGAATGCGCAGAAAACCTTTGCGCCGCGTTTCGCAGAAACAGATTAGACAGGTCAGTAAATACATATTCTGCCCGTCTCCCTTCAAGAAGGGGTAATAAACATGCCGTGGTTGCCGCTGTTCCCGCCCCGACCTCCAGTATTTTGACAGGGCGGTCATGAGGTATTTTATCCAGCATCGAGCTGATAGTCGTTACAAGAAGCTTATTGCCACTTGAAAAATATGGCGAGCATTCGTAAAGTTCTTCAAGTTTTTTCGTTGACCCACCTGGGAACAAAACTTCCAATGCCTCCAGTTCTCCACGCATTGTCTCTACCAGTTTTTCTGCACAATGCGCAACGAGCAACAGCTCCAGCCTGTGTTGTGGATATTCATCAAGCAGCTTAATACACTGCACACTTGGATTCGCTGCGGCCGGTATTTGAAACACTTCCCACATATCGCCTTTTTTTTGCAAGATTCCATCTTCTGCTAATATTTGTAGAAAGCGCCCTAGCAACCTGTGATGAGGTGTCACCACGTTAAGGTCACGAGCTAGCATTTGAACAGAAAATTGCTCCCCCACCTGCGGCTTCCACCCTAAATTCAGAAGGGACTTGCCTATGTATGCTGTGCATAACTGATCCAATACATTTTGTATAAAGGCCCTTTCTCCACTTTTGGTTTTCTCCGGCACTTCTTCTATCTGTTGGCCCAGCCCTCTACCAGCCTCTGGCGTCATATTCTTTATCTCCGTATTATCTATGCGATCAGGATCAGAAAATGCCTGCTGTGGAAGACCATATTCGACAGCCTCACTCTCTCCCCCATCTGCTATGCCGACAGCACCGCAAACAACACGACTTAGCCCGGAGCTGAGCGCCCAGGCAAAACCGGCTATACCTTCTTCGTTACTCATTGCATAGACACCCTGTGCTTCCAGGGCTTCCTTGTACCGCGGTGACGACACAACCCCCGTATCACCCCATAGCCCCCAGTTAATACATAGTGTCTTTAACCCCCGTACCGCTGTGCGGTACAGCGCAAAAGAATCCTCAAAAGCACATGCTGCAACATGAGTGCTTTGACCCATCGGCGCAATATAAGTAACCATTGATGAGCACATCACGAAAAAGTCTGGTGAACAGCTATGAGTCACCTCGTCCAATACCCACGTACCCTGCACCTTCGGCCTGAGCACATCGGAGAAATGCGAGTAATCCATATTTGGTATCAGCCCGTCCTTTAGAATGCCGGCTGAATGCACAACACCATTGACAGGTCCCCAGCGGCGCTTTATCTCTTCAACAAGCTGGCTCATTGCCTCAAAGTCCGACACATCCGCAGATACTGCCATGACTTCTGCACCCATTGATTCCAGGGCACGAACACCTGCCACTCGATCCGGATGACGCACTTCATCGAGCGGCGACCTGTTTAACAGAACCAGGCGGGATTTCACATTGCTTGCAATAAACCTGGCGATTTCCAGACCAACCCCGCCCTGACCGCCAGTCACTAAATAGACGCCATTCTCGCGCAGCGGCAAAAGCCCCCTGTTCTCAATACCCGCCACTGGTATCAAGGTTGCAACCAGGCGCTCATTCCCCCGGTAGGCGACCCATGATTCAAAATCATGATCGCTTGGCGACGCGCTTATTTCCCTACACAGGGTTTCGGCCAGTTCACGCGGGTTACGCCCTGATGCATCTAAATCAACACCTGCACAACGCACCCTTGCATATTCTTTAGGTATGACCTTGGCCAGACCCCAAAGCGCGGATTGGTCCGGATGCACGTACTTATCACCACGCCCCTCTACGGGTTGCCCGTGACTTGTCACTACCCAGAATTCCAGTGTTTCTCTGAATTGTGCTGTTAACGATTGAGTCAAATAAAATAAACTGTAGACGCCTCTCCCAAGGTTTTCCTCCAGGCCCGCCAGCCCGGACCTGTGCTCCGCTCCACCGGTGCCCCATATATGAATAATACCGGTAGGTGTAATCCCCTTTGCCGAAAGATCCTCAACAAGCAGTTGGTAATCACCAGGGGTTCCTTGAGCAATGCAATATGCCCCACCCACCTCAGAGAATTTATCGGCAATGGTGACTGCTATACAGATATCACCACGCTCACCCAGCAGTTTCATCAACGCATCGCCAATGCCAGCTTCATCCACCAACACCAGCCATGTCTTAGCGCCTGAGTGTTCGGCCGGTGCACCAATGGGTAAGGGTCGCCAGTCCGCACGATGAATAAGGCTGGGTGAATCATCGGCCTTACCGCTGACAGCAGTACTGTTAGACGTAATTTCCTGCAGATGAGGCCGAATTTCATTCATAGTATTACCAGTATTTTTAACCCGTTTAATTGAGACACCGTCAAGTTGTACAGCCACCCGGCCCTTGTCATCAGTTAGCACCAGATTGCCCTGGCATAATTCATCTCCTGGCTTGTACTGCGGAGATTTGCCTGAAACACTGAAATAGCAATAAACCCTTGCAGGAAGCCTGGAAAATACGGTTACCTTCTCAATAGAAAACGGAAGATAGGTGCCACTCATTCCAGCATCCAGATAAAAGGCGCCCAACACCTGCAAAGCGCCATCTACTACCACCGTACGGTGAATATCCTCCTCTTCCCGCCTGGTGCCATCGAATAGCTCCAGACAAGCCAGTGCCTCAATTTCGTTTCGCCTCAACCACGATATCGAACGAAAACTTCCTCTGTAATCTATACCTGTATCCGCATAACGGGCATAGATATCTTCGACAGCTATATTCTGCTCACAGCGATTTCTGATACCTGCCAGATCGAGATTCTCAGGGAGAACCCCGTTAGAAATAGTTTTTATTTCACCAACAGCATGAACCGGTATCTCCCGGCTACTGACCCGGAACGGATAACATCCATTATTGGGGCATTGGGTATCCACGGTGACTCGTGCCAAGTTCGTCCCACTGGAATTCAATTCAAATGTTGTGGCAACAATCATGCTCTCCAGGCAAAGCACAGACGTGTCTGTATATTCCGAGAATACTGCGAGCACCATGTCCATATAAGCTGCCGCAGGTAAAACCGGTTTTCCAAGAACAACATGATCCCGCATTACTGGCTGGTCGACGGTGAACAGCTTTTCTCGCACGAGAATATCGCCACCATCCAACTCAGTAGAACTGCCCTCTCCTGCATCCAGGCTTCGGTTTGGCACCTCTTCAGATACAGAATCCGAGGATAGCGCCGCATCAGGCATATTTTCATCCTGCTCTTTATACCAGCAGCGCTCGCGCTCAAATGGATATGTTGGTAAAGGCACCTTGTATCTGCAGTAGCCCCGATCGTACCCCTCCCAATCCATACCCACTCCACTGGAGTACAGCATGGCTATACTTGAAGACAGCGTATCCCATACCGTCTCACCATCCTGCAAACCCGGAACAAGCAGGCATTCTCGTGACACTAACTGTTCCGCTTCAGAACACACTGAACTTTTCTTGCCGATTTCCACGAATACATCGTACTTATCATTGGCGAGTGATCGAAAATCCTCATCTACGTGTAAGGGTGAGAGAGTACGTTTAAGCCAGCGTGCGGTTCCCACAACAAACTCATCACCCCTCTCTCCGTCCACAGATGACAGGATTGGTATGACCGGCGAACGGAATGTTATCGAGTCTATCTCCGCCTCATAGGCATCAATGACTTCATCTGTGTTTCTTCCTGATGGCAAGGATGCCTCTAATCTTGCGCGAGTTACTGCCAAATACAGTCCGTCTTCGAGTGTGAACACGTCTGCAATACAGGCGGCCACATATTCTCCAACACCCCACCCAAGAAGTGCCGCCGGTTTAACCCCCCAGGACATCCACAGTTTTGCTAAAGCGTATTCCAATACAAACAATATTGGCTCACTAACCCAGGCCTCTGCACTATATGTGTTTCCACTTTCTGCTGAGTAAAGATACTCCAGCAATGAAATTTGACGCTGTTTCTGGAGATATATCGAACATTGTTTGATTATCTCCTGTGATGCTGGATGTGTTTCGTAGAGTTGCCTAAGCTCTGCAACACAATCTGCTCTCCCCCCCGGAAACAAAAAAACAACTTTGGGATCGACACCGGAGTTTGATGTTGATCCAGATATATTTTCTCCGTCCTCCCCATTCGCAATCAATTGCAGTTTCCTTTGCAGCTGATCCGTTGATTCCGCATAAGCTATAGTTCGCTTTTCGTATTCCGGTCGCCCCGTATTTGCCGAATAACATATATTTGTTAACGGAAATTTCGGATGGGTATCAAGATAATCATAAAACCGCCTGGCCAATGCCCTTAACGCAACATCCGTGTGTGCAGACAATCGAAGTACATGCAAAGGCCGTTCACAAGCATCTTCAGCGATTTGACGCTCAGGCGCCTCCTCCAGAATGATATGGGCGTTTGCTCCTCCAAAGCCAAAACTGTTAATACCTGCGTAACGTGGTCTTTTAGTTCTGGGCCAAGGTTTTAGTTCCGATGGAATCTCAAATGTATCCAATGCAGACTCCAATTTAGGATTGAGTCGAGAGAGGTTCCGGTGCGGAGGAATTTGAGCATGTTGCAGGGATAAAACTGTCTTAATAAGACCGGCCACTCCCGCAGCAGATTCTGTATGCCCAATATTTGTTTTTGCCGAGCCTAAATAACACCGATGACCAGGTTTTCTACCTTCTCTCAGGACTTCTTCAAGTGCCCCCACCTCAATCGGGTCACCGAGCGGCGTACCTGTTCCATGGGCTTCTATATAATCGACCTCATTGGCCCGGATACCAGCACGTTGTAACGCCATACGAATAACTTTCTGCTGCGCAAGGCCATTGGGGGCTGTCAGCCCGACTCCTCGTCCATTCTGATTAACCGCCGAACCCTTAATACATGCAAAAATATGATCGTTATCTCGCAATGCGTCTGAAAGGCGTTTAAGGATGATAATACCCGCCCCTTCGCCACGGACATAACCGTTAGCACTTGCATCGAATGTTTTACACAGCCCATCCGGCGACAACATGCCCATCTGGTAATATTTTATCGAAGGGAAAGGCGACACCAGGGCGTTTACTCCGCCGGCTATTGCCATATCGCACTCTTCACCTCTTAAACTTTGGCAGGCCAGGTGAGTGGTTACCAATGATGAAGAGCAGGCTGTATCTACGGTCAGACTTGGCCCACACAGATCAAACTGATACGAGATCCGGTTCGCTACTATGCTATAAGTGTTACCAGGCACATCGTAAACGTCGAACTCATCCGGGCTCGAACCCAGAAAACTCTCATATTCATTGCTCATTATTCCAATGAATACCCCGGTCGAACTTCCAGCCAGTTTCGGAGATGCATGACCTCCATGCTCTAACGCTTCCCATGCAACTTCGAGAAGGAGCCTCTGCTGCGGGTCGATACGGCATGCTTCTCTAGGAGAGATTTTGAAGAAATAAGGGTCGAATTGCTCAATGTTTTCCAGAAAACCTGCCCGCTCAATCGACATGTTCCCCGTCACGATGGGCTCATAGTCTGCGAACATCCTGCGGTCCCAGCGACCATCAGGTACATTTCTGATGGCATCCCTACCAGCTCGCAGCAGCTCCCAATAGGCCTCTAAATCACCCGCCTGCGGAAAGCGACATGCCATACCGACAATAGCAATCTGCTCCTGCATCAACGCCTGCTCCTCCAGCCTGCAACTGTTGTCGCCCACAGCTTGAATCTGCGAACAACTTTATCAAGGTACTATTGGTACCCCAGAGATTCACTTATTAGTTGCCCAAAAACACCTGAACCGGGCAAATTCTGCCCCCCATCTACAACGATATGCGCACCTGTCACATATGACGCCAAAGGGGATGCCAAAAATACAGCCATCTGACCAATATCATTCACTGTACCAAAACGCCCAAGCGGAATAGCCTCTATCCACTTACGCTCATAGCCACCAGCGGCGAGCCTTTTCATACCTTCGGTACCCGCAATCGGTCCCGGCACAATACTGTTACAGCGGATACCATGTGAACCCCACTCCATAGCCAGACAGCGCATCAAATTATCAATACCCGCCTTCGCTGCCCCCACGTGCGATTGAGCGAAATAAGGTCCAAACGTTTGTCCAGCTGAAATGAATATAATACTTCCACGGGTTTCTTTTAACTGGTCGAACGCAGCACGTGCAGTATTAAATGAGCCGATTAGATCAATTTCGATAACAGTTTTAAATCCAATTGGACTCATATTTTCTGCCGGTGCCAGAAAATTACCTGCTGCACCACACACAAGGCAGTCGATGGCTCCTAATGTTTTTTCACACTCTTGCAGAGCCTTGGCAATTTCATCGTAATCTCGGACATCGGCAACTGAAGTGCTCACGCGCGCGCCGAGGGCTTCCAACTCCGCACGAGCTATCTCCAGTTTCTTGCTAGTCCGACCACAGATACCGACATTTGCACCGAGAGCCGCAAAATTCCTTGCAATACCAAGATTAATGCCACTTCCACCGCCGGTTATAAAAACGGATTTATCTTGTAGCAAATCTCGAGGTAGATAATTCAAAATTTCCATCCTCACCACTACACCTTCTTTTCAACCGGCCCTGCAAAATTCTGGTCTAAATATTTACGTTACCCTATATAAAATCTCTGGTTAGTCATCTTCCTCTCGCTTTCTCTCTTTGTGAGATGACTCTTTGTATGCCTGCATCGCACTTTTTGTAAAACGCGCCGCTTCTTTCCTGCTCAATTCCTGAACAGCAACCAGGTCATTTACCGCGGACTTAACACAAGCCTTGTAGGCTTTTCCGGAATCCCATACCCCATCAAAACTACAGGGTATCTCATGCATAACCAGTCGCTCTCCACTCGTGACGTTGTACAATCGGTTGCGTACACCTCCTGGCCACAATACCTCGACAGTTCCGCGCCTGGCTTCTCCAAGACCAAAGTTCTGGGAAAGGCTATGCTGGGATAAATGACTTGACCCTCCCATTACAGGCTTCATTACACGATTTCCATGCTTTGGCGTGAAACTTATTACCGCACCGATACCATCACGGTTATTTCTACCACCTTCAACCATTCCGATAGTGCCTTTAGCAGTCACCTCAACCCAGTTATTGTGATTATCCGCACTGTTTATCTCCACAGACAGACTTCCATTAGGAAACTCTATACCTGACCAGACCAGCTCATCTGGACTGTCGCCTGGAACAAACGTCGGTACAAACGCTGCATTTTGGTCAAATACTGAACCAAATGCTATGTACATCGGCGCCAACGGAATTGGTTCAGGCTTGTCGAAACTCGACACTGATACGATATCCGTAAACCCGTCGCGGTTTAAATCACCTGTAGCAACACCGTGAACTGAACGCCGTCCGTGATTAGTCGAACCAGCAAGTGCATTTGCGTCATAACTGAACTCTCCTGAGCAACCTCTATTTAAAAGAATCACCCCCGGGTTCGTGGCATCCGTAAATATTGTTGTGTCGATACTTCCATAGGCCTGCAAATCGGTATCTCCATCATTATCGAAGTCAGCTGCAGAATTACCCCAAGCAAACGGAATAGTGACCAGAGAACCTACGCCTGGATCGTAGAAGGTGTTGTCGTCCTGTCCCAGGAACCATTTGGTAGCTGCAAAACCAACTGGAAGTATGCTGAGATCAAGACCAAGATTGCGGAAACCGAACTGTGTTACATAATCACCTGCATTACTGACAAACATATCCAGATTGCCGTCACAGTTAACATCTGCAAACGCGAGGCTCATCCAGCCGCCGATCTGGGTTGTACCTGCATCGAAAGTTACATCTGTAAACTGCCCGGTACCGTCATTCTGGAAAATATGAATAAAGCCCCTATCCACCCCACCCATAAACGTAGGCAATACGAATACCTGGTCTTCTGCCGTCACAATATCCTGGTCACCATCAAGATCGTAATCAACTATAGCAATAGCCCAGGTTATACCCGGTTTACCGGAAAACGGTGGCGGGAACGCCTGATCCCTAAATCCTGAGCTTTCACTCACATCCTCAAACACATTACCGCCAAGGTTCAGATACAGGTCGTTAGCCTGATTTAGCGCAAACGGAACAATAAAAGCTGCCTCTGATGTCGTCTGGTCCATGGCGTTGGCTACCGAGATATCGAGCAAGCCATCACCATTGATATCACCCATAGAACAGCTTTTTGAGTTATTGGTATCCCCACCACCAACCTGACTCGTCAGGGTAATATCAGAAAACGTACCATCACCTCTGTTTTCGAATAGCCGGTTAGCTTCTCCATCACCAGACACGTATAGATCTTTGTCACCATCGTTGTCAATATCACCAAAACAGACACCGGAACTGTTTTGGCCTACTGCCGCTACCCCCGCACCTGTAGCCACATCGATGAAGGTCAATTCTCCAGTTTCTGTTAACTGACTTGAATACAGACTGTTGGCGGCGCCAGGACCATTTGTGACATATATATCGAGGTCATCATCGCCGTCGTAATCAAACAGTGCCACACCTGGCCAGCCACGAGCCTGGGTGGGTAGTGCTGGAACATCACTAAGCTTAATCGGGTTTTTACGAAGCTCCTTAAGCAACTCAAACATCTGGGACGGCACTCGCTGGTAATCAATGCCTACTGTGCCACTAGCAACAATGTCCTCAAAGGTTACTGGATGCGAATGCTTTGACAGATCAACACCACAGATTGTCCCTCCACCAACAACTCGCGCCTCCGCAGAGGTAATGGAAAGTGTCGCTTCACCCTGACCAATACCAATAACACCTGCAAATATCCCGTCACCATCCACTACATCCATATCTTCAGTCGCAACAAACTCCCCGGGGACCCCCGTACTGGTAAGAACAGTATTCGTTCTCCACACCACTTCTCCCAGATCAGGGAACGCATGACGCAATTCAAATGAAACACGCTGAGTTCCATCAGGCTGAATATCTGGCCCCTGCAATATTCTAACGCTGGCCGTCCCAGTTCCAAGCTGCCGACCACCTATTTTATAAACAATTGTTCCCCGCCGCGTTCCTGTAGGATCTACGGAGTTTAAATTCGCTTCCGCCGTGAACTCACGACATGTCAAACGCGTATCTTTAAATGCCCTTGATGCACTTCTAGAGAACCGCTTCTGTTGGGATTCATCGATCACACCGGCTTGAGCAAGCGTTTCCAGTTCTTTATGCACGCAGGAACGGTAACCTTTTTTGTTCATACGAAGATCTGTATAACTACAAGGCAGTTCAGGAAACTCAATTCGTTCTGAAGCCTGCACATCGTACAATCTGTTCTTCACACCACCTGGCCACAATATATCAATGGTCCCCTTCTTCTCTTTCCCCAAACCAAATATCGCCTTCAAACTGTGTTGAGATACGTGACTGGACCCGCCAAGGATCGGTCGCATAGCCGGCTCCCCGTCTTCAGGTGTAAACATGACAACAGCACCAATTCCATCCCTGTTCCCACGACCCTTTTCTGTAATACCTGCAGTACCTTCAACAGTAACTTCAACCCAATTATTGCCATTGTCTGCACTGTTAATCTCAACCGACAGCGTACCATTGGGGTAAACAATTCCGGACCAGGCTCCAATGCCCGGAACATCGGTAGGTGCAAAGGTAAAAATGCCCTTCGCAAACAGCGCTAAGGGGCCACCCAGACCGCCATCCAAGGGTATGGTAGGTAATGATTCAGGCTTATCGAAACCAGATGCCGTGACAATATCCTGGAAGCCGTCACCATTCAGGTCCCCTACCGCGACCCCGTGTACATTACGATAGCTGTGATCTTTGGGGATGGCTTGCCCGTCGTAGCTAAAATGTCCCGTTCCATCATTTTGGAATATCGTACCTGGGTTTGTCGCCAACACACCCAGGATGACATCCAGGTCTCCATAGAAAACAATATCCGTATCGGCATCGTTATCATAATCGAACATGGCGTTCCCCCAACCGAAGGGAGTCGCAACAATACGATTCCCTACCCCGGGATCACGAAATTTCCCGCCGATCTGCCCCAGGAACCAGCGGGATGCTGCCGTGCCCTTCTGATAAGGCACACCAAGAATGTCTTCGCGCAAAAAATTCGTGGCATAATCTCCGCCATTTGTGGCGAACATATCCATGCGTCCATCACCGTTCAGATCGCCAAATGACAGGCCCATCCAGGCCCCGATTATATTCGTGTTCGCCTCAACTGAGACATCGGTAAATTTACCGGTTCCATCGTTATTAAAAATATGGATCATTCCACGAGCCGTACCACCGGGGACATCAGGCGACGGGGTGTAGACCTGATCATCTGCATTGATGATATCGACATCACCATCTTGATCATAATCTACCATCGCCACCGACCAGGTAACGCCTGCGAAGCCTGTGCCCTGTGGCGACAACCCGGCAAGATTGCGTATACCCGATTCGTTACTCACATCTTCAAAAACATTACTTCCCTTATTCAGGAAAAGCTGGTTATGTTGATTGAGCGCATAGGGTTCCAGCCATGACGCTACGGCGTCATTCATGGGCATGGCGTTACCAATAGCAATATCCAGCAAGCCATCACCATTCACATCACCCATGGAACAGGTAGATGAAAATTCATCTCCACTAACAAATCCTGCCTTGTCAGTAATATCCAAAAACGATCCGTCCCCCTGATTTTCGAAGAGCCGGTTTGGCATACCCCACCCAAGGACGACAAGATCGTGATCGCCATCATTATCAATATCACCGAAACAGACACCAGAACTATCCTGATCAGTCGCCCCGACACCAGCCAGCAACGCAACATCCTCAAAGGCCAGCTTGCCAGTTTCCTTCAATTGGTTACTGTACAAACTGTTAGCGGCACCCGGCCCGTTGGTGGCATATATATCCAGATCTCCATCCCTGTCGTAATCAAGTAATGCTACACCGGGCCAGCCACGGGTTTCCCACGGATATTGAGCAATATTCAGAATGGATTCCAGATTGTTAGCAGGATCGAATATGAATGGCTGAAGCTTCAGCTCGTCAAGCAAGACATTCTGAGCGGAAGGTACTCGACTAAACGAAATTCCAGTGCCAGGATTTGGAACAATATCGGTAAAAACAATACTGGCAGCGACCTCACTATCGTCGTCATCGTCATCCGCTTGAACGTTGCCAACAAGCGTAAAAGAAAGCATTGCGATCAGTGTAATTATCGAGAAATACTGACGTGAATATCCGAATATAGTCATGATACCCCTTCCGTATGTTGTTTTTTCAAAGTCTGTGGCGATTCAGGATTTAATATCCCCAGACAAACCAGAACACCACTTTTCCTTCTTTTATAAACATTAATATCCGACACGCGACAAAGAACTCGCTATAGCCAGATTTTTATTCTGCACAAATAGTTAAGGAACTTAAAAACTAAGGATGGACGGTAATTACGATTCCATTCCCAGAACTACTGAAGTTCCGATACCGCTTATTGAGCACGCTCCTAGCTCAAATACCGCCTCTTTAATTTCTCAACAGGGAGACGGTTAAATCTTTCTTTCTAATTCTTTATATGTGACTTTTAGCACTAGCCATGCCTTGTCAAGGCACAAACATAATCCTCCCGGGTTGACCTACTTGTCAACAGATTTTTTATTAGCCAAATAATTATTGGCATCACAAATCGTTTTGATGGCATCGGATTTGGACAAGCGCTTCGCACAGAACATAAGCCTGCCACCGTACGAAAACCTGGTCGAAGTAGAACTGTTGGACCCTCATCCCAATACCCGCGGCTGGTTCTACATATTGATAACGGAGCCTGAACCAGCGAACAAAATGAAATCTTCAACCAGATATGTGCATTACGACTCAACACATGATTTGATCGAGACGGACACCAATACAATCGGGTTTTCTTCAAAAAATCCCTTCCTGGCAGACAGACTGCAGTGGTTTCTCGGCGATGACAAGGGCTTTAGTGAAGATGTTATTGATACCATGAAAATTCGGCACGAGGGTAAGCTGTTTCACTTTCTACCTTTTGAAAGGACGCATGGCGACTACTCTTCCAAACTTGTAGCCGTCAAAGAGGGGCCGGTAAGAATTATCCGTCGCACGGCGAACAAGATTCGGATTGTACTCGGTGTAGGCTCACCCGCCGTTTACATAGACCAGATTATTTACCGAAATACATTTGTAATGGATATCATTGTGGATGTGCCGTTCCGGATAGGCGCAGTTTTTCCCGATCTTACTGCCGTACCAACTATCGAGGCCTGGTCGGGCCAGACGCACCCATAACATTTATTCATAGCGAGTCAAATCTGGAGGGTGTGCAGATATCGGGGGAAATGACGGATCTGAAAAGAGCCTTCAACAACTCAGGTGACAAGATTCTGGTCATATCCAATGAGTTCGGATTAATTGTAGCCGATATTGCAGCCAGGGATGATGCGCAAATCGAGACGCGGACCTACCTGGTAGATGATGAAAGCCTGCTGGATTCACCGGAAGAAGTCCCGGGGCAACACGGCAATACAGGCTTCATGATGACCGGTTGGGATAAACTCGACAACCAGATACACCATATTCTTTACCGCTCATACTTGGTCCAGGGTGTCTCTGTGGCTGATGGCATTGCATTGATCAAGAATTCACCACAGTTTCACTAATGTTAAAATGCGCCGAAAAGTGACCTACCCGTTGAGTTCTTGAAATGGCAGCCTTTAATGGGACCCAATCTTCTTCCTTCTCAGCTTGCAATACAGAACCTCATATGAAGTGATTTCAAGAAGACCAAAAAGAGGGTTATTTCGCTGCTCATCGAGAGTCTCTCCCCTGCACAGTTTTATGCGCACGGGGTCAAGACCGCGTTTCCTTAGATAGCCTTCAATCTCTCGAATCTTTTCAGTTCTTCCTCGAAATTCATCTACATTATTTCCTGCGCCGATAGATACGATAAAATCAGCTGTACTCCCTAATACAGCTGATAATTTTTCAAAAAACTCAGGAACATCAGGTATCATTCGGTGATCGATCCGGTAACCAACCACTACATTGCGCCCCTCCAACTGACCAGATTCAATTTTGCCTGCCATCCAGGAAAATGCGCTGAAAAGATCCTGATTGAGCGCAACAACCTTCCCGCCTGACTTTGAATTTATTTCCTCGTACAACTCAGCGAGTGCCGGTGCACAATCAATCAGGATTGCATGTCCAACACCGGGGAACCTGGTGTGAAAAGTCACATATCGACTTGTTAAACAGCCACTGACCAAGTTATTCGGAGCACCTTGTTGCAGCCACAACTCTACATGCATCGCGTCGATATCCCTGATGCCTAATCCTGCTCCCATACATAACTGCTTTGTAGAGTATGCAGGCCTTGAATAAAGGCCCAGCTTCCGCAGTATTTGTATAATTCTGACCGTATCTGCAACCTGAAGCTTTATTTTCAGTATGTTGTTTGCTTCGTGGCCAGCTGAATTCAGAAAACGATTAACAACATCCCGTGCCAGAACGCCCATTTCATCCTGGTTAATATTTTCCAGGGAGATAGAGCAGTCACGAAAGAGGTCACAGCATACCGCTATCTGGGCAGAAGCAAGTATCTCCCATAACCAACTTGAGTAATCACCAACATCCACAACATGACGACCTTTCATGCCCCTGGGCTGGCGGACTTTACCCCGATCACCTTTATCATCGCTATCAGCTGATCGCAGGTACTCTGTTACTGCACCGGACAACTCCGGAGCATTGATTACCTCAGCAAACCGTAGCGCTTCTGCATTGAAACATGAAAAAATCTTTTCGCTTGATAGCTCAACATCGCCAGCGAAAGACGGATTGAACATATCAGAGCCCTGCTCAGTCACCAGAATGGCCTCTGTAATTCACAATCGATAACGGGTGTATGGTGGCTGTTTCCTTGCGTAAAGATCAGCTCTTTCGTAGAAACGCCTCGCACGAATCACGAATAAGCCAAACAGAAGTACAATAAAGTCAATTGGCAACCCTCTGTTTTGTTTCGGTGCCGATAAACTACAACCTCCACCACCGCCACCTGAGGAGCTGCTATTCAGTGCCAGTATGGCGGGGCCACCGGGATCCATTATGCGCCCATCCTGAGTGAGATCATTATCACCAGTCTCGCCATCAACATAGTGCAGTACAATACGATCCCCCAGAAGCTCAGCACCCGTAGAGCCATTGTATTCAAAAAGGTACCAGTGTGGAATCACGTCAAGATTGTTTTGTGGAATGGGTTCTACACCGTACTTGAAATAATTTGTTATTTCCTGTCCCGGAGGAAGGTACAGCGTCACTGTGGTGCTACCACCAACAGGAACACCCTCGATCTCGAAGAAAAAGAATCCGTTAGGGAAATTTAACGTCGCACCTTCTCCGGCAATCGGCGTACCTCCCGATGGATCCGGGCTCACACCCGTACTGACCCGGGTAAGGCGGGTACCGATCTCGGCTTCCAGTGTCACGTAGTCACCATTGATTGTCTGTAGACTGCTTACATTTTGTTGTTGTGAGTCGGGGGTGCCATCCTGGTTTCCATCGCCGCCGTTCGGTCCTGCTGATTCAATGTCATCCTGCACACCATCATTATCCGAATCCAGACGTGAAATCCCCAGGACGGCCAGGGTAGCGCTTGGCTTATCTGGATCATTGGTTTGTATGAGCAAGCTGGCTGATTTTACTCCTGTACTCGTTGGTGAGAATGTAACGACCTCATTACAGATTCGCTCCGCAGATGTTAGTCGCTGACAATTATTAGTAATTGAAAACTCACCAGCATCCGCCCCCGTTATGGTGATCGGAGAAAAAATCAGGTCGTCTGTACCACTATTGCCGAATGGGACTTCCAGAGTAGGTGCCGGGGCACCAAAAGTTATTTCCCCGAAATCAACATCGATTTCCGGTATTACAAGACTGGCTTGTGAAAGAGCAACAGTGCCGCTTAGAGGTAACGCAATGGCTTGCGCATCAGGCGATGCGCTGACATTCAAGATCGCCGCTTTTGCCCCCTCATTAGTTGCTGTCAGCTGAACTGCAATCGTACAGGCCTGGTTAATTGAGAGCACCGCAGCGGAGCAGTTGTCACCTGTAATCAAAAAATCTACTGTATCTGTGCCAGTAATTGTAGATGCACCGAGTGAGAGCGCACCTCCCCCCACATTTTTCACCGTCACGACCTGAGTCGACGAATCTCCTGTCGGTATGATTCCGAATTCGACCGAAGAGACAGGGGTCACATCGAGTGACGCTGTGGCGGGTGCGCCGCTGCCCCTAACATTGACAACAAGATTGCTACCAATAGCATCGTTTGATGGGACATCAATACTGCCCGTAAAATTACCAAGCTGGGTTGGATTAAAAAGTATCGAAAATGTGCAACTCCCAGCTGGGCTGACTGGCTGGTTAGAGCATAGGTCATTACTGATTGAAAAGGGTGCCGCGAGGGGCAGGCTGGATTCCAGCTGGCCAACGTTGAGCGTGGCAGCACCAATGTTTTCTACAGTAACAGTTTGCTGGTCGCCACCACTGTTTATTGCTACAAACTGAAAATCAATCTGGGCAGGCAGCCTGACAACCGGGACGGATGGATTCACGGTAACCGCAGTAAGCATAACCAGATTGGATGCCTTGACAGCATCACCCACCACATAATCGCTTAGCGGAAGATTGGGAAGACCTGGCAGGGGCAGAGCAGGAAGTGCAGCAATCGCATCAATCACTGCCATGCCATTTGCCAATACCTGACCAAATACAGTAAAACCACTGTTTTGAAAATCAAGGCCTACATCGGATCCGTCAGGCTGTGGAAAACTGGAATTATCCACGAGGTTGAAAAACCATTCGGAGGTCGCACTGTTTGGATTACCCGGTGTTTTGGCCATTGCAATGGTACCCCGAACATTGGAACGGCTAGAGTCAAATTCGTTGATAATCGCCAGGCTCTTTTTTATTGCGCTCGTAGCTGATGTTGTTCCGAAATCATCACCAAGACTCGAATCAAATTGAATTTTACCACCCTGGATAATGAACCCAGGGATACTTCTATTGACGATGCTCCCATCGTAACGGCGAGTACCTCTACCGTCGTCGATGTAATTTAGAAAATTCGCAACAGTGACGGAAGCCGCTGTTCGGGTCGAGGTTTCTGTGTCAAACATTTCAACATAGACCGACTGAGCCGGTGCGGCGCCAATCGTAAACTCCATTTGTACAATCGTTGCCTGTACAATGGGACTGGTTAGTAATAGAAAAATTAAAATGGATGCACTGCCGTGCAAGTGCTTTTGAATCATGGGTAACATAAGGCTTAAACCGGTATTTTCAATAAGATACTGACTACAGAGCAAACAGCATACCAAAACATAACGCTTTGTTTTTCTATATCTTTATAATTAGAACTTCAGAAACCGTAAGATATTGCGACAGATCGCCTGAGGGCAATCAACAGAAATTGAGTATATCTCAATATAAATCAAAGATTTGAAAGGCTAATCGCCCACAAGTGGAAATATTATTTCTGTAAAGATATTCGTCAATTTCCTGAGGGCCTGAATTTAGCGGCTGCAAACGTTTGTTACCGGTACGAACTCAAATAATTCTTTGTGACAGGCTTTCCTTAAGCTCCCGCAATTCATTTTCATAATTTTTCCAGCGCCCCGAAGAACTACTGTACAGAGGCTGGCGAACCTGATCATGGCTCGCCGTTATCACGTCGCGTTTTTCTTTATGGAAGTTGAGGCACTTGTCAGTCCAGCTCAAACCGCAAAATTCCAGCAATGATCGGGTCTCATTCTCCGGGTCATTAACGAGTGTCTCATAATGAACCTCCTTTATTGAAAGGCTTAATGTCCGGGTCCAGTGTTCCATGAGCTTTCTGTATAAGTTGTAATACAAACCCAGATTTTTTAAGTCATAAGAGTAGAGATGCCCGGTTGAGAAACTCTGGAAATAACACGACAGACAGTTATCCATCGGATTACGGATACAATGGATAACCTTTGCTTTCGGAAATAACAATTGTATAAGCCCGAGATGTCGATAATTATCGGGCATTTTATCTGTGACAACTGTTGCATTAGATGGTGAGATGCTCGATATATATTTCAGATAACGCTTTGCATGGTCATTGAGAGTACCTTGATCTGCATTCATAATGGCATGCGAGTAAGAATCAGGACGATCGGACTCACCGGTTAATGAGAGCGCAAGATCGGATATTTCTCTTAACTCGCCTGCACCATATACTGAAGGATGACTCGCCAAAATTTGTTCCACCAAGGTAGTACCCGATCGCGGCATTCCCACAATGAATATCGGGCGTATTTTCTTTGTGCGCTTGTTTGCGCGTGGCGCACTATTAAAGAATTCGACATTCAACTTTGACATCGTCTCTTTAAACCACCGCGCCTCAGTCCATAGATCGTAGGTACGTTTTGCCATGGCGTTCGCTTGACTAAAATGTTCGAAGGCTTTCCTGTAATTACCTTTCTTGTCAAGAAGTTTACCTAATTCAAAATTTAGCCGCGATTGATCTTCGATATCCCTCCTCGTTGAAAGACAAGCTTCCAGTACTTCTATAGCCTCATTACAGCGTTCTAATTCCCTGCAGATTCTCGAAAAGGTGATTGCGGCTGTTGTGTTTACGCGCTCCGAATTCAATTGCGGCGCCAACAGTTCGTATGCACGACTGGTATTACCCTTGTAAGCGTAAGCGACGGCCAGGCAACTGGCTGCTTCTGGATGACCGGGCTGCTCTTTATAAGCCTTTTTAAAAAAAATCATCGCTCGCTCATTATCCGCAAGATCTAGATAGGCACGGCCAAGTCTTACGTTCAATTCAACGCTGTCTACATCTGCCCCCTGAGCTTTGTTAAAATGCTTAACAGCCTCAACCAGATCGCCCATCGCCTGCAGAATAGCGCCTAGCTTCAGGTGTGCACCGGCATATTTTTGGTCAAGCCGGAGCACTTTCTCAAAGCTGGATCGAGCTTCACTCAAATTGTTTGAAACACCCAGCGCCATCCCTAGCGAAAAATGCGCATCTGCTGAATTGGGAGCAAGAGTAACTACTTTCTCAAAACACTTGATTGCATCTTCACCTTTATTCAGCTGAAGCAAAGCCTTGCCATGCACGAACCAGACATTGGGATCGTCAGGCGAAAGCATGCACAATCGAGCCAAACCTGGGAGTGCTTCTTCATAGCGGTTTGCTGATAACAATGCGAGCGATTCTGTTTTCAATTGCTCTGTACTGAGTGAATCAACAGTCATTTCTTACTGTGGAGGAAGTTAATACGGTTTTTGACTTTTCAATTAGTTCCTGGCAGCGCCGTCGCAGTAACGCCGGGCACCACACCACCATTAGAGTCATAGGCTTCTACGTTGCTAACGAGCAGACCAGTTATACCACCGGTCACATAAAACTTGAAATCAGGGAACGCATCAATGCTACCGCCATTCGCTGGCGTCAGAATAACCTTTAGCTGAGTGCCATCATCAGCCCACACCATACTTTTTATATCGCCTCGAGGGTTCACAACATGCGGCACACCTACCCCAGCAAGACTCACATCCGGGTCATGCAACAGAGTAATGCTGGCAGCGTATGGCAAGGAAGCACCACTTAATGAAACCTCATAGTGGCTTACGCGCTCAAGCGATTGCACCTGCGTGGAAGTCAAAGATCCGATCGTGGTGGCAAAATCAACCGGCTGCCCGGTGCCGGGAATGATTTCCAACCCCAAAAACGAGAATTCAGATGCGTCCAGTGTCTCGACACGCAGGACAGCAGATCCTGCAGCCATACCTGCTGGCAGGTCGAGGAAAACAACTGTCTCCCACCAGTCCTCATCGCCTCCAGTGGCGCTGTTGATCACGCCCCCTGATGTGGCTCCATTATTATATTCCCCCGCATTCTGATTTGTAGCCGTACCGACCACCATACCGGAAAGAGGATCCGGGTACAGATTTACCACTGCCCTGAACGCGGGATCCCCTGCTGGAATAACGGTCAACACTCCTAAAGAGTCAACGACGGTCGCCTGAATATTGTTACGAGAGAATTCGGTTGACCTGCCAAGCGCTACCTCTATAGTATCGCCGGCTCTTGCGGTGTTCGGCATCGTAATATTACCTACGCAGCCTGTTAGCATCACGCAGGACAGCACAAAAAGTAAAATCCACCTGTTTTGCAAATTCATAAGCTGCACACCTTTGATTTTAGACACCATGTAACATGTCAGGGATAAGCAGAACCCCGTTTATTATTGTTTAAACTTAGCGCCATATTCGCACTAAAGCCCCGGATGTATAATCGCCCAGCTTGCGTCAAGTTGCAAATTTTAAGATGGTGTTACGAGGTTGACGGAAAATACGGCCGAAACCACGAAACAATATTATTAATATAATTATCAAACACTTACTGCGAAAGTATAGGCGCCCACGCAAATGCAACGCCAATTTAAATGCCTTGATATCTCCTGGCCAGCTTCACTTCGAAACGAGATCGGCACACTACACCATTCTCCTTAATGGCATGGACTTGATGCACCATTGATTAAATTATTGAAAGAAACACTCCCCGACTAGCCGGAATCGCGCCCGCATACGCTCATCGATAAAACCCAAATCATTTAACTGCTCAAAAATTGGCAGCGAGATATTTC
>JAADJE010000038.1 GCA_013150915.1 Gammaproteobacteria bacterium
ATCTGATTTTGTAGCCGTAAATCCCTGTTCGCTACGTCAAGGTCGGCGCTTCGAAATATTTCATATACTGGAATCATCTGTTTCTCAGAGGCCATATTTGCACGTGTCTGTATAAATGCGTGTGAGGGTATGACGGTGACCAGAATAAATATATAGAGAATAGATGGAAATATATTTTTGCGGTAGGATAATTTTTTCAGATAGGCAAATTTCGTAACAGCGTATCCGCCGTAGATCAATAGGAGAGGCATTATGGGAAATAACAAACGAACCATCTGTCCTGGGTAAGGCCAGATCAGCAATATCAGCAGATAAAATAATACATACCAGGCGTCGTATTTGTTTTTAACCAACCGGATTAACAGTCCAGACGTGGATAACAGCAACAGAACTATCATGACATAATAGGATGATGAGAATCCATCGGCTCTCCAATAAATAATCCAGAAAGTTGTCCATGAGTCAAGCAGTGAAGTCAATTGTGAGGCAGCAGAAAAAAAGTGTTCTGTTCCAGTCCCTATTTGATATAAATCTTTATCCCCAAGGTATCGAATTAATATATCCAGATAGTGACTTTCTTTTACCGGGCCCCAGATCGTCATTAACAGGAAATACACGAGCAATGATATAGCCGCTATTACAATCGGTTGATAGTTAACCCTCTTTTGTGAAATGCTGGAAAAGAAGGCTTGTGTCAGAATTGCCATCCACAATGCGATACCTATGGTGCGTGTAAGTAAAATGGCCGCTAATAACAAGCCTGCAATGACAATTTTAGTGTTGGAATTGTTCCTCGTCGGTGTGTATAGCAGCACGAATATAATAAAAAGAAAAAAGTATAAGGATTCACTTAAGATACCCTGTAGTCCTAAAATAAATCCTGGCGATAAGGCAAAGATCAGGAGGGGGAATAGTGCCAGGCCCTGGCTCTTCAGCCATCGGCTCGATAATAAATAGTAAAAATATAAACTGGCCAAACCAAGTCCTGCCACCAGGAGATGTGCGTATAAGAGTGAGTGAGCCGTGCCGGTAAATGCCAATAACCAGGGGAAAAAAGGTGGGAAGTCCTGCAGTAACCATGCAGATGAAATAGCCCTGGATTCATCCACCCAGGGTGAATAATGTCTGGCCATTACCAGGTAATGTACACTGTCGTTTGCAAACGATGAAAGATTATCGAACTGGATCAGTTTCGAGAGCAGATAAGTGAGATACAGAAGAAGAGACGACCAGACTAGATGGACTATTTTAATTTTTCCCATGCGAAGATTCTAACCGCAGGAGAGTTAATTTACACCCAATCTCCCTGAAGTATTCCTTATCAATAGCTTGTCAAAAGGATGTGAGAGGTTAAACTTGCTTTCTGTACGATCTCTTTATTTTTGTAGATATTGACAATGCCGAAAACATCACTGCTAGTGCTGCAAATGCTTGCACCGGGAAATTTACTTTCAGGTGAATTTATCGGTAATCAGCTGGGCATCAGTCGCATGTCGGTCTCCAAGGCCATAAAGGGTCTTAGCAAACAGAGGCTGGAGATCACTTCGGTTCCAGGCAGAGGGTACCGGTTGCAGTCCCCGGTTCAATTACTTGATAAGAAAATAATTCGTTCAGCATTGTGTGAGAATGGATCAACCGGTTGCCAGATAGAAATCCTGCAGGAGATTGATTCAACCAGTGATTACCTGCTTGAGCAATCCGGCAAAAGGAATATCAATCGACATGTTTGTCTTGCAGAATGCCAATGCAATGGCAGAGGGCGAAGGCAGAGAGGGTGGTATGCAACGGCTTACAGAAATATTGCCCTGTCGATGGGCTGGGATTTTAATGACGGTATGGCTGGGCTGACAGGATTAGGCATCGCGGCAGGGGTAAGTATCGTCAGTACATTGCATAAAGCAGGCTACGACAGGGAGATTGGTCTAAAATGGCCTAATGATATTGTCTGGAATAACCGCAAACTGGGCGGTCTGCTGATTGACGTACGTGGTGAAACTGATGGTCCCTGTCTTGTTGTCCTGGGGCTGGGTTTGAACCTTGCATTATCCGAGGAGGATCAACAGACCATAGATCAACCCTGTGTTAGCCTTGAGCAAATCTCCAACGATAAAATTGATCGTAACGCGCTGGTGATAGGCATGATCAAAACATTGGTAGAATTGTTTGAGGCGTATCCCTCATCAGGTTTTGAGAGATTTCAGCAGTTATGGGCAGGTTACGACCGTTTATTCGGACGAGAAGTCAGGGTGATCAAAGGTGGCACATCTTTTTCAGGCGTGGCGATGGGTATTGATGAGACAGGTGCCTTACTGCTGGATGAAGGGAAAGAGGCTTTCAGTAAATTCCTCTCGGGGGATGTCAGTTTGAGGCTTGCTCAATGAATCTCCTCATCGACAGTGGTAACAGCTTCATAAAGTGGGCATGGGCAGCTGAAAATGAGTTTGTCGAGTCGGGACGGTGTGTGTCGTCATCCGTCTCCAGCCTGTTTGAGAAATGGAAACAATACGAACCACCTGACAGGGTAATTATTGCCAATGTTGCGGGGCAATCAATTGCCGGGAGGCTATCCGAGGCAGTGAAAAGCCTGTGGGCCCTGGATGCAGAATTTCCTGTCAGTCCCCGTGTCTGTTGTGGTCTGACCAACAGTTACCGTCAGGCAGAGAAATTAGGTATTGACCGCTGGTTGGCGATGGTGGCGGCATATCAGATAACAGGAAATTCTGTAATTGTCGTAGACTGTGGAACAGCCGTTACCATTGACCTGGTTGACGTGAAAGGGCTTTTCGTTGGTGGTGTCATTATGCCGGGTTTGATGGCTGCATTACAGAGCCTAGAACTCGGTACAGATGCTATTGTGATGATTAACCGCCTCAATGGTGCTGTAAATCCTGTCCCAAAATCGACAGAAAATGGGGTTTATGCTGGTGTCTTGCTTGGCCTCGCCGGTGGAATAGAAAGAGTCGTTAGGGAACAGGCCTTATTAGTTGGTGAGGTGCCAACCGTTTTAATAAGTGGTGGAGATAAGGAGAAACTCATACCACATCTGACAATTCCAGTAGTTTTACAACCTGACCTGGTATTGCAGGGATTAAGGATAATGGCTACACAAAGAACCGGGATTCGACACCCGAGACAAAAGATTTAAGGAATGAGAGATTTTAAGAGCAGGAAACACCCCAGGCTAATTCCCCTTATCCTTTCTCTTTAATCTTTAGATTTTTTCACTTTTTTCCCAACTCTTCCGATAGCAAAGGCGGCTGGAATCACAACCAGGGTAATCAAGGTTGAAAAGATCAACCCCCACGACAGTGCCAGCGCCATGGGTGACACAAATGGATCCATACCACCCCAGCCATAGGCGGTTGGCAACAGGCCCACTACGGTGGTGGTGGCCGTCAGTATCACAGCTCGTAGGCGCCGCCGGCCCGCCTCCATGATGGCATCGAAAGTATCCATTCCCTGCTCAATAGCGCGCTGGACAAAGACCAGCAGCACCAACGAACTGTTAACGACCACACCGGTTAATGCCACGCCGCCCATCAGGGCGAAGAATGACAGCGGCATCGGGTGCCAGAATTTATCATTCAGGTAGAAACCGATGATAATGCCGATGGCACCAAAGGGTATTGCCAGCATGACATAGAAGGGGTAACTGAATCGATTGAACTGGATGGCCAGGATGATAAATATCCCTAGCATGGCGAATACCAGGGACTCCATCAGCCCTTTGACGGATTCCTGGTTTTTTTCTTCTTCGCCGCCATAATTTACGACGACCTTGTCCCGTAGATTGCCCAGCCATTTCAGTTCATTTTTCGCCACCAGGCTGTTCAGTGCCGAACTGGTAATAATATCGTTGTCGATATTTGCCGCTACATGGATGACGCGTATACCTTCCTTATGTCGAATGGTGGTAAAGCCCGGCTGTTCTTCGAGTTTGGCGATCTCTTTCAGGGGGATCAGGCCACCGCGGGTATTAGATATTAGAAGATTTTCCAGATACTCGCGCTGTTTGGCAGGATTTGCCGGGTAGCGAACGGTGATGTCAATTTCCTCTGTACCGCGTCGTGTGGTGGCGACTCTGAGCCCGCCTACAGCGGCACGGACATGTGAGGCTATGGTGCTTAAAGGCACCCCGGCATAGGTAGCCAGCGCCCGGTTGACCACTACATTCAGTGATTTATCGCCAGCCTGGGAGCCGCTTTCTATGGATGTGATGCCATTGATACCTTTCAGGTATTCCATCAATTGTTCAGAGGCTTTTTTGTTATCGGTATCTTTCCCCTTTGAAATTTCCACCTGCAATGCGCGCCCGGCTGGCGGACCGGGTTTTAGCTCCGCAAAGGCGAACTTCATGCCAGGGAACAGTGGCGGGATCTCTTTCTCCATTCGCCGCATATCCACCATGGCATCATGGCCTTCGCGTGAGATGGCTGGCTGGTAGATGACAGATATCTGGCCAAATCGCGCACCGCGTTGGGTCAGAGGATCTCCACTATCGATAGCGATCTGTCCAGTGCTGATCAGCGTGGTTTCCAGTACCGTGCTATCAGTGCGCTCTCTGATGGCCCTGTCGATCTCGATCATTTTCGCCCGCATGACATCAAGACGTGTACCGGCAGCAGCGGTAACACGAACCGTGTACTGGTCAATACCCGCGGGAGGAAAAAGCTGGAAAGACATTTTTGTTGTGGCCAGATAAAAACTACCCATTAACAGCAGCAGGGCAAGGATGACGGTAATCCAGCGGAATCGTATGGCCTGCCTGAGGATAGCAAGATAGGTGTTTTCCATAGCGGTAATCCAGTGACGTTCCTCGGGGTGTTTATTGGCACTGGCAAAATGGGCAACATGACCCGGCAGGATCAGAAAAGCTTCCAACCAGGAGAAAAATAGCAGTGTGATGACAACAATCGGTACAGCAACAATGAATTTACCGATGATGCCTCCCATAAACATCAATGGGCCGAAAGCAACTACCGTGGTCAGTATGGTTGCGCTCACCGGACCGATGATTTCAAGCGAACCATTGACGGCTGCGGCAACTGGATTTTCCCCTTTCTCCATATGCCAGGTAATATTTTCACCGACAATAATAGCGTCATCGACCAGCATGCCCAATACCATGATGAAGCCGAGCATAGAGACCAGATTTAAGGTGATACCCGCTGTATACAGGGAGAAAAGACCGATGGAGAAGACAATTGGTAGGCCAAGAGTGGTGGTAAAGGCGACAGAGGGGCGAAGAAAAAGTGCCAGGGAAACCAGCACCAGGAAGAGACCAACGATACCATTATTGGTCAGCACGCCCAGGCGCAGTCGGGCAAAACGGGAGAAATCCTGATAGGTATCAACGCGAACATCTGCGCCGTGTTTATCCGCAACAGTAGCGATGTAGTCGTGGATGCGATCAACGGTTGAAATGATATCTGCATTCGTCTGTTTAAGGATGACGATGGCCAGGGCCGGCTGTCCCTCAACATCATAAATTTTTGAAGGTTTCTCCAGCGTCTCTGTGATGGCCGCTATGTCTTTGAGTCGTAGGGCATCGCCGCGTTCGTTTGACCGTAATACCAGCTCACCGGCATCTTCCGCACCTTTCAGTTCACCCGTAATTCGTATCGCGTATTTTTGTTTTTCGGTTTCCAGGTCACCGCCCGGGACACTGACATTCCATGATTTGATGACGCGTACCACGTCACCGATGGCGATACGCTGCTTGCGCATCTTTTCAGGATTGAGAGTAATTCGAATTTCGGCTTTGCGTTGTCCTTGAATGAAAACTTTGGCGACCCCTTCGATTTGCAGCAACTCATCGGCCATATCCTTGCCGAGACGGTGCAGATCAAGGTCGCTGCGTTTGGCAGAGACCGCCAGATTGATAACAGGAAACACCGATCCATCGATCTCGGTCACAAACGGGTCGTAGGGGAGATCGGAGGGCAGGTCCGCCTGATTAACCGCTTGCTGGACATCGCTGACGATTCGTTGACGGTTACTTGCATCCGGGTCGATCTCCAGATTGATGCGTCCTGAACCAGGAAATGAAGTTGACGTCATCTTGTCGATGCCACTGGTTGATTTCAACTGTTGTTCTATCGGTATGACGATCAGACGCTCTACTTCCTCAGGCGAGGCCCCAGGGTAACTGAAATCAATCTGGATTCGATCCAGATTTACATTCGGAAATGCCTCGCGGTTGATCTCCAGCACGGCATACAGGCCAAGCGCCAGCATAAAAAAGGAAACCATGTTTATGATCAGCGGGCGTTTAACGAGGAATTGGATAATGGTTCGCATGGGGGGCAGTTTAAAGTTTAAAGTTCAAAGCTTAAAGTCACAAGGAGATCCTACAAGCAGTGCTTTCCCCTTTTCGTCTTCAACTTTCAACTTTCCACTTCAGTTAAAGATCTTTCCAAACAGTACCGCGTAATCGCGCCAGTTCATTTAGTGTGCTCACGAGGTCAACCCGTGAATTCGCCAGTGCTGATTCCGCACGGGAAAGATCTTCTTCAAAGTTAATCAGATCAGCAGTCGTTGTGAGTCCCGTACGAAAACGAGATATTGCCTCATCAAATTTCTTTTTTTCGGCGCGCTTGAGACGGATGTTACTGGCAATCGACTTTTTCTGGTCTTCAATTAAGCCCCGTAAGCGATCAATCTCATTGTTCAGATCGATTTTCAGCTGACGGATTTGATTATCAGCGATATCCCTGCTTAACAGGGCCTGCTGCAAGGTGGCACGAAGGCCTTGTTTATCCAGTGCGGCACGGTATTCCAGGCCAACTTTACCGGCAAGATCAGATTGGTCGATATAGGTATTTTCTGCGGGGCCGGTTTTTACCCTGGCACCCACAGAGACAATGACATCGATGCTGTCCTTCTTGTTATCACGCTGTATTTTTATATTGCTTTCAGCCACTTTCTTGCTGGCATATGCGTTGCTAAGCGATGGGCTATAATTGAATACTTCATTGTGCAATACCTGATGGGAAGGTACGTCCTGTTTACTGTAATTCAGTCTGGAAGTGAATTGTGTTGATGCAGGAATATTCATCAGGCGATTGAGATTGTATAACTGTTGATTTTTAGCCGTTATCAGCGCGGACAGCGCAGAAAGTTTTCTGTCCAGGCGCGCCTGGCTCTGAAGGATGTCCTTTTCTTCACTAATGCCCAGTTTTCTGTTGCGAACCACGTATTCATGCAAGCGACGAAGCCGACCAATACCATCACGGGTATTGGCCAGGTTCACCTCAATGGTGGCAAGACCAAAATAGAGCGTAGCGATCTGCCTGGCCAACACATCTCTGAGCTTGTATTCATCTGCTTTGCTTGAATCAATTCGTGCTTTGGCGGCCTCCTGCAGTGACTGGTATTCAATATTGCCAGCCCCTTTCAGCAGTGGTCTCCGATAGGACAGATTTACAGCCGAGTTATTGGACGGGTTGGGCAAGCTTGGGATAAAGACCACATCGTTATCAGTTCGATTGTAAGAGGCATCCAGTGTGATACTGTCCCCCGATTCAAGTTTTCGTGTTAAGGCACCGCGTGCAATCAGGATATTGGCCGGTGTACCGAAGATGGCAAGATCATGGGAATAACTGGTGCTGGCTACAGCATTCCAGCCTAGCGTGGCATAGATTCGGTTAAGCTCCAGCGTACTGTGCTGGATTTGCAGTATTGCAGACTGCAAATTCGGGTAGACGGCAATAACCCTGGCCAATACTGTCTCGTAAGTTTTGCTCCCGACCTCTTTTGCCGCCTCTCCGGTAACAGAATCTTGCGTAAATCCGGGTAAAGGAAGGGCAATAAGGCAAAGCAGCAGGAGTCTGATATCAATACGATGCAAGGGTATACTATGGTGGCTCACAATATTTTTCTTATCGGTAATGGACGCCTCTAATGATTCATGAATCATTAGAGGCGTCCTAATGTCAGAATAGAATTGGACAGGGATTATAGCGATATATGCAGGCAAGTCGACAGCAGAGAATTCTCCGAGTAGACTCGGCCACCAAAATGGTTAGACTTTTACATAATTAATCAGAGGTTTCCAAGTGAAAATCCTGTTAGGAATCTTGTTACTGGCGAATGCCGCTCTGTTAATGTGGGGAGTGGGACAGCGCCAGTTTCTGAAGGATGGCTATAGTCCAGCGACGGAGTACCACCCCGAGTTAATGGAATTATTGCCGCCTGAAAGACCCAGGGCACTGGCAAAAGTAACGATTAATTCTGACGGTGAAAGAATAACCACAAAAATTGAGGCTGATTCACCAGTAAAGGGCGGAGATACGACAGTTCTTTCTTCCCCAGTGCTTTCAGGGCAGGCAGAAGAAGGCGCCATCAAGACCGCTTCGCGCACTCTACCTGCCGTAAAGCCCGGCCAGTGTATGCTGATCGGACCTTACAGAACAGCAATAGAACGTGGGCGCGGTGGCCGTAAACTCAATGACATGTCTATTCAATACTCAGACCGTCAGGTCCCCCAGGGCCGTATACTTGGCTACCGTGTATTTCAGGGACCCTTTGCCAACAAGGAAGACGTATCCCGAGCCAGGCGCCGTCTTATAAAACAAGGTGTTAAAGATTTATATCTGATGAATGAAGGTGAAAATAAACAGTACATTTCACTTGGTTTTTTCTCCAGCGAGAACAGTGCTAACATCTTCATGAATAATTTTTCAAAACAACGAATAAAGACGACAAAACGGACAGAATACGGGATAAATTACTGGTTACTGGTCTCTGACCTCAAGTCAATCAGGCGGCTCATTGAAAAAAGCGCCATACCAATACAACGTCGTGCCACAAAAACCATTAAACCCTGCTCGGAAATACCCTGGTAGCTTGAGTTCAATCGACTGATCCCTTAGAATCGCGTTCCCATCGCCCGCATAGCTCAGCTGGCAGAGCAGCTGATTTGTAATCAGCAGGTCACCCGTTCGATCCGGGTTGCGGGCTCCAGTTTATTTTTTCATGTTAAACCCTGTGTAAAAAAGATATAAGAAGCAGGTTTCAGGAGATTAAGTAATGGAAAAAACCCCTGCTGATGCTGTCGGGATGATCAAACAGTACTATGCCAGGTTGCCTGGCCGTTTGGCTGATACAAAAAAACAACTGGGCCGTGCTATGACACTGGCAGAAAAAGTTTTGTTTGCCCATTGGCGGGATGATGGCAACGGCTTGCCGGAAAGAGGTGTCAGCCCTGTACAACTGTGGCCTGATCGGGTTGTCATGCAGGATGCCACTGCACAGATGGCTATCCTTCAGTTTATGACAGCTGGCAAGGAGCAGGTGGCGGTACCGTCTACCGTGCATTGTGACCATTTGGTCCGTGCGAAGATCGGGGCGGAGAAAGATCTGGCCGTCGCTGAAAGCACGAACCTGGAAGTGTATGACTTTCTTGCTAGCGCAGCGGCTCGTTATGGCCTGGGTTTCTGGCAGCCGGGCTCAGGTATTATCCATCAAGTAGTGCTGGAAAACTATGCCTTCCCGGGAGGTATGATTATTGGTACAGACTCCCATACACCGAATGCAGGTGGCCTGGCTATGGTGGCCATCGGTGTCGGTGGGGCCGATGCCGTTGATGTAATGGTGGGTCTGCCCTGGCAAACCAAATGGCCGAAACTGATCGGTGTACACCTGACCGGTGAATTATCGGGCTGGACCAGTGGCAAGGATGTCATATTAAAACTTGCCGGTTTACTGACTACGGCAGGTGGCACGGGTAAGATTATAGAGTATTTTGGCTCAGGTACAGCGTCACTCAGTTGTACAGCCAAAGCCACTGTGACGAATATGGGTGCTGAGATCGGGGCAACCACTTCCATCTTTCCGTTCGATAGCCGCATGGCAGACTATCTTCGCGCGACAGACAGGGAGGAGGTTGCGGTGGCGGCTGAGGCCGTGGCAGAACATCTGCTTGCTGATCCCGAAGTGTTTGCAAACCCTGAGGACTATTACGATGAGATTGTTGAAATCGATCTCAGCAGACTGGAACCGCACATCGTTGGTCCACATAGCCCGGATATCGCACGTCCGGCTTCCCAAATGGCTCAGGATGTCGTCGAAAGGGGGTATCCGGATAAGCTGTCCGTCACGCTGATCGGCAGTTGTACCAATTCATCCTATGAAGATATTGGTCGTGCCGCATCGATTGCGCGACAGGCCGATGCAGCGGGTCTGAAAGCAAAGATGCCCTTCCTGGTGACCCCTGGCTCAGAGCGGGTACGGGAAACTATCGAGCGTGATGGCCTGCTGGCGGATCTTGAAGCGATTGGTGCAACCGTACTGGCCAATGCCTGCGGACCCTGTATTGGTCAGTGGGAGCGTACTGATTCGGTCAAAGATATGCCAAACTCAATAATGACCTCGTACAACCGTAATTTCAGGGCACGCAACGACGGGAGTCCAAGCACAAATTCGTTCATTGCCAGCCCTGAAGTGGTGACTGCTTATGCACTGGCAGGCAGTTTGTCTGCTGACCCGGTTCACAATGGACTGTTTTCTGATTCGGGCGAAAAAATTACGCTGCAGGCACCTTCGGCACCGGAGTTGCCGGCAAACGGTTTTGAAGGGGGGGGCGTTGGCTATCAACCGCCACCTGATTCCAGCGTGGGTATCGAGGTGAGGGTTGATCTCAATAGTGACCGTCTGGCACTGCTGGAGCCTTTCGAATCTGTCGACAAGATAGCGGCGTATCAAGATCTACCGGTATTGCTGAAGGCACAGGGGAAATGTACCACCGACCAGATTTCTCCTGCCGGTAAATGGCTGAAATACCGCGGCCATCTGGATAATATCAGTGACAATATGTTCAGCGGTGTGGATAACAGTTTTTCGGAAGCCCCGGGCACAGGATGTAATGTCTTTACCGGTGCCTGTGGCGATACGCTTTCTGTCATTGCACGCGATTACAAAAGTAGAGGCCAGGGCTGGGTATCTGTCGGTGACAGTAACTATGGCGAAGGCAGTTCTCGCGAGCATGCGGCCATGTCGCCTCGCTATTTAGGGTGCCGTGTGGTGTTGGTACGCAGCTTCGCCCGTATCCACGAGGCCAATCTGAAAAAACAGGGTATATTGCCACTGACTTTTGTTGACCCCGCTGATTATGACCACATCCTGATGGATGACCGTCTGTCCTTTATGGGGCTGGACAAGATTGAGCCGGGTAAACCCGTACGAGTAAAAATTCAGCACGCGGATGGCAGTGAAGAGGATATTGTCACTCAGCACTCGATGAATAAAGAACAAATCAGCTGGTTTAATGCGGGGTCTGCCCTGAATGTGATTCGTGGCGAGCAGGTGGCTGCCGATTAATATACTGTAGGAGCGTCGCTCCTACGATTTAATATTTATCCTGAAAAACCTTCCCAATCCTCTATTTATGGTTGACACGAACGAGTAGTTCAAAGAAAATGCGCCGTTGACTATTTTCGGAGGGGTTCCCGAGTGGCCAAAGGGGGCAGACTGTAAATCTGCTGGCTCCGCCTTCGGAGGTTCGAATCCTCCCCCCTCCACCATTGGGTATAACGGCAGTTTTTATTGGTCGAAATTGAGCAGGCGGGTGTTGTATAAAGGCTATTACCTCAGCCTTCCAAGCTGATGATGTGGGTTCGATTCCCATCACCCGCTCCATTATCAGAAGTAGGGACTGGGTTTAGTTTTGGGCTCTGTATTAATTGGCCCATATAGCTCAGTTGGTAGAGCACTTCCTTGGTAAGGAAGAGGTCACCGGTTCAAATCCGGTTATGGGCTCCAGATTGTTTGACTGGTTTTACGATCAGTTTACTGATCGAAGAACTTGATTGCAGTAACTAAGATCATC
>JAADJE010000050.1 GCA_013150915.1 Gammaproteobacteria bacterium
TCGCAATAGCCAGCTATTACGTGCGATTTCCGCCTCAAATCTGAATATTTTAGATCGTAATCTACTTCGTCCAGAATTAATCAGAGGTTCCCTAAAAGTTAAAAGCACAGAGCTGGGCAGATTTAGCCGTTTCTTTCAGCTTTCAACTTTCAGCTTTCAACCAATATGGTTATGAAAAACAATGTTTGATCTATCCAGCCAGCTGGCCACACGCAAGGATTCGGGCCTTTACCGCAATCGTATGACCAGCAACAGCCCACAGGGTGTACAAGTGGTCATTGATGGCAGAGAGTATCTGTCATTTTGCAGTAACGATTATCTTGGACTGGCGACGCACCCTGAACTGATTCATGCCATGGGCGAGTGCGCCGGTAACTGGGGTGTCGGTGCCGGGGCTTCACACCTGCTCGGTGGCCACAGTGAACCGCATGAAGAACTGGAGCAGGCATTGAGCGTGTTCATGGGCTCGGAACGAGTACTGCTTTTTTCAACTGGCTACATGGCAAACCTTGCCGCGCTGAGTTCGCTGGTGGGACGCGGTGATGTTGTTCATCAGGACAGGCTTAATCATGCCTCGCTGATTGATGGTGCCGCGCTCTCGCGTGCCAGGCTGCAGCGATATCCTCATGCCGATATGAATGTATTGGCGAAGCAACTCGAGAGCGGTAAGGGAGGCAGACGAATTGTCGCCAGTGACGGTGTGTTCAGTATGGATGGCGATCAGGCCCCGCTGACAGAGATACTTGAACTCTGCCGTCAAAACGATGCGCTGTGTTATATCGATGATGCCCACGGTTTTGCGGTGCTGGGTGAACAGGGCAGGGGCATAGTCGATAGCATTGAAACATGCAGCAAAGACTATAGTGGCGGCCATCTATTGTCGATGTGTACCCTCGGAAAAGCGCTGGGCAGTTTCGGCGCTTTTGTTGCCGGCAGCGAAGAAATGATCGAAACCCTGATCCAGCAGGGTAGAAGCTATATCTACACAACGGCCCTGCCGCCTGCCATTGCTGCGGCAAGCTATGCGGCCCTGAAAGTGATGATGATGGAGGGCTGGCGGCGTGAAAAACTTTCTTCGCTGGTCGAATATTTCAGGACAGGCTGCCAGCAGAGAGGTATCCCTTTGCTGGAATCTGCCACACCGATACAGCCCGTCATGATCGGTGATAATGACAGGGCTATTGCGGTGGCGGAGACCCTGAAGCACCAGGGTCTGCTGGTATTTGCCATTCGGAGTCCGACTGTCATGGCAGGCAGTGAACGATTGCGCATCACACTCAGCGCCACGCACGAGGAAGAGGATATTGATGTGCTACTTGATGCGCTGGCGAATGCACTGGAAGATGGTGGGTCAGCATGAGTCAGATACTGATGCTGCATGGCTGGGGATTTCCGGGCGCAGTCTATACATCACTGATAGATAAGCTGGCTACAGATTTTGAGGTCAGGGCACCTGATCGGCGCGGTTATGGCGGCAATGTTGACAACGGTGATTCGTGCGAGATTACCCGACTTGATTCACCCACATTGCTGGTTGGCTGGTCACTAGGCGGGTTGGCTGCATTGCAGTTGGCGTTGCGGCAGCCCGACATGGTTACAGGTCTGGTGTTACTTGCGACGACGCCGTGTTTTGTCAATCATCCAGACTGGACTTTCGGTATGGACAATGAGGTGTTTGATGCCTTCCACAAGTTGGTGCTTGATGATCCGGTAACTGCCATGCAACAGTTTGTGCGTTTGAATGCAGGCCGCAGGCCAGATGGGCAGTCAACAGTGGTTTTGTCGAATTTATCCAGTAAAGTAACCCCCTATGCGCTACAGCACGGAATGTCTGAGCTTGCCGAGACTGATCTTCGTGATGCTGTCACAGAGGTCGACCAGCCGGTGTTGTTGCTGCATGCGGCGGATGACCGTGTGGTGCCGGCGAAAGCAAGTACCTGGCTGCAGGAGAATTTACCCCTCGCGAAACGGTTTGAATTCCAGACGGGTGGACATGCCTTTTTTCTGCAGCAGTCTGACGAGGTGGCAGAACATATCAGGACAATGGCATGAAAACCGATAGCTGTATTGAAGGCAACAGGCAATTGGGTTTTGAGCGCGCCGCCAGTACCTATGATGAATACGCCGTTTTGCAGCGCCAGATAGCTGAAGAAATGCTGGAGCGGTTACAAACGATCACCATAAAGCCCGCTCATGTGATCGATGTAGGGTGCGGGACCGGCTTCTGCACACGGGGTCTACACAAAACCTGGCCCGCGGCACAGATCGTCGGCTTTGACCTGGCGGCGGGTATGGTTCAGCGGGCCGGTGGTCGGAAAGGCTGGTTCAGCCGACAGTCCTATTGCCAGGCTGATGCAGCCTCACTGCCATTGAAAGATGCGTCTACCGACGTCGTTTTCTCCAATCTAATGATGCAATGGTGCGATCCCGCTGCTGTATTTGCTGAGTTTCGACGTGTGCTGAACAATGATGGCTTACTGATGTTTTCCAGTTTCGGTCCAGACACCTTAAAAGAATTGCGGCAGACCTGGGCGACCGTGGATGATCGGCCGCATGTGATCGATTTCGCCGACATGCATGATCACGGTGATGCCCTGCTACAGGCCGGTTTCCGTGAGCCGGTGATGGACGTTGATCGTTTTACCCTGACCTACAGTGATGTGCTCAGTTTACTGCGAGACCTGCACGGTATTGGCTCGCGTAATGTTATGCCGGGGCGCCGTTCAGGCTTGATGGGACGTGATATCTTACAAAGCCTGACAGAGGCATACCAGCAGTTTGCCGACAATGAAGGACGCCTGCCTGCCAGCTATGAAGTGGTCTATGGCCATGCCTGGTCGGGAGGGCGGTCTACTGTAAATGAAATGGAGATTCCGATTGATTTTGCCCGGTGGGTCGAATGAAACAGGGATACTTTATCACCGGGACGGATACAGGTGTTGGGAAGACCCTGGTATCAGTAGCATTGATAATTGCGTTACGTAATCAGGGGCTGCGGGTTTCTGGAATGAAACCGGTAGCCAGTGGTTGTGTAAATAAGGGTAGCGGTTTTCGCAACGAGGATGCCGATCGCTTGCTCGAGGCCAGTAACGCCGATACCGATTACGATATAATTTGCCCGTACCGTTTCTCCGAGCCTGTTGCCCCTCATATAGCTGCGAAAAAGGCAGGTATCAACATAAGTATTGGTCATATTGCTCAGTGTTATAACCAGCTAAATTCCAGTTCTGATGCGGTGGTAGTGGAGGGCGCCGGTGGCTGGCAGGTGCCGATCAATGAAGAACAAACTATGTCTGATGTGGCCATTGAGCTGGCACTGCCAGTGGTCATTGTGGTTGGTGGCCGCCTTGGTTGTATTAATCATGCATTACTCACAGCTGAAGGTGTAATAGCATCTGGCTTATCGGTAGCAGGTTGGATATTTAATCAAATTGATCCAGGATTGCAGCAGGCTTCTGAGGTAAAAAATACATTGCAACGTCATATGCCGGGATTGCTACTGGCGGATATCCCCTGGCAGGAAAGGCCGGATGCCACGGCAATTTCTCGAGACTTTGTTTTTTTGACGTAAACAGTAACTGTAAACCGTAAAACCGCGATTTTAAAAGGTTCGTTTATCCCAGCCCCACATGTGCCGTTCAGGACTGCTAAATTGTATATAAACACGCTCAGGTTTTATCCCCGCCTGTTGATTTATAAACTCACATAGCGATTCTGAAAATTCTGTTGTTTGTGACTCAGGCAAGCCCAGTGACTTTAATTCCAGCATGGCGCATGGGGATGGGTCACCGGCAAAGTTCATGGTGGTGCCTGTCTGCAGGCTCACCATCACATAGCTTTCCGGTTTACCAAGCAAGCTGGCGACATGCGAAGAGGCCTTACTGCACAGTGTCTGTGCAGTCTGGTCATCGAGTGATATATTGGTCGTAATGGTTAGTAAAGGCATCAATAACTCCATAAGTTGAAAGTTGAAAGTTGAAAGTTGAAAGTTGAAAGTTGAAAGTTGAAAGTTGAAAGGACAAAATCTTGCGAGCTTTGAGCTTTGAGCTTTTTCCTCTCTATGTTGAAGATTTAATATGATGAAAGAATACGCTCCCGCCTGTGATCGTAATAGCCGGGTGATTCTTGATATATTGAAACCAATTCTAGCGCGCTCCCGTTGTGTACTGGAAATCGGTTCGGGTACCGGGCAACACGCCGTTTATTTTGCGGAAGGTCTGCCGCATTTGCAATGGCAACCGAGCAATAAGGAATCTCTGGGCAGCATTAACGCCTGGCGTGAAGCGTCTCAGCTACAAAATATTTCGCCGGCAATATCACTGGATTTACTTTCTCCAGTTGATGAACAATTAAGCAGTCTGACTGATGTTGATGCAATGGTTTGTATTAATACTATCCATATCATGGCCTGGCAGGGTACTGAGAAGTTGTTTGAACTGGCGAGTGAGATTCTGCCGATTGGTGGTGTGATCTATGTTTATGGCCCTTACCGCTATTCAGATCAGCCCCTGGAACCGAGTAATGAAAGCTTTGACCTGTGGCTGAAAAACCGGGATCAGGCAAGTGGTATACGCGATTTTGATGTTGTTAATTGCCTTGCAAAGCAGGCTGGTTTTGAATTGCAGGGAGATATTGCGATGCCGGCTAATAATCGTTCTATCTGGTGGCAAAAAACTTAAGGGTACCCTTATTAATTCTGGATCTAACAGGAATATTCACGAAGTTATAAAGCGGCTTTTCGCACGCTCCTTTTCGACCGCTACCTGCAGTGACGCTGCGCCTGACGCTTCAACACGTTTCGCCAGTCCATTGACGATCTCCCTGACAATGCCAGGCCCATTGTAAATAAAGCTACTGTAGATCTGCACCATCTCCGCCCCGGCGAGCATTCGCTGCCAGGCGTCTTCGGTATTGAAAATTCCGCCGACACCAATAATCGGCACTTTCCCCTGGAGTTCCTGATAGAGCAGGGCCACCACCTCATTGGCTCTGTCCCGTAGAGGCATGCCGCTCAGACCACCGGCTTCATCGGCATGCTCGCTGTCAGCAACAGAGGAGTGGTCGATGGTGGTGTTGGTGGCAATGACTGCATCTATCTTATGTTTTACCAGCAGGGCAGCAAAGCCAGGAATACTGTTGTTTTCAATGTCCGGAGCGATCTTTACCGCGACCGGGACAGTGCGTTTAAAATCATCTGCCAGATCTTTGCGTGTTTTCATTATTTTCTTCAGCAAGTCATCCAGTGCATCCTCAGACTGCAAATCACGCAGATTTTTTGTATTGGGTGAAGAGATGTTGATTGTAAAGTAATCAGCATAAAGATAGAGCTGCTTAAGACCAAGTATGTAGTCCTCGGCGGCCTGCTCGATAGGGGTGTGGGCATTCTTACCCAGGTTTACGCCTAAAGGGATAGTTTTTTTTGTACGGGCAATGTTTTCAAGAAACGGCTTTATGCCGCCACTGTTAAAACCCATGCGATTGATGATCGCCAGGTGCCTGGGTAGACGAAATATTCTTGGTGTGGGGTTGCCGGGCTGGGGGTTAGGCGTGACGGTACCCAGTTCCAGGTGGCTGAAGCCGAATGCACTTAATGCGGTGATACAGCGTGCTTCCTTGTCCAGGCCAGCGGCCAGTCCGACAGGGCCGGGGAAGTGCAGACCCATAAGATTAACCGGCAGGTCACGTACACGGTCACTGTATAGTCGTCGCAACAGGGATATTACAGGACTGAGTTTGCCTGCCTTAGAAAGCCACTCCAGAGTCAGGTCATGTGTAAATTCAGGGTCAAGCTTGAAAAGTAGGGGGCGGAGAAGATGTTTATACATTATCTATACAAGCTTATTGTGTTATTTCTGCATGATCCTGGCAAATTCCTGACAAGTTTCTCGGAAATAAAATAGTTATTTCAAAGTGTCTACGTTCAGAAACATTAAAATTAAATTTTCAGTTCAGGCCCACCTGTTTGGCCGTGCATTGTAATCTTCTTTAGTGGTGTTGGCGAAGCTACTTGTTGTAAAGGCGCATAAGGTTTAAATTCCAAGTTCAAAATCCTTTGATCATAATGTCAAAATTTCTCGCTATCACGAAGATAACGCCAGTGTCCAGTTGGCATGTCACCCAGTTTGATATTGCCTACACGTGTACGCGTTAGTCCAGTGACCTTTAAGCCTATTTCTTCACACATGCGTCGAATCTGGCGCTTCTTTCCTTCTTTGAGTATGATTTTCAGGCGCGTCGGGTTCAGCTGATAGACCTTTGCCTGCTTTAGTTTTTTACCGTCGAGCTGAATACCGTAACGCAGTTTATTTAGGCCTTTATCAGTAATTTCTCCTTTCACCCAGACCAGATATTCCTTTTCAATTATACTGTCCGCACCGACCAGCTGTTTTGCTACTATGCCATCCTGAGTCAGCACCAGCAAACCACGTGAGTCGATGTCCAGCCTGCCAGCGGGCGCGAGACCATGAAGAATTTGTGTGCTGAATTTTTTCTTTTCCCAGGGAGAAGATACATACTGATTTTGCGGCAGGATGAGGCGGATTGCAGGCTTATACCCTGTTTCAGCTTGCCCGGATACAATGCCTACAGGTTTGTTGAGCAAGATCGTGACACGGGACTGCTGGTGTTCGCTGGCACTTTTCGCCAGGCTGATACGCTGGCTGGGGTGAATTTTAGTGCCGAGTTTGTCGATGGTTTCTCCATCAACCATCACCAGGCCTTGCTCAATGTAGCGATCGGCTTCTCGGCGTGAACAAATTCCCTGCTGTGACATCAGCTTTGACAGGCGTATTGGCTCATCATCTGTAATATTATTATTCACAGGCGGTGTAATGTTTTAAAATTATCGGTTAGCTCTACCAATGTTGAATTATCCAGAATTAATGGAGCTAAACACGTGGTTTGGTTGAATGTCTATTGTTGTTTGGAGTCAGTGTGTGGCAACAAACGATATGCATCGTTGACTATATAGCAGGAAAATGAAATGTATTTAAGTAAATTTTTAATGTTTTTACTCTTCTTATTCATATCACCATCTGGTATGGCGAATGAGGCCACAGGGCAGCTGAGTCTGACCGGTAGCTGGTATGGTGTGCTTGCCGTACTGGTGTTTGTTATTGCCTATGCCCTGGTTATTGGCGAAGAGTTTTTACACCTGAGAAAATCCAAGCCTGTGCTGGTGTCTGCCGGTATTATCTGGGCTCTGGTCGGTATCGTCTACACCGCTCAAGGCGATTTTCATACGGCTGAAGCCGCAGTTCGCGATGCGCTGCTGGAATATGGAGAACTGTTGTTATTCCTGTTGGCCGCCATGACCTATATTAATACGATGCAGGAAAGAAATATCTTTGAAGCCTTACGTGCCTGGTTGTGTTCTGCAGGCTTCACCTACAGGACTATATTCTGGATCACCGGTCTGCTGGCATTTCTTATTTCTCCGTTTGCCGATAACTTGACAACATCCTTACTGATGGCTGCGGTAGTGATGTCTGTAGGTGTCGGGAAAAAGCGCTTTATTACCCTGTCATTAATAAATATTGTTGTCGCCGCCAATGCAGGCGGCGCCTTTAGTCCCTTCGGTGATATTACTACCCTGATGGTTTGGCAGAAAGGGGTGGTTCAATTTACAGATTTTTTCAAACTCTTTATTCCTTCACTGGTTAACTGGTTGATTCCTGCATTTATTTTTTCCCTGGCCATATCAAAAGAAAAAGCTGATCCCGTACTTGAAAAGGTTGGAGTGAAATTTGGTGGCTTTGTTATAATTGCCCTGTTTGTGCTGACCATAAGCATGGCTGTTATTGCGTATAATTTTCTGCACTTACCGCCTGTTCTGGGCATGATGACCGGCCTTGGATTGCTGCAGTTCTATGGCTACCGTATTCGTTTGCATGAAAAGAAAAATACCCGTGATACTGAAGAGCTGGCATTCCTGGAGAGTACGGTTAATATTGACAAGGAGTTTCTCTCCAAGCACTACAAACTGAAAAGAAAGCCCTTTGATATCTTTATTAGTATGAAGCGGGCAGAGTGGGATACCCTGATGTTTTTCTATGGTGTAGTCCTGTCTGTAGCTGGCCTTGGTACCCTGGGGTATCTGGCATTACTTTCCGAAGCCATGTATACCAGCCTGGGTCCGACCTGGGCCAATATATTGGTTGGTCTCGTCTCGGCAATCATCGACAATATACCGGTGATGTACGCGGTATTAACCATGCAACCGGATATGTCTCAGGGACAATGGTTGCTGGTGACACTTACCGCAGGTGTCGGTGGATCCTTACTATCGATCGGGTCAGCTGCGGGAGTGGCGTTGATGGGGCAAGCACGGGGTGTCTATACATTTTTTGCTCATTTACGCTGGAGCTGGGCCATAGGTTTGGGCTATGCCGCCAGTATCTGGGCACATTTTCTGGTCAATACAGGGAGTTTTTAAGCAACGACCTGGATTTACTTTTTCCATTCTACAGCTATATTTAAAGTAAATTTATTTTAATGGGCACACCTAAAAATCAACAAATAACGGAGTTGCCTGTCTGTATTGGGAAAATATGATTCATGGAGATTGATCTGTTTGGTGACCCGCCAACGGCAAAGGAAATCGAAACAGAGCGAGAAAAACTGGAAAATTCACGACTTTTAATCGTGCAAAATAATACCCATGTCGCTGAGCTTTTTCACAGGCTATTGATCAAGGCGGTCGTTATTGCCGTGATACTGGTCGTTGTGGGTATTCTCTATTTTATCTTGCCTGTTGGGATATTCGGTGTTTCGTATGGCCGGACTGTACTGCTGGTGACCGTAAGTATTATGTTACTGTCATCACTGCTCTGGATAAGCTGGCGGACATGGAATGAGGCACGTTCTATAGTGCCCAGCAGAGGGCACAGCATAGTCCGGTTGCGGCGTGTTCAATTCAGGGTGGCGGAACTGGCAGATATTGATGTAAAGCTACGCCTGAATGTAATTAACTGGAGCAGATCTGACGGGGTGTTGACTGAATATGTAAAAAAGGTTACCCGTCAACACCGCAGTCTTATCGCTTTGGAATACAGGGCAGTCAGGAAATTTATCGATAAGTCTGCGGGAATGAAACCGACGTTGTAGGACGATGTCACGAACCGATAATTTTATCTGAGTCTTGAGACCTTTATCTTTTCTTTTTACAGTTTTTTTCATCCTGTCGCCATGGTCTGATGCCAGCGCACGCTTACTGGTATCAGTTACTGTCCCGGCTCAGGCATGGCTGGTGAATCAGCTTGCAGGCGATCTTGTCGATCTGCTGACAATGATCCCTGAAGGCCGGGTACCGAGGTCCGCGCAGCCCAGCCCGCGCAAATTGGCCCGCTCCCAACAGGCCGATATACAATTCATCGTTGGCCATCCTGCGCTGTTTTTTGAAGCAAGGTATATCACCCCATATAGAAAGCCCGACAGCAAGGCTGTATGGATCAGCATGTTTGATGTGGCGAAACAGATGCAGCCGCCAAGGATACTGAAGGCCACCGATCCACATCTCTGGACAAGTGCATTGATTATGATGGCTACGGCACGTGTTGTAGCTGACAGCCTTGCACGACTGGATCCAGAAAATGCGGAGCGTTACCAGAAAAATTGGCTTATGCTGAATACGGCAGTAAAAAAACTTGATAAACAGATCAGAGAGAAAGTGGCACAAAGCCAGTTTCGCGAGTTGCTGGTTTATCATCCTGCCTGGGGTCACTTTAGTCAGGATTATGGCTTGCGGCAGCTTGCCATTGAAGCGGAGGGGAAGGCCCCTAGCCTGGGTAGTCTTTCAAGCTTATTCAGGACATCAGAAAAAAATGACATTAATTTTATCATCAGTTCGCCTGGTGCAGATCAACGCCTGGCAGGTATCATTGCCGCACAGTTGAAGATAGAGGTGCTGGTGGTTGATCCGATGGATCCGGACTGGATGCACATGATGCGCAGGATAAAAACAGCAGTGGAGAAACTAAAATGACTGATACGAAAGCACTGCTGGTTTCTGTGCGTAATGTATCGTTCTCATACGGTCATGAATCTGTACTGAAGGATGTAAGCCTGGATATCTATGCCAAAGACTATCTGGCCATTATCGGTCCCAACGGTGGCGGTAAAACAACTTTATTGAAGCTCATCCTGGGTTTGCTGAAGCCTGATGCCGGACAAATCACCTGGCCCGGTTTGCCGGCCCGGCATCAGATTGGATATGTCCCCCAGTTTGCAAGCTTTGAGCGTGAGTTCCCGTTGTCTGTGTGGGATGTGGTATTGATGGGCCGAATGGGCGGGCATCTCTGGTGGCAGAGGGTGTCAGACCGGGATCAGGATCTTACTGCAGATATTCTGCATCAACTGGGTCTGGATGCACTTTCCAGCAAACCGGTGGGGCAGCTATCAGGTGGGCAATTACAGAGGGTAATGATTGCACGGGCACTCGTTTGTAATCCCGACATCCTGTTTTTGGATGAGCCCATAGCCTCAATCGATACGGGGTCACGCTTCAGGCTATCAAGCATGTTGACGGAGCTTAACAAAAATATCCCCATCGTTGTCGTCACGCATGACGTTACATCTTTCGCATCGAATGTCCTGCATATCGCCTGCGTCAATCGTACCCTCTTCTATCATGGCGATGCGGAGCTTGCCAGCGGTTGTCTTGACGAGGCCTACGGCTGCCCGGTCGAGCTGGTTGCCCATGGTGTGCCACATAGAGTATTACAGAACCATGCTGATCCTTCTTGTACACATCCTGGCTCAGATAAATGACCGGCCTGTCAGCGGTATTGCAATACGACTTCATGCAGAATGCGCTGGCAGCCAGCTTGCTGGTGGCCGTTCTAAGTGCGATCACAGGGACCTTTGTTGTTATCAAAAGACTGGTTTTTCTAAGTGGCGGTATTTCACACGGTGCTTTTGCAGGCCTGGGTGGGGCCTATTTTCTGGGTATCAATCCATTTTTGGGCGCTATGTTCGTTGCTATCCTCTCGGCTGTAGCGATCACCCATGTCATCCTCAGGCGAAGCCAGCCTGCTGATGCGACCATAGGCATATTATGGGCGACCGGTATGGCCGCGGGCGTACTGTTTGTATCAATAACGCCGGGTTATGCGCCGGATCTAATCCCCTATTTATTTGGTGATATCCTTACGACAAGCAGGGTACAATTGTACTGGATGGCAGGTCTTAGTACGGTTAACCTGCTGCTGACAATAATATTGTTTCGCCAGCTGGTCGCCGTGAGTTTCGATGATGAATTTGCCCACCTGCGCGGCTTGCCGGTCGGCACAGTGATGCTGCTACTGATGGTGATGAACAGTGTCGCCATCGTCCTGATGATCCAGGCAGTAGGCATCATTCTTGTTATGGCACTGCTTACCATTCCACCACTGATCGGTCTTGCACTGGCAGCAAATATTCGCGTGGTAATGTTTTATGCCTTTGTCAGCGCGGTATTGATAACAGTCGGTGGTTTATTCCTGTCATACTACCTTGACCTGCCCAGCGGCCCTGCCATTGTTTTACTGGGAGCGGGATTACTGATGGTCGTTAAGCTAGCAAAAGCGCAAAGTTTAAAGCGCAAAGTTGAAAGTTGAAAGTTGAAAGTTGAAAGATACGGACTACTTTTTACTTTTAGCTTCACGGCTGTCCCGTTAATGCCACATCGTCATGCCGGGCTTGACCCGGTATCCAGTAAGTCGTTGAAACTGCTGGATTCCGGCCTGCGCCGGAATGACGGAGAGATGTTATCGATAGTCATGTCTCCAACACCATTGGGTTCCCTGCATCCCAAGCACTACGACAACGACAGCA
>JAADJE010000096.1 GCA_013150915.1 Gammaproteobacteria bacterium
GATCGAATTCAGTGAGGTAGAAGAACGAAAAAAAGCACTGGCTAAATTGATTGGGGTAGAAAGAAAGACCTGGCTTAAAGTAGAGGGGTTTGACAGAGTATACCCCATTGCCAATGAAGACCTTGATCGCGAGACAGATGAAAAAACTTCATCAGTACATTTCATGCGTTTTGAATTTTCTGAGGCAATGATAAAGGCGCTGAAGGAAGGGGCATCGATGAATGCAGGTGTTGATCATCCGGAATATCAGCACGAAATTATGCTCGATGAGTTTGTGCGGGAAAGCCTGCTCAGTGATTTTGACTAGGTTCCCTTAAGCCATATAATGGGCTAAGATCACCGTAGCTGAGTTCGTGATTTGCTTGTGGCTATAATATATTAATAATGAGAGGCAGGGGCTATCGCATGAATACTCACAGTACGTCACAGGCAGGACAGTACAAACCAACGATATGAAGCCCAGGCTTAAAGTACATTCTTATAATGAAACCGAGGCACTTAGTCCATCTACTGTCCCTGAGTTGGCCAACTGGTTGACATCCACAGCAACTCTCCAGGTTTCCGAGCTTGAAGCCAAGATAAAACAATTCCATTACGTCGAATGCAGCGACCACCAGCGACTTGAACTGCTGGACTGGATACGGCCATTATTAAGCAACACAGCCTATGCGGTAAGGGACGCCATCGGAGACGGGAAATTACCTTTGCCTGATCATGTGCTGACACATATTGATGCTCTTGGTCGCATCTATGCCGTTATGGCTGACTTGTACAAAGGCACTATAATGAGTCTGGCATCAAGGGTTCTGCAAAATTCAGAAGATTCTCAGAAAAATCGAAAAGCACTGCATGAAGATCTGATTCTGGCCTGCTACGGCGCCATCAGTTTTCTTGCTGAGCAACTGCGTGCCTCTTATGAGGGATACAAACCGGCTCTGGATGGAACCTGGCATGAAATCCATCATATCTATAATTATTCACGATTTATCCTTGATATTAATTGCAACGGCAGTATCAATGAAGAAAAAATGTGTGATGAGTTTTTCCTGATTGAACATATTTATAAACGCAGTTTATTACTCGGTCTTTGTAATCCTTACCATTTTCCAGTGGTGGCTTTTGGTGAATTAAACAGGGCTCTGAACAAGTGGGCACATTTGTGCAAGCTTGAACACAATGTACACACTGCAGAGCAGCAATGCATGTTCAGTGTAGATGCCGAGAGTGATTACCCCGCAGTACCCATCTTGTCACACAGTGGGGACCTGGCCACGGCTGAGCGCTTTTCTGTATTAACGACCAAAGAGCTTGTAAATACATTGAAACGTGAAATTGATTTAATGGCTCATGAGGCCTTTGATGGTCCGGTTACAGATCTATCTGAGAAAGCTATGCATAGACTGGAAATGTACCGCCGTTTGATTATGAACTGGGGCAAGCACCCTGTGAGGCAGGATATTCGGTGGGATAGAGAAGGTCAATGTGAGGCCGTAGCAGGTTATAGTCAGATTATGGAAAAAATGGGTGGCCTATTGGTGAGGGCAATTAAAATGGAGCCATTGAATGATCAGTGTAGCTGTACGGTAATTGATGCCAGTGAAATGGGGTGTCAGGTAGAAATGCGCACAAACAGTGACACCCGTTTCAAGATAGGTGACATGATAGCTATTCGGGATGACAGGGATCTCGATCGATGGTCGCTCGCCGTTGTCCGCTGGGCCAGATACACGGCCAGTAGACACATAAGAGTGGGTATGTTTATTATGGGTCAACAGGCAGAAAGGTTTAAATTACAGGTGGAACTGTCGTCTGATCAAACGATTGACGTGATGTCAATTTTTGGGACCTCTAATTTTCCCTGTGAAAAGAAAATACTGTTGGTACCGAGCGGTACATATCGCCCTGGAAGGGTAATGGAACTAATCGGAGGAGAAAGTCACCGCATTATTGCCAGGAATCTTATTATGTCTGGTGCTGATTTTGATGTCGTCGATTACCGACTATTAAACTAATGGAGTAGGTTTTTCTTCCCTGCAATTCTCTTTTTCATTTTGTGTTGGCACGTGTCTGATGGCTTCGCCCGTGAAGGCCGAAATTAACGATTCCCCGTAACCCGTAGCGCAAGCCTGTTTGCATCACTAGTGAGGATATAAAGGTATGCCGGTACAATGGTTTCAGCTGCTGGAACTGTAGATGGATCCTCACCAGGGAAAATACGTGCACGCAGTATTGATCTGACGGGTCCTGTATCCAGAGTATTCATGCGTACAGATGTGTTGATTTCAAGTTCATCAGCCCATATTTGTACCAGTCCTTCCAGTGCATAACCCGCAATACTATACCCCCCCCAATAGGCTTTGCCCTGTCGAGCAACATCTGAGCTGGTGAAGATGACGGGTGCATCATCAGCCTCACGCAGTAAATCCAGGCAGCATCGTGTTAGCATGTAAGGGGCGCTGAGATTTACCAGTAATGATTTGTTTAGCAGTTCCATTGGGTACTGTGACAAAGGTGTCAGAGTTCCTGGTTCAACAGCGCAGTGAATGATACCGTCCAGTCGGCCAAATTCTGTTTTAATCAGTTCAGCCATTTCTTCATACTGTGGTATACCGGCTGATGCAAGATCCAGTTCAAGTTTGATGGGTTCTGCACCATTGGCATCGGTTATCAGATCATAAGTTACATCCAGTCCCTTGCTGTTGCGGTCGACAAGGATAGTCGTGGCACCAATAGTTCCCAGAGCAACAGCTACAGCAGACCCGACAGCACCCGCAGCACCGGTGATTAGGTAGACATGGTCTTTCAGCTGGTCGGTGTTTATTGAAGAGTCGTTTACATTGTAGTCAGTGATGTTCATGTTTTCAGTTTTCAGTTAAAATCTATTTAACCACAGAGGATGAAGAGGAAGGCAAAGCTTAAAAAATGTTCTCGCCTGTCTATTAATATGAGTTATAAGTAGTGGTACGGAAAGTGCGCACATTATAAGGGAAAATATAGGTTTCTTTGCATACCTCTGCATCCTGCGGTTAAAAGTATTTAGCCTTCATCTTTTGATGTTGTCTGTTCTACCTGCCTTGCGCTTTTCTCAGTTTGTTCGGGGGCTTCGATTTCTTTTCGGGGCTTTATTCCCATTTCGGTGAATTTTACCGCGCCGGGGATTAATTTGCTCTGGAATGATCCGACGGCTTTGTTATAGTGGGTGACGCTGCTGTCGAGGCTGCGGCCGACTTTGGACAGGTGTTCGCTGAAGACCGCCAGCCGATGATACATTTCTTCACCCAATCCTCTTATCTTCTCAGCATTTTCGGTCAGTAGTTCCTGACGCCAGCCATAGGCTATTGCGCGCAATAATGCCATTAAACTGGTCGGGGTGGAGAGGATGACTTTCTTGCTCATGGCAGATTCCAGCAGGCCGGGGTCCTGATCCAGTGCGGCGGTCAGAAATTGATCACCCGGGATGAACAGGATGACGAAATCGGGTGCGTTGCTGAACTGTCCCCAATAGGCTTTGGCGGAAAGTTCTCTGACGCGCTCCCGCACATTCAGCATGTGACGGCGCAGAAATTCGGACCTTTGCTTTTCATCTGTGGCTTCTACCGCGCTGAGGTAGGCATCAAGGGGGGTTTTGACGTCGACCACGACCTCACGGTTGCCCGGCATGCGGACGATCATGTCGGGTCGGATTGCCGCTTCACCTGTGGGGGTATGTTCCTGCTCGAAGAAATCACAATGTTCAACCATGCCGGCCAGTTCGACCAGTCTTTTAAGGGTGATTTCACCCCACTGTCCGCGTACTTCCGGGCGCCGTAAGGCCTGCACCAGATTGCGTGTTTCACCCTGTAGATGTTTCTGGGTTTCGACCAGCGACTCAATTTGCTGGGTTAAAGCACCATAAGCTTCGTGACGGGCTTTTTCCATTAGCTGCGCCTGACGCTCTGATTTTTCCAGTGCTTCGTGTATCGGTTTAACCATGTTCTGCATAGACTGTTCACGCTGCTGCAGGCTGGCTTCTGCTCCGCGCTGGAATTTACCCAGGTTTTCCATTGCCAGGTTAATGAAGGCCTGATGGTTTTTTTGCAGGGCTTCCGTGGACAGGTTGGCGAAGCGCTGCTCCGTGTCCTCCAGTGCACGCTGGGTGGCAGCATGCTCCATGCGTAGGCGGGTTTGCATCTGCGTTATACGTTTTTGCTGGTAGAGCAAAGTGAGCAGCCAGCCCAGTAGCCCGCCGAGCAGGGTTGAAATAGTGGCAAGTATCAGCGCCTCTTTAGTGAAGGTAATAAGCTGTCCGGAGAGTTCGATTGTGATGACAGGATCAGACATGGGTTGACGAGTTCTGTATCCAGTCGATTAGTTCGGTGGGTTTGCTGATACTGCCGTCAGCCCGCCAATGATCAGGTTTGTCATTTTCTTCAAGATAACCATAAAGTGCGATAAGTGTGTGCATGCCCGCACGATTTCCTGCTTCTATGTCACGTTTGGCGTCACCAACAAAAACACATTCGTCCGCCTGGCTCCCGGTAAGTTCTGCTGCATGCAACATAGGAGACGGGTCGGGCTTGCGTTGTGGCAGGGTGTCCCCGCTGACTATACAGGCACAGCGTTTATCAAGAGACAGTTCCTGCATCAATGGTTGGGTCAGAAAATCCGGTTTATTGGTGACCACCCCCCATGATAGGTTGGTGTCTTCTATAAAATCCAGCACGTTATCCATGCCGTCGAATAATTGAGAGTGGTGGCACAGACGATTTTCATAAATATCCAGAAACTCTTTGCGCAAATCTACAAATTCAGGCTCTTCTTCAGTCACCCCAAAGGCGAATCCCAGCATACCGGTAGTCCCCCGTGAGACATAGGGGCGGATGCTCTCAGGGCTACGTGTTGGCTGCTGATGTCTGATGAGTAGTCTGTTCAGGGTTTCAGATAAATCCGGTGCCGTATCCACCAGTGTGCCATCGAGGTCGAACAGTATAGTTTTTAAGTTAGATCTAGTCGCCATGAGTTAAATTGAACGCCGTATTCGAATAAATTCGAACCTACGGGCTCCAGTGTGTTGATGGTTAGACAATAAATTCACCCCCGACAGCTAAGCAGGTAATTCACATCCACGTTTGGGTTCAGGGTGTAACGTCGGGTAAGTGGGTTGTAATGCATGCCCGTCATATCACCCGTCTCAAGACCCGCGCTGCGACACCAGTTTGCCAGCTCTGAGGGACGGATGAATTTAGCATATTCGTGGGTCCCTTTTGGTAGCAACTTGAGCACATATTCTGCACCGAGGATGGCCATGATGAACGATTTTGGATTACGGTTGATAGTGGATAAAAAGACCATCCCACCGGGTTTGACCAGCTGTGCGCAGGCTTTGAGCACCGAAGCCGGATCCGGTACATGCTCGAGCATTTCCATGCAAGTCACGATATCAAATTCGCCGGCATATTTATCCGCCATACGTTCTGCGGTGATTTGCTGGTAATCCACCTGTAGACCCGATTCTTTCAAATGGAGCCTGGCCACCTGCAAGGGTGTAGGCGCCATGTCTATCCCCGTGACATCCGCGCCCAGAACAGCCATACTTTCCGACAAAATACCACCACCACAGCCAATATCGATGACCTTTTTCCCCGGCAGCGGTGCCAGTTTATTGATCCATCCCAGACGCAATGGATTTATCTCATGCAACGGCCTGAATTCGCTTTTTGGATCCCACCAGCGACTAGCCAGTTGGTCAAATTTGTCAATTTCGGCCTGGTCAACGTTACGTGTGTCTGTGGTCATGGTTCTGCCTGTTGGAACGGGTTGTTCTTAGCCGATGATATTAACAGGAATACTGCTTTTCAACTATCATGACTGATTTTCTGTTGCCATTTACGGGCGCGTCGCAGGCAGTCATGCTGGTCAATTTGTGTCAATTTGTGGTCTTCTACCAGTTGATTGCCTGCCACCCATACATCGGACACTTGTTGTCTGCTGGCGGTGTAAACAATCTGCGAAATAGGGTCAAAGACCGGTTGGCAAGCAGGGTGGGAGAGATCAATCGCCGTTATATCAGCCCATTTTCCGATCTCCAGTGAGCCGGTGACATCTGCCAGCCCCAGTCCTCTGGCTCCACTCAATGTGGCGAGCTCCAGTGCCTGATAGGCGGGCAGGCTTTCGGGGTTGTTGGACACGGCCTTGGCCAATAGTGCGGCACTGCGCATTTCTTCCATCATGTCGAGGTCATTATTGCTGGCAGCACCGTCTGTACCCAGGCCGACATTAATTCCTTTTTCCATCAGTTTTGACAGCTGACAAAAACCGCTGGCGAGCTTCATGTTTGATTGTGGACAATGTACGGCGTTTATTCCATATTCCGCCAGCAGATCAATTTCCTCATCTAGCAAATGTGTCAGATGTACGGCCAAAAGGTTTGGCCCGAGCAGGTTGAGTTCTTCCAGGCGTGCAATGGGCCGTTTGCCGTAGTTTGTTTGTGAATGTTCTATTTCATGAGTTGTTTCGTGCAGATGAATATGCACCGGCAGGTCAAGTTCATCTGATAACATACGTACTTTTTCCAGGGGTTGATCAGATACGGTAAACGGGGCGTGTGGAGCCAGTGTGGCGGTGACCAGCTCGACATGGCGCAGTTCATCAAACAGTGCCAGTCCCTTGTCGAGGTATTCGTCGGCATTCGCTGCCCATCGTGTCGGAAAATCCAGTACGATAAGTCCCGTCACGGCACGCATACCTAGTCGATCTGCCGTACGTGCCATGATATCCGGAAAGAAATACATATCATTAAAACAGGTCGTGCCACTTAATAGCATTTCTGCTATTGCCAGTTCGACCCCATCTTCGATAAATTTTTCATCGACCCACTTTTCTTCGGTCGGCCAGATATAATTATTAAGCCAGTCTATCAGTGCCTTGTCGTCTGCCAGGCCACGAATCAAGCTCATTGCCGCATGGGTATGTGTATTGATCAGGCCTGGAATCAGGGCATGATCATCTAGCTTGATGTGCTTTGTCGCCTCATAGCGGCTACTAATAGCATCTGTAGGCAGGATGTCGATGATACGACTCTGGTTGATGGCTATACTGTGGTGTTCGAGACAGACCTCTTTAGGCACGACAGGAATCAGCCATTTTGGAGAGAGAATGAGATCAACGGTGTCCATTTTTGTTCGCCTGCTTGGGGGATGGCTGAGATTACCTGTGATGGGCCTGGCAAGCAAGGAGTCTCAAGGCCAAAGTCTTTTTACTCCTGGGGGCACGGAGGTCGCAGAGGAAAAGACTATTATCTGTTTCATGTATGGCATCATCGACTTTCTGTTTCAATTCCAATATCTGATCAATGAAAAACCAACACAAAAACCGCTGTGACCTCCGTGTCCTCTGAGGCCAGATAGTTTGCTTTTTGATTCTAGTCTGTTGGCTCACGACTTACGATTCTAGATGTGATGATTTTCCTGTTTTTATCCAGTTCAAACAGGAAATCTACTTTTTCAGGCAGGGTTTCCAGCAGGTGTTCGGTGATACGCTGATAGTGTTGTATAAAGCGTTTTAATTCCTGTTCATTCATTAGGCTGCGGGTGCCCGACCTTGATCCTGACAATGATTCTCTGAGTTTTTTTTCCTGTTCCAGGCGCCATGGGTAAACACAGTCAAAGGAGGGCGCTTTCAGCATGATCCAGGTGTCAATCAGGTTGAATAATTCCGGATAAGCATCCCGCAGTTGTTGATTTACATACCGCCGCCAGATTCCGTCCGGGTCTTCATTTTTCTCAAGCTCATTGACTGGTTCAAGTAATTCTTCCTCCGACTGAGGCTCGGCGCCCAGGCACCAGCCTTCAAATAGAACGACATCAGGTTTTGAAATTACCTGATCCCATTCCTGTTCTGGCAAGGTATCATCAATGGATTTATCAAAACGGGGGATGGAAGCAGTGCCCTCAGTACTGAGACCCCGTAACGTGGTTATGGCAAGTCCCACATCATGCGTACCGGGAACACCACGGGTCGACAAAAGAGGGTGTACAGTTTTGGACAGTGTTTCCCTTCGTTGCCGGGTAAAATAAAAATCATCAAGCGATAAGCTTACGACGTCTAGTTGATATTTATCACTGAGCATCAAAGCGAGTAAATCAGCCAGTGTACTTTTACCCGATCCCTGGGAACCGATAATGCCGACGATAAGCGTTTTCCCGGATATTTTTTGTTTTAGGGCGAGGGATTTTGCCAGCGGGGAAAACCACTTTCGGGCTTTAAGTGCGTAAGACTCTGGAAGATGATGTTGCGCTATGAAAGCACTAATATATAGATTCGGCATATCGGTTAAGACTATTTTTACCACAGAGAACGCAGGGGTGCACAGAGAAAGGACAACATTTAGTAGAAAAATGTGTGATAGTCACAAGTCATGTCTGCGTTATACTAAATAAAAGTATGTATCGATACATACGGGTATCAGGCTCCTGTGGATTTCCGTGTCCTCTGTGGTAAATAGAACCTGGAATTAATCTTATGCGCTTCCATATACTCCAACAGGTTGTTTTTGAAGGTCCAGCTGCGATAGAAGACTGGCTCGACGACAATCATCACAGTATAACGAAGACAAAGCTCTTCCAGGGGGATGCTCTGCCCGCACAGGCTGATTTTGATGTGCTTATAGTCATGGGCGGGCCGATGGGGGTAGAGGATTTTGAGCAATACCCCTGGCTGGTCAGGGAAAGGCAGTTCATTCAACAGTCTATTAAATCGGGAAAACATATCCTGGGTATTTGTCTCGGTGCTCAACTCATCGCGCGCGCTTCTGGTGCTGCGGTGGTCAAAAACAGGTACAGGGAAATTGGCTGGTTCGATGTCAAAATTGGGCAGGAGAATTTTCCATCTTTGTTAAAAGGTGTTTTTAACCAGAGCATTGAAGTGTTCCACTGGCATGGAGATACCTTCGAGATACCAGAGGGTGCGCTGCATTTTGCCTCAAGTGCTGCCTGTGTCAATCAGGGTTTTATCCTGAATGAACGGGTGATAGGGCTGCAGTTTCATATTGAAACTACGCCGGCGTCAGCCGCTTTACTTATAGAAAACTGTGGAGACGAGCTTGATGGCTCGATCTATGTGCAATCAGAGGCAGAGATTCTTTCTGATTCGACGAGATTTATCCGGATTAATCAAATCTTATCCAGGTTGCTTGAGAATATTGTCATGGACAGGCTTTAAGGGACCTCTATTTCTTCATCATCGCAAGGTTCTTGCGATGTAGAAATATCTAAGCCGTTGATTTTATTGAGTGGTATTCTCGCTTTGTTTGTAATGATGGCTACCTCGTATAATAGAACGGTCCTTAACAGTCAGGCACGAAGGTCTCATGTATCCGGGGGAATTGGGTTTCTAACAGGAGCAGATGCTAGAATAAAAGTCAGCGTTAACATTACAGACAAATCCGAATGTCGACTAGACAGGCTTCGGATCAGTAACCTCAACCTCAGAAGGACATCAAGGTGGGTCAAAAAGATAAGCAGCCTCTCCAGATCCCAACGGGGATTAAACTGCATAAGAAATCCCGCTATCTGGAAATTACTTACCCCGACGGTGATATTTTTAATCTGCCTTGCGAATATCTCAGGGTGTTTTCTCCGGCAGCGGAAGAAAGGGCCGGCAGGAGAATGGGGCGTGTTATTAGAGGGAAGGAAGACATCAATATTAGCGCCATTAACCCTGTCGGCAGCTACGCCTTACAGATCATATTTGATGACGGCCACGAAACCGGTATTTATTCCTGGGCCCGACTCTATGATATGGCGAAAAATCTGAAGAGCGACTGGGAAGATCGAGACCTCACAGCGCATGAAGAGGATCAGGATGAGCAAGGCGAACGGACGATTAGTATTCTGTATTTTGCCACATTGGCAAAACGACTGGGTCTTGAAAGTGAGACGATTAGCCTGCCAGACGAAGTAGTGACCATTAATGACCTTATTCCCTGGCTAATGACACGCCGGGGTGAATGGAAAAAGGCATTGGCCGGAACCCTCAAGATCACGGTAAATCGGCGCTTTGTCGGTATGGCAGATATGATTCGTGGTGGTGACGAAATAGCCCTTGTCCTGGTAGCTGAAGAGAATATTCGTTAGGGAGAAAAAATGGAGATTAATGGTCCAATAAATCTTGCTATGGAAGAAAAATCCGATGGCACGGGCAGCGCCATTCATCTACGTTTCACAGATGTTTTTCGTTTACTCAATCTGAATAAGCAGAAGGGTGTGCTGGATAGTTATCTTGTTAATTTACGCAAAAGTATTGATGTGGAGATGAAAGAACGTGAGCGGCAGGGTATGTTGATGGTGCAGCAGATCGTGGAACAACTCTACCCACATATTGTCAAGGGTGAAATTGACCTGGATGAAATAATAATTATTGATATTGTTCAGGATTCAGGCATCAATTTTAATCACTTTACCGGTAATGCATAGGGAGTTTCTGATATGAAGATTGCAATCATCAGCGGTAGCCACCGCAACAATTCCCAAAGTGAAAAGGTTTCACGAGTCATTGAGAAGATGCTGTCAGATAAGGAACATTGTAGCGATACCTGGATTTACAATTTGGCGGATAATCCTTTGCCTCTTTGGGAAGAGAGTATTTGGGATAAAGAACCCGTCTGGGAAACACGCTTAAATCCTATCCGTGAACAGCTCCAGTCCTGTGATGGATTAGTGATTGTTTCACCGGAGTGGCATGGTCAGGTTCCTGCCGGGTTAAAGAATTTTTTTCTGATGGTAAGTCGTTTTGATGTTGGTCATAAACCGGCGATGATCGTCACGGTATCATCAACCGATGGTGGTTCATATCCGGTCGCAGAGTTACGTATGAGCAGTTATAAGAATAATCGTATTTGTTATATCCCGGAACAGGTCATTGTCCGTAATGTTGAAAGTGTGCTGAATGAAGATCCGGCAGACAATAACGAGTCCACTGATGCCTATTTTCGTCAGCGGATAAGCTGGACGCTAGATGTGTTACTGGCTTATGCTGGCGCATTGAGGCCTGTTAGGGCGTCGGGTGTTGCTTTGAGTGATAAGTTTGGGAATGGGATGTAAGGAGGGGGTGCTTTTTTGTGCCGGCGGGGTGTGAACTCGCTGCGCTCAGACAGGCACATCCCGAAACCCCAGCTCATCCTGTGCTTCTCGGCAAGCCTGAACGGGGTTTTGTAAACCAAGGACGCGGGACTAAGGATTAAAGAGTAAAGAAAATTAAGAATTGTCATTCCGGCATGTTTCTAGCCGGAATCCATCGTAAAAGAAACCCCTGGATACCGGCCTACGCCGGTATGACGAAATATAAAACTTGGTTTTGATTTTCCTTCCCCCTTAAGTGTTAGCACATAAAATAAAAAGAATACATAGCTTCATAAGTGGGGCAAAAAACACGGCTAAATTCAAGCAAGCGAATAAATATATAGAACAGGTAATGCAAATGAAAGTAAACGATACTGTAACTGCCATAAAATGGCAAAATGACCACCTGTTACTACTCGATCAGCGATTACTACCCCATCAGGTGGCCTGGCTAGATATTAGCAGCACAGAACAAACTGTAGCGGCAATCAGTGATATGGTGGTCCGCGGTGCACCGGCTATCGGTATCACCGCTGCCTACGGTATTGTTATTGCCGCACAGGCATGTTTTACAAAGGCCCCTGGAAGCTGGCAAGCCCAAATACGGGTTGATCTTGAACATTGCGTAATGCACGGCCTACTGCGGTCAACCTTGTCTGGGCTATTGATCGCATGACCGGCCTTATCAACAGGATAGAAGGTGACCCGGTACCCCGGTTACTTGCCGAGGCCAAAGCAATACACGAAGAAGATATTGCAGCCAATCGGCGGATGGGCAAACTGGGTGCTGAATTAATATTACCGGGTAAGGCCGTGCTGACACACTGTAATGCTGGGAGCCTGGCCACTGGAGGTTATGGCACGGCACTTGGCGTTATTCGTAGTGCCTGGCAGCAGAAACGTATCGATGCCGTCTACGCCGA
>JAADJE010000117.1 GCA_013150915.1 Gammaproteobacteria bacterium
CGTTGTGAACCCATCCATGGGAACTCGGGGCCTGCTCCCTGCAGGCCACGGTCCCAGAGGGAAGTAGTCCCATATCCCCGCTCAGGTCTGTGGATTCTGTAGGAAGGAGTAGCTCTGCTACTCGCGATAGTGCTTACAGCGTTGTCTTGCGAAGTGCGCCATGAGCCAGGTCAAATTGAGGGCGCTTTCTCATTCGACGGAATCCAGGCGTAAAACTTGTGCTATTTTTGTTACAAATGACGAACTCATTTTTTCCAGTTGAGGTAAGTCATTATCGAGTTCCTGCGTCAACGTATAGACAACCAATGCGGTCTTTGCGTCCACTAAACTAAGTGATACACGAAACTTATTCTGCTTCTGCCGTATATTTCCCTCAATAATCCACTGCGCGTTGAACTCCCTGGAAAAGTAAGGGGATGGGTTTTGCCGACCATCTTTGAAGGTGTTCCGGGCAAAGAATCTTAAGTTTTTGGTGGCCAGTAAATGATCCCTGAGAATGTCATCAAGATCAGCTGCCATTGAATCCTGATCTGGCTGACGGGCGTAAACGGGGATTAATGCCACCCGTACCAACTCTGGCTGTAGTGAGGAACCAATGAGCCACAAAACACCCATCGTAAACAACAGTAGGGAAGCCACGCCGACTGCAGCCACAATGGCAACCTGTTTCCACCCACCTTGAAGAAGCCCTGTGCCTGCAGAAGAAGCAATTTTAGCCGTTGCTGACTCCCTGAAAACCTCTGGTACCCATCGGTAACCGCGCTTTGGCAGCGTTTCAATCAATACAGAACAGGAGGAATACTTGCCAAGTTGGGTACGAATTTCTGATATGCAACGGGTTAGCGCATCGTCACTAACTGTTTGATTCTTCCAGACATGATCAAAAATATCTGCCCGGCTGGCCACTTCACCGCCGTATTCCAGCAACGTGACCAGGACTTGCATATTGACCAACCCCAAGCTGAAAACTTTGCCTCGAACTTCGATCTGCCCTGTGTGCGGATGTATGGTCAAATCACTGCTTCGAAAAACACTGTTTTCAGGCGTTTTACTCATGGTCACCAGTGTATCAGTCATGCTGAATAAAGAATGAGTATGTCTCTGTTGCGAAGCTTTTCCGAAGGACCTGCCGGTATTTTTTTCAGCGTTTGCAAAGAAATTTCTCAGGACACCAGTGCAATAATTCGGTAAAAATATGCCTATCAGGAATAATTGAACCAAAGGATGAACTGTCTATGAAGCTTGCGATTCTGCTTCGGCGTGTTGTAATTACGATAACCTCACTCTCCGTCGCTTTTACTCTTATTGCCCTGCTGGTCAATCTCGCAGTTTTTGATGAAGATCTGAAACCTGAGGTGACCCGCATCCAGCAACCTGCTCAAACCCTACCCACTGAGGGAAATGCATATTTTGCTATCTGGGGTATGGGTGCAACAGATGATCAAGATATTGTCAAAACGGGCGTGCGCCTGATTAAGCGATTGCGCCAGAATCGGGAGGCGAGCGGGTTGGATGCATTGGAAACCGAAGATTATGTTGAAATATTGGGTGCCATAAACCTGGATGAAGAGTGGATGGCAAATTACTATTGCAATTCACGCACTCAATATGGGTGCCTGGCAAAAATACGCGCTGATTTACATGCTGCGCCAATTACCGGTCAAAGGCTGCTATTAATGCTGGACAGGCATAAGTACGTATTGCAAATACCCACGTTCAGAAGTTTGGGTGAGAGCAGTTTTGTATCGCCGGTGCCCCCTTTCGGAACGATGATGAAACTTAGTCAGCTTAGGCTGGCAAGTTTGTACGACTCAGGTTCACCTGCAGAATTCCTTGCACAACTGGCCGTCGATATACGATTTTGGAGGATGCTGCTGGAACAGGGTTCTGGGCTGCTTGACAAAATGGTAGGTGTTGCTGGAATTTGGACAGATGTGCAATATTTATCAGAATATCTGACCGCTCGCGAACTGTCCCAGGATGAGACCCAGATTGCGATGTCCCTGCTCAAGCCGCTGACAAGGAATGAGTTAAACATTGGCGATGCATTCGAAGCCGAGCAACGCACACTATTCCAGGTACTAACCACGACCTATGGGAAGGAATCACTGCGAGCCTTTGGCCCGCTGGTGACCAATTGGTTGATACAAACCAATGCAACTCAAAACAGTTATTACCAAAATATCACCAGGCCCATGTTACGTTTGAGTGCGCTTTCTGAAGCAGAATTTACAGCGCAAGAGCGAACCCGTGAGCAGCAAAACAAGGGTATTAGAAGGCCCTACGGTCGCGATGCCATGACCGCCAACTGGCCAACCGGTCTTTACAACCTCAGCGGCAAAATTTTGCTGGCGAAGATGTTGGGCTACCCTGAGAACTATATTGCCCGCGTCCATGATGTGAACAGCATGATTGACCTGGTCAGGTTTCAGCTGTCTTTGCAATCAAAAGATGTGGCAGAAGACTTGCAATCCCCTGAAGACTTTCCAGCTAGTCCGGATACTGCCGGTTTGCTCTCAAGCGGGGCGCTGGCACGCAAGGGGCTGACATTCGAGCCTGAGGGGGGGTGGCTACAATTTGACTGTCTGGATAAATCCTCGCTCTGCCAGATCAAGCTGTATAGTGAAAAGACAAATTAAAAACGAGGGTGTTCGGGAAACTTTTAGCCTGTTCTCACAGGTCAGGGCCGGTAAATATCACCCTGCAAAACGGGATGCTCCACCACTATGTTAGCAAGTGCAAGGATTCTGCGGGCCTCGATGACATGCAGGTGTTCAACCATCCTGCCATTCACAACCACGACCGAATGACCTGCAGTGGCTTTCGCCTCCCATACAGCCACAATTTCGCTAGCCCACAGCACTTCCTCCTCTGTGGGAGAGAAACACCGATTACAGACGTCAACCTGACGCGGGTGAATAAGGCTTTTGCCGTCAAAGCCCAACTTTTTAGCCTGTGTGCATTCGTTTAGAAAACCGGCGTCATCATCCAGAGATGTGTACACGCCGTCGATGATTTGCAGACCACCGGCGCGTGCTGCCATAACACAGGCACTCAGTGCGTAAAGTAGTCCTTCACGGTCGGGTGTTTGCTTTATCTGTGTTTCCATGGTCAGGTCTTCCAGACCCATCATAACGACCCTGACTGCCGGATCTGCTGCAGCAATTGCAGATAGGTTCAATACTGCTGCCGCCGTTTCTGCCATAAGCCAAAGTGCCGGACTGTATGTGCTTTGTGGACCGAACAGTTTTCGATAGTTGTGAATATCATCAACGGAGGTGACCTTTGGTAATAAAACGGCGTCGACCGAAGCCTGTTTTAAAATGGCTACGTCTTGCTCAACCCAGCTACTGTGCAAGCTATTGATGCGGACAATTCGCTCCTGCCCTATGGCGTTCTCCTGGGCAAGCGCCCACAGCACGCAATCACGCGCCTCGTCCTTGGCCTGCGGGCTGACCGAATCCTCGAGGTCGTACACGACACAGTCGACAGCCAGCATATGGGACTTCTCCAGCGCACGCTGATTGTTGCCGGGCACATACAAAACTGAACGCCGAAGTTTCATGATTCAATTATCCGGGCACTGGCCTGTACGGCCAACACCTTATCCGCGTCCAATGCCCAAAGCGCCACACTGCCATCCCCTTCGAGCCGGCCATATATTGAGAATGGTCTGGTGTCGACCAGCGGTCGCAGGGCCCGAAAAACGAAGTGAGTCATGTGTAGGTTGGGGCAATTCTCACGCAGTAATTCAGCCAGCAGGGTCGCGGTCAGCGGTGCCTGCACAAGCAGCCCCGGGTATCTCTCCTCAAGGACGGCATATTCGCGATCATAGTGAATGCGATGTGAATTGGAGGTTAATGCTGAATAACGAAACAGCATTACCGGATCAGGTTCAATGCGCTTGAACCAGGTATATTTTTCATTATGTTCCACTGGCTTGTTCTCTGAACTGCTCGTGCGATCCGCGCCCATATAAACCAGAGTTTGTTCCTCGGCAATACGCAATTCCCCCGCAACCGAGCATTCATGCCCAACATTCACAAACACCAGCGGTCCGGACGCCCCCTGCTTCAATTTGATGCTGCTTATTCGCGATTGTCTTTGCACCGTCTCACCCAGATACAACGGCGCCTGAAACCGAAATGTACTGCCGGCCCACATACGCCGTGGCAGTGGCACCGGTGGCAAAAATCCGCCACGTTTCGGGTGACCATCGATATCGATATCAGACGCCAGTGGTGTGGGTGTGAAATACACCCAGTGCCACAGGGGTGGCAAGACATCACCTATAGCAGGTGCGCGGCGCTGGTCAAGCATGGCTGCCAAACCCGACGCCGGGCGCAGTTCCAGGGTCTCTTCCCGGGTAGCCGGGGCTCTGGCTATCCATTGCTTGAAGAGTTTAAGATCAAACTTCCCGGTCATGTTCTCAGCCTTTGGCAAATTCCGTACGAATCTTCTCGCTGTGCTCTCCCAAATCAGGTATGCGACCACCGCTTGCACTGCCCGTATGTCCTGGCGGTGAAATTATGTCAACAAATCCCGCACCCGTCTCAACAGTGAGGAAATCCAGTTGAGGATGCTGTGCAAATTCTGCTACAGAGTTCAGTGACCCAAAAGCAATTGATGCTTTCCTTAGCCTGTCCATCAATTCATTTTTTGTTATTTTCACCAGTACACTGTCAATAACCCTGTCCAATTGTTGCCTGTTTTCAACACGTCCGGGGTTATGCGCAAAGCGTTGATCAGACGCCAGTTCCGGCATCAAACATATAATATCGCAAAAACGTGCAAACTCGCGGTCATTCTGAATACCGATTACAACTGTGCCATCATCACCGGTCCGGTAGGCTCCATAGGGTGCGATCGACGGATGGTTTATACCCACCCGTTGCGGTGCCTGGCCACCAAAGACCTGGTGCAGATAAGGTACGTTCATCCAGTCAGCCAATGAACCGAACAAAGAAACCTGCACCCGTGATCCCAGGCCTGTCTGGTCACGCTCGATCAATGCTTCGAGGATACGTGAATAAGCGCTCAGGCCACAGGCGATATCGCAAATCGACACGCCTACCCGCCCGGGCTCTGCCGGGCTGCCTGTTATGGCTGCGAGACCGGTCTCGCACTGGATCAGCAGGTCATAGGCCTTCATGTCCCGGTAAGGGCCAGTTTCGCCATAACCACTAATATCACAAGTCACCAGTTCTGGAAACTGCTTGCTCAAGAACTCTGAACCCAGCCCCAGCCGCCCGGTCGCTCCGGGCGCCAGATTCTGTACAAAAACATCTGCCCCCCCAATGATATTGAGTAATAGTTTACGATCGGCGGAGTCCTTGAGGTCAAGCACCAGCGATTCTTTACCATGATTGAGCCAGATAAAATAGGCACTTTCTCCATTGACCACCGAATCATAGGCACGCGCGAAATCACCTTCACTGCGCTCAACCTTGATCACCCGTGCGCCCGCAGCGGCCAGCTTTGAGGTACACAACGGTGCCGCAACCGCTTGTTCGACAGACACGACCAGGCGTCCTTTGAGAGCTGAATGACTCAAAACAACCCCACTCAAAATGACTTTGGCATCTTCAGCACATGGGTGCCGATATGGGACAGGATCAGGTTGGTGGAAATCGGAGCGACCCTGTACAACCGTGTCTCCCTGAACTTGTGCTCTATATCGTACTCGGCGGCAAACCCATAGCCCCCGAATGTTTGCACGCAGGTATCACCGGCAAACCAGGATGCTTCTGAAGCCAGCATCTTGGCTGTATTCGCCTCGGTACCACAGGGCCTTTGGGCTTCAAATAATGCAGTGGCTTTGTCAACCATCAGTGCAGCGTCCTCAGTCTGGGCCCAGGCGAGTGCTGTATACCCTGGTTATCGAAAAATAGCTCTGTACTGGCGTGATTCATCAACGTGTTGATGGGCTTGATACTGAGGCCATTATCCATTGCTTCACGGATATCCACGATAAGAATAGACATGCCCCCGGTGCGGTTTGCTACCTTCTCACGCGGTGTGGTTCGCACCAGCAGGATCAGCAGGTCTGAATGCCCCGCACGGGAAATAAATACCTTTTGACCGTTTATGATGTACTTGTCACCCTGCCGCTCAGCCTTTGTGCGAATACGAGTTGTATCGGTGCCACTGTCCGGTTCCGTAACGCCAAAGGCCTGCAAGCGTAGTTCACCAGCGGCTATCGCCGGCAGGTAGCGCTCCTTTTGGCTCTCATTTCCATGGCGTAACAAGGTACCCATCGTATACATCTGTGCGTGACACGCCCCGCCATTGCAGCCGCTGCGCTGGATTTCTTCCAATATGGCGTTGGCTGCAGAAAGACCCAGACCACTGCCGCCATATCGCTCGGGAATTAATACCGACAGAAAACCGGAGTCAGTTAGTTCCTTGACAAATTCCCCGGGATATTGCCGTTGCGCATCGAGTGAGCGCCAGTATTCACTAGGAAATTGTGAACACAGCTTTTGAACGGTATCATGAATTTCTGGAAATGATGGTTCAAGTTGCATGCTCTCAAGAACTCCATTGTTAGCTATACTGATAGTGATGCTAACGCATATCTGACCAAAATGGCCAATGGGTAGTAACGTTAGCTGGAGAGCAACAGGACCTCTTCCAGTTTAGATGGACGATACTTATTTGTTGTGCTGTTTCCTGTTATCCAGGCTAAGTTCACCTGCACCGAATCGCACTAAATACAGGAAAGCTCCAACAATCGATAAGTTCTTCATGAAATGATTAAATTCATTCGGATCGCTGAGCTTGTTATGAAAAATAATACCTGCAATTAAGGTAAAGCCCGCCAGCAAAAAAGCAATAAAACGAGTTTTCCAACCCAAGATAATGGTCAGCCCGCCCCCGGCAATCATCAGCATCGCCCCGATCTGCTTAACCAATGTTCCAGGTAATTTTATTTCACATCTTCCATCATGTCTCATGCATTGAAAGTTGTTGCACAATAATTTTTAAAATGTCTATTTGTATATGAGTTCCTGTGTTTATAGGAATCAGGCTCTTTTCAAGCATGTGCAGTTCATATTAGATCAAAACTTACTTCGGCACCCATGCAATACAATACTTCGTAACAGAAGCATTGTAAAGGTTCGCAACAGAAGTATTTAAAACCAGGATTACCTAACCCTTGCAAGCGGCACGGGCTCATATCATGGATTACACAAGATTCTTTTTTTCTGCATGGGTGTGGCCACCGACCGATGGACACAAGTTGCTTAACCGGGGTTACTCTCAAATTCTGGCGAAGTTAAAAGCCGCTGTTGTGTAAGCCCCTAGCCATTTTTCGCCTTGGATTGTTTAAGGTTGTCAATAATATTTTTGGTCAGAACATTAAACTGCCTTGTTTCTTCGTCCGTCATATTGCTCAGACCTTGTTTGTTTACTTCTCTTGCAACGGGTAATAGCTTTTGGGTAATCCGTTTGGCTTTGGCGGTAAGACTCAAGGAATACCTGCGACGATCAGCAGGGCTGCGTTTACGTCTGATGAGACCGATACTTTCCATTTCCTGAATAACAGTAACGATTGTCGACTCATTCACATACACACGTCTACTCAGTTCTTTCTGGGTAAGCCCGTCCTCTTCCCAAAGGTAACGCAGGCAATGCCAATGGCTCAGTTTTAGCCCATGAACGGCCAATCGTGACTGCAGTGCCTGTTGAAATGAGCGGTGAGCTATTCGTATTAGGTGTGCGGTGCTGTGAGACAGATCCATGTGCACATATTTTTGTTGAGTTGCAGTGTTTTCCTTGCTGTTCATTAAGTAAAGTTCCCTGTTGTTTAGGATCAGTACCTACATTACTTCTGCTGCGAAGTAATGTAATATTTCGGTACAAAAGTATAACATTATAGATGCCAGAGCTGTTAATTTGCATCCAAAAGTGCACCACTACCCCCCCCATATTTGCTTCCAATATTACCCCACGTGTAACCCTATATTTCCTGCTGATGATGAAGCGGGAGCACACGAAGAGTGATAGACATGGATTTATTGAGTGTAATTCGACGATGGCATGGCCGTGACAAGCTATCGATTCGAGAGATTTCAAGACGAACTGGACTTTCCCGTCACATGATTCGTAAGTACCTGGCCAGCGGGATTGTCGAACCGAAGTATCCACTACGACATTCTGTCAGCAAGCTCGATCCGTTTGCTGGAACACTGTCAACCTGGTTGAAGCGTGAAGCTGGTCGCAACCGTAAGCGTTGGCAGAGTTTAAAGATGTTGCACCGTGATCTGGTCGGCCTGGGCTTTGACGGGTCCTACGACCGGGTGGCAGCCTTTGCTCGTGACTGGCGCCAACAGCAACGCGAAGCGGACAACAGGGCCAGTCGCAGCACAATGACAACACGTTTGCTTAATAAATATTGCATAACAACTTTTCCGTTACGTTTACCATGCGGTGATGCCGCCATCAACCAACAGGTCTGCACCGGTCACGTATGAACTTTCGTCTGATGCAAAAAATAGGGCTGCCGCAGCAACTTCTTCGGGTTGACCAAGCCTCCCCATCATCGTTCGGCCAAGCATATATTTCGACCACGTTTCATCCTGAAGTAGAGGCCGGGTCTGGTTGGTTTCAATTACACCAGGGGAAATCGAGTTAGCGCGAATACCAAATTCCCGTCCCTCCATGGCCAGATGACGGGTCATTGCAATAATGCCTCCTTTTGCAGTGCTGTGGGCAATACCAGGAAGTGTTTTAAAAGTGGACCAGCCAGAAACAGATGCTGTGTTAATAATTGCTCCACCATTCTTCTTGAGATATGGCCAGGCAGACTTTGTCAATAGAAATACTAGGTGCACTTCTTCATTGATTGTCTTATACCAGTCGTCATTCTCCATCTTATCAATCCAGCCAAAATAAGCCATTGCAGCATTGTTATATAAGACGTCAATACGACCATAGGTATTTACCGCAAGTTCGACGAGTGCCTGACAATTGTCAGCTTTCGTAAGGTCGCATGGATGTAGGGAGACCATCTCTCCTCCTTCCGCGCGAACCTTGTCAACAATGACGTGAGAGTCCTCAACATTCACATCGCAACCAACAACCTTGGCACCTTGACGGGCAAACATAAGTGCCGCTGCTTGCCCCATGCTGCCTGCAGTTCCCGTAATGACACAAACCTTATCCTGTAACCTTGAAGACATATCGGCTGAACTCCCTAATTAGTTTTTCAGAATTGACCCTGCTCTGGTGGTTGAAAATACCGAACGGACAGTCACCCTCGTAGTTTGAACCGCTGAATTTTCCCTGTTGCAGTCTTTGGTAATTCATTAACGAAATAAATCCATCGAGGGTATTTATAGCGTGCCAATATGCTCTTGCAGTGCTTAAGTAATTCATCATACAAAGCATCGCTTGCTTCGGCCGGGTTGTTTAACACCACGTAGGCAGAGGGTTTGATTAAGTTATTTTTATCAGCTTTTGCCACTACGGCGGCTTCCAGAACTTTTGGATGCTCAATTAAAGCGGATTCGATTTCAAACGGTGAACACCAGATCCCACCAACTTTCAACATATCGTCGTTGCGGCCACAATAATAAAAATATCCTGATTCGTCCTGGTAATATGTATCTCCTGTGTTGACCCAGCCATCGACCATGGTCTCCATGGTTTTCACTGGATTGTTCCAATAATATTTGGCCGTGGAATCTGCTTTGATCATCAATGTACCCTGTTCACCGATGTTCACTTCTTGTACTTTTTCATCCACGATCTTTGCGGTATAACCCGGCACCATACGACCGGTACAACCGGGCTTCATATCGTCTGCACGGTTGGAAATAAAAATATGCAATACTTCAGTAGAACCGATACCATCGAGTAGCGGTATATCGGTTATTTCAAGCCAGCGGGTGAGAATATCAGGTGGTAACGCCTCACCGGCTCAGATAAACGTAATGATGTGACATCCGCAGCCAGGCTTTCGAACTCCTGAAGTTGGGCGGCGTAGAGTGTCGGCACTCCAAAGAACAAGGTAGCCTGGTAGTCACGAATAATCTGAAAAGAGGATGCCGGTGAGGGTGGTGCATCATCGAGTACGGTACAGGCTCCTGCCCATAGCGGAAATGTCATTGCATTACCGAGGCCATAGGCGAAAAACAGCTTTGCCGCAGAAAAACAAATATCGTCTTCGTGGATATCCAGAGTTTCGACACCGTAAAACTGACTGGTGACAACCATGTCACGATGCAAATGCACGGCCCCTTTGGGTTTGCCGGTTGAGCCTGATGAATACAACCAGAAACACTCATCGATGCTGCTGGTGGCGACGGGATCGAGATCTGACGACGCGGTACCGAGCAGGGAATGCAATGAGGTATCCGAACCCTCAATGGAAATGCAATGTGCTGGTTTGAACTCCAAGCCAGATAGGGCTGCTTCTACTACAAGTTCATATTCCGGTGAATACAGAAGTACGTAACAAGCACTGTCGTTCAGGATGTATTGAAAGTCCTTGGCGGTCAATAATGTATTAACGGGGACCGGGATCAGTCCCGCCTTTATCGCACCCCAGAAGGCATAAAAGAACTCTGCGCAGTCCTTGACAATCATCAATATGCGGTCGCCTGCCTGTGCACCGAGACTGAGCAGGGCGTTTCCGCAACAATTGACCCGGTCGGCGAGTTCGCCATAGGTCACCTGCTCGCCTCGGGTGGTACGAATAATTACTTTATCCGCGCGACCTTCATCCAGGTGCCGGTCAATGAATGCTACTGCAACATTGAATATGGGCGCATATTCCAGTGTAGTATGGCCATTCAACCGCTTAAAACTTATCGTGTGATCCTGCATGACATCCCCTTAAACACACCAGATGTTTGCAGAAGCAGCATGCGAGCCAGGTGGTGTCATTGAAATACCTGTTTCATACGACTACTGACACCGCGTTTGATCAACCGCATCAACCACGAGGTGCCCACATAGTCCGAGAAGGCGCCCCCAACCCACCATTGATCATCCATCCATGCTTCACACGGCGAAGACCTGCCCCGGAAGACCTGCCTAAACACATCAGGGTTTGCGACCACTGCAAGATCGGGGTCATCGAGCACACCTTTGCGGACATCGACATTCCCGTCCTGGACATCAACGATGAATGATTCCTCGCCCTCAATATTGAACTGGATCGCGCGGTTGTGGCGGGAAACAAAGTCTTTGTTTTCCGGCTCGCCAGCCAGTCCTTGCACAAATACCTCATAAGCCAGGTTGTAGCTGGTTGTTGATTCTTTCTTTCCTACCATTTCATATACTCCATCTGATAATTACCATGACACACCATATTCGTTAGCCATATCCTGGACTTCAGGATCATCCAGAACCAACAGCTTGCCTTTGTCGACGAGTACGGTGCCGTCAAATGTCATGGTTGGCTCGATAATGTAATTATCGAGATGTACATTGGCGTAGACGTTACCACCAAGCGTTTTACTGTTGCCGATGGCTGTGTGTAGTGCGCCGGCGTGTCGATGTGCTTCAATATGTGACACATCTTCATCCAGAATTACCCGCGCCTTGGGATTCAAACCGATCATCCATTCAGCCAGATGGTCGCCGTTGGGTACATTTTCAACGATGTTTCGGAAGTGATCAGCTTCCTTGCCACCGTCAACTTCAATTACCTTCCCGTTTTTAATAACGTATTTGAGCGGAACCTCCAGTTGTCCGAGAAACATATGTGCTGCGTCAAAATACATAACACCGTTGGCGCCACCTTCATCGCCGCCCGGCCACATGCCATAAATACCCATTGCACCACCAAAAGCCAGATATTCGCCTTCTTGCATGGGTAAATGCGGCATGCCACCAACATTAAATTTGGAGACTATGTTTCCGGATACATCAGTGCCATTCTCGGCGGTTATGTGGACCTTTTTTGCACGGCCCCAAATTTCATGCACTTTTTCATATATCTTGGCAATAATGGCTGCGGGGAATCTGGATGCTTCAGATTTAAGCGAATCCATGCTCAATGTCGGCAGATTGATAACGCGTGTCCCATATTCCAGCCTGGCAATGGTGGATGCACGGGTGTGGCTAATCGAATAATAAACCGGGCTGAAGATAACATCGGCGTAGCGCATCGCATGGGCAAGTGTCTCAGGAGGTTCCTGCATCGGCCAGTCTCGCGGTTTCATGACAAAAGTCGAAACCTCGGCACCTTGTGCTCTGCACATGGATGCAATTGCGATCACGATACGCTCTTCGCTCATTGAGTCGGTGACAATGAGTACGTGCTCACCTCTTTTTACGCCGGCGCAGTTCACAACACAATTGTGAACACCTTCCATAATATCAGCTATCTCAAGCCCTTTAAGCATCTGAGATTCTCCTTTTAAAGAAATGTTGTTTCAAACTTCTTACACTTTATATGCGCAAGCATTACTTTGCCACCAAAGTATAAAATAGTTCGTAACAGAAGTAAATAAACTTTCAATCATAACGTTCCAATAAGATCAGTAGATTTAGCACTATGCACTCGTACGCCTTCAGCTAATCACCAGGTAAAAGCAATTCCACTCGTTGTTTGAATTCAGGCCCAAGCTTTATATTGCTTTTGTTACGAAGTAGTATATTGCATCTGTACAAAAGCAATTTGTAATGAGGCTCACCCATATAGAGTAGGTAGAGCGGGAATTCATTGTTGACCCGGATTTATGCGGTCAGTTTAGCGGTACGCGATCCAGGACAGGGAGATCAAGCAGCAGCGAATATGCCCACCTGATGGTTGCGTTAGCGCCGCATCTTGAAGATCTTCTGGCACGCTTGTTCGGCATGGATTCACACCCTGACCGATCAGGGCTGTGACCTTGCCGGAGCCCTCAGCATGGTTGATTTTGCCAGCCTCAACAGCCGTCTGCGGCAAAACTCAGTGCAGGAAAAACTGACAGCACTGTGGATCAAGCGTTGCCTGGCAGGGATTAATACCGCTTAAGAGGCGGTTGTGATTCATTACTTTCGCGCTCAAGCCACTCGGGCAATAGCTCGTCAGGCAGATCAGTATGTCCGGCACACTTGCCCATGGTGCGTCGTACTGCGGAAAATTTTTCAAAGTCATGTTCTATCAGCACGGAATTTCTGGCTTGTTTCACGCCGACAGCAACAATGGCCAGATTGCAGGCCTGTATGACAAGGTCGACCAGGTAGGGGCAACCACAATCCCCGCCCACTGCTTCACGTACGTTGCGGTGCAGACCGGGGCCTATCTGAATACCTGCTAAAGTGCCGATGCGGAGTAAACTATTTGGGCAGTGATCCGCATAGGGCACCCTTATCATTTCGGCATTTGCCTCAACCATGGTGAGATCGGCAACCCTGACCCGCAAAGCAACTTCGATTTCATGGAATGGATCAGTAAGTCGCGCTATAGCATGTAAAATGCCATCGTCATCATACTTTACCTCGGTATCTACAGTTCTCTTAATAGTATTCAACTTCCTTTCTCGTTCACCAAATTCAATGAACCTTAGATCATTCTGGCAAAGTATCCTGCGCTATGTATGGCCTCCTTACAGGTTTTTGGTTCTATGCAATCTCCCAGTTCAAAGAACTCGCAAGTTTTACCGTTTATGTTCAGGTTCAGACCGACATAGTGCCCCCATTCACCGCTATCTCTCATGCTATCATTGGTACCGAACTGCTGCCGTATCTGTGTCGATAATGATCGGTCAGCCACTCTTTCCGGTGCGATAACCACAGTGTCGACCTCAACCACCTCTGGCTCACCGCTTTCGTTAATAATACGGACGCCGCCATCCTCTATGGCTTCGACCTTGATTCCCGAACGTGCCTTGACACCATCTTTTGCAATATGCTCATACAGGGAGATCATGCGTGTCACGGTCAGCGCAATGTAAGGTGCAAAACTAATCTGGGGTGATTCTTCAAGCAAGGTTACCTCCTTGCTTTTTGCAAGTGAGACCGCCAGTTCAGTACCATGATTGCTGCCAATAACCGCAACGCGGTCTCCAACTGACTGTCTCTTGGCTTTTTTATCCTGCATCAAATAGTCGTCAATCAATGTAATGACGTTGGGGTGTGCCGCGCGATTACTTCCCGGAATCGATGGTCGTGGTTCCTTTGCGCCAACAGCGACAAAAATTACGTCCGGTGCTTCCTGTTCTATAAGCTCGGGTGTCACCGCCTTTTCCATATGCACGTCAACACCGAGTTTCTGCAATTGATTTTGCTGCCACGTGGAAATATACCTCAGTTCGCGCATATACAGATGGGGCATGCTCGCCGCAGCAAGCAGCAGCCCTCCCAATTTATTCGTTTTCTCATAGAGGACAACCTTGTGTCCCCTTTTTGCCGCGACCCGCGCAGCCTCCATTCCACCAACCCCACCACCCGCCACCAGTACTTTCTTCAAAATCGAGGCGGGGCGAGTGATTTTGAACTGCTTTTCCCGTTGAAATGACGGGTTGATGCTGCACTCGGCCAACCGACCGGAAAAACCATCCCCTACGCAATGATCACAACAAATACACATGCGGATATCATCGTAGCGTCCTTCCATGAGCTTGCGAGGGAAATGCGGGTCAGCAAACATGGGCCGCGTATAAGACACCATGTCCACTTTTCCAATCTCAACAATCCGCTCAGCCAATGGCTGATGCATTAGCTTGCCGACAACCATAACCGGAACCCGTGCAACTTTCTTGATTTTCTCAGCGTAAGGGACGTAATACCCTTCAGGCATATACAGAGGCAAAGTGGCAAATACAGAAGATTCAAACATGCCGGGGTAAACATCAATACAATCTATGCCGGCGTCTTCCAGTACCGGCACGATCTCCACCCAGTCATCTACGGTTAAGCCCCCTTCAGTTCCTTCATCTACCGCACCCCGGTAGACCAGAGCGACATTGTCGCCTACCGCGGCACGGGTAGCCTGAATCATCTCCACAACAAACCGGGTACGCTCACCGTATTTATCGGTCCGGTCATTGGTCAGTGGAGAAAGAAATTGCGCCGGCAAATGGCCCAGAGACCCATGGAAACATATTGCGTCAAAGCCCACCGAAGCAGCCAAAGCTGCGGACTTTGCATAGAGTTGAATCATTTCCTCACACTCTTTTGTAGTAAGCACATGTGGCTTATCCTGCCAGATCAATATATCTGAAGGGGCTACGGGGTCAGTGTCGATAAATTCTTTCTGCGCATTGCGTCCGGTATGGATTAACTGGATTCCGATTTTTGCACCGTGCAAATGACAAGTCTCAACGAGCTTGCTTAATCCCGGGAGGTATTTCGGGTGATCAGCGGCAAGAAAACATGGAAATGCCTTGCCATCGTCCCGGATCGTGGCGGCTTCCACCTGGATGAAACCAAATCCACCGATTGCCCGATCACGATACATTTCGACTTGCCGCTCGGTGACCTCACCGGTATGCGAGGCGTTGTAGGTTACACTCGGTGCGGCAGCCATCCGATTTTTCAAAGTCATGGGACCAATTTTGATGGGGGTAAAGATCTTTTTCATTCGCCTTCTCCAATTATGGTTGTCAGTAAAAACCGGCAAGCTGATTACCTTATTGGTAATTTGCTTTCACCAGTTTGCTACTCAAGCCTTAATATCCAAGTCCAGGATACGTATTGCATTTTTATAAAACACTTTCTCAACCACTTCCGGTTTGTAACGCTCTTCAAATTCTGTCAGCCAACGTTCAGGGGATAGTGCAGGGTAGTCCGAACCAAACATGAACTTGTCCTGTAACCTGCCGTTTACTTCACGAGCCAGCGACTCTGGGAAATATTTTGGCATCCACCCCGATAACTCGTTGTAGACGTTACCTTTGTGTAACAGTACTGCTAGCATTTCCTCCTGGAACGGCCAACTCGGGTGGCAGGCAATGATGGTTAAGCCAGGAAAGTCAGCAGCGAGGTCATCGATGTACGGGATTGGCCTGCTGTAATCAAGGCGCACGCCTGCGCCTCCCGGCGTGCCCGCTCCTAAACCGGTGGTGCCGGTGTGCAATTGTATGGGAACACCCAAACCGCTTATCGTTTCCCAAAGGGGATAAAAGCGCCGGTTATTTGGACGAAAGCCCTGCATGTTGGGGGCAAACTTGAGGCCCATCAAACCGAGCTCATTGACGCAGCGCTCGGCCTCGGCAATCGCCATTTTGCCCTTCCACGGATCCACCGACCCAAACGCACCGATAAAGGTGTCCGGAAACTGCTTTACCAAAGAGGCCACGTAGTCGTTTGTACATGCTGGCGCCCCAGTTTCAGTCTCTGCATCTATGGCAACCAGTATTGTTTTGAGATCAAGAGCGCGGAAATCTTCCGCCATTTCCTCTTCGGTTCGTACCGGAGTGGTAACACGATAGTATGTCAGCATCGCCTCCCGAAAAGGTTGAAGTGTATCTTCCATGGCTTGTGTGCTTGGGTGAGCATGAACATCAATTGCACGCATTTCTCAGTCCTCTTTCTGAATTGTTTCATCGAAGGTTTTCTCAATCAGCTTACCCTTTAACGTCGAGCGTTCAAGCGATTCAGGTTTGACCATTTCAATCTCAGCGGTAAAACGTAATCGGTTTTTCAATTTGACGACAAGCTCCTTGCATAGGGCTTCAATTTCCGTGTCAATAAGACCCACGCCATACTCAACCTTTATTCTTAATGGTGGGTTAACAGCGGGTGGTGGTGAATCCAGAACGATTCGCATCTCACCCGTGGTGCGTGGTGCAAATGAGTTGATGACATTTCTTACCGCCGCTGGATAGACCTTGATACCCTTGACATTGAGCAGGTCATCCACACGACCGAGGATTTTGAATCGCCACCCCGGCGTACCGCAACTGCAGGGCGCCGTAAAAAGTTGGAGGGTATCGCCGAAAGCATAGCGGAATGGCGGCCCTGCCTGATGATCAAAGGCTGTGATCACGCCCTCGCCAATAGCGCCGTCTTCCAGCACGATGGGCTCTTTGGAGTTGGGGTCCACAAGGTCTGTCCAGATACAGTGTTCCGGTGAAATTACATGCATCCCCTGGTACTCGTTGCTGTCACAAGAAACATTTCCCAAGCCCCATGCGCCTTGTGAAGAGTCAAAAAGCTTCGCACCGCCAAACCCTTCGGTGATTCGATGGCGAACCTCGGGCAACCCTGCGCCAGGCGCCCCGGCAACGACAAGGGTCTTTATACCCAGTCCACTTGCCGGGTACCCCAGAATTTTGGGACACTTCTCTATGATGTACTCTGCCAATGAAGGTGTACCAACCAGCGCCGTTGGCTTGGTCAGGTGGGCAAACATCAGCATGCGTTCAATACCACCCTCAGCTCCAGCTGCGATGGGGCGAGCCCCCATAGAAGCTAATGCACGTACAATGGGCACACCGGCTGACCACATGCTCAGACCAAAACCATGCAGCACTGTATCACCAGGCCGAATCCCCGCCCGCCAGAAGGTTCTGGCCCAGCATTCATCGTTAATCTTCATGTCTTGTTCGGTGAAAGTATAGAAACTCGGTTCGCCCGATGTACCGGAAGTTGAATAGATATGGATCACGTCGTTTAAGGGTGCACACAAATAAGTCCCGTATGAATGTCCGTATCGATCCATTGATTCCAATTGTGCTGCGCGATCCATTTCTTTGTTGCGCATTATTGGCAATTTTCGAAAGTCTTCAAAACTTTCGATGTCTTCCGGACGCACACCAGCGCTCACGAATTGTGGCCGGTAGAAATCAGGAGAATTCTGATAAATATATTTAATCTGCTTTTGCAGTTTTTGCCACTGGATGTCGTGAATTTCATCCATTGACTTGGTTTCCATTTCCGCATTCCAGAATAGTTGTTCAGACATATTGAACCCTCTTTTTTGAATTGTGTCTCCTGAGCAACTGATCCAGGCGCTGTTGATTCCCCAGTTTCTGTTTATTAGTGCCCACAACCACAGGATGAACCAGGCATCCAGAAATCGGCATGCTCATGGCAGAACTTTGGATCTCCACCCACCATCGGCATAAAGAGATGGTGCCAGTTCCAGAGTACGTTCGAGATAATAATCAACCTCATCGGCCCCGACCCATTCTTTGATCGGACCTTTATCAACCTCCTGGATCTCGTACTTGCAACCAAATTTTTCCAGAACCTTCTGACAAGCTTCAATAACCATTGGATCAGTCCAGTTATCCACCGGCAGCAATACCTTCTCATTCTTTTGCAGATCCCAGCATGCATGAAGACCGTGGTTGTACGGTCGTTTTGCTACCGCTTCCAAATAAGGAAGCAATTGATCGCTGTTATCGATTTCAAAGTAAGGCGGGCACCTGGGCGGGCGCTTTTCCAGTAAAGGCGGTTTATTATACTTGGGCCTATTTTGTTCCCACTCCTGCGTGTAGGTCTTGTCGGTCAATTCAACCCTCCTCAACTGTAGCCCTTCGGCCAAGAGCTAATGAAAAACACAAACTGATGTTGTGAACCTAAAAACCCCATTCTTTCCTTTTCTCTTCTGCACCCGGCAAAGGATCCCACTGCTCATTGCAAACAGGTAATTTCGGCGCCCGTTCAGCATTGATTGCAATCCATTTTTCAAACTCTTCCGGAATGTCATCGTCTTCATAGATTGCTTCAACGGGGCATTCTGAAATACACGCACTGCAATCGATACATCCATCCGGATCGATGTACAGCATACGGTCATCGTAGTGAAAACAATCAACGGGGCAAACCGTCACACAGTCAGTAAAACGGCAACCATCACAATTTTCAGTCACAATCGTTGTCATAAATTTTCCTATTCCAAGGCTGGTTTCTTGTTAATCTCGCTTTGCGTGCATCGACGAAACCCACGTACAAAATGGGCTCTAAACTGCATAACTTGATACTTTGGTACCAATATATTATCTTACTTCGTAACAAAAGTAATGTAAAGAAAACCAGATGCTTCGTTAAAGGTCACACCCATCACAATCAGGATACGTTATCTAATGGTCAGCAAACGAAACACCACGACTCAACAGGATGAAGAGCTGTTGGATTTGGCTCATAGCGTCGGGCATCTAATACAAAGTAGCTCACCGCTCGTTTCAACAATCAATGCAAACACGATTGGCAGCTCACGGAGTCAGATTGAGCCATTGACATTGCCTGCATTACCTTTCGGAAGAGGGTGGGCTTACCCAGAAAGAACTGAGTAAACGTGTGCATGTGAAAGAGTCGACGATTGTTGCAGTCATTCAGGAAATGGAAGATATCGGTCTTATCAAACGTATTCGTACTCACCTCGATCGACAAAAGTATTCTTTGAGTCACCCCTGCCGGTCTCCTCCCGTTCGATAAGGGCCTCCAGGAGGCGCGAATAGGCGCTGACACCGCAGGCGATATCGCAGATCGATATGTCGACCCGCCCGAGTTCAAGTTCGCTGCCGGTAACAGCCGCCAGGCCGGTTTCACATTGCACCAGCAGATCGTAGGCCTTCATGTCATAGGGTCCGGACTCGCCGTAACCGCTGATATCACAAGTCACCAGGCGCGGGAAACGGGTAGTCAACGATTCCGAATCCAGGCCCAGCCGCCACCGCTCGCTCGATCGATACGACCAGGATGTCCTTGAGTGCGCTATTGCTCATAATCAGAAAGATTTTGGCATGCTCAGCACACGCGTTGCTATGTGAGACAGAATCAGATTAGTGGATATCGGCGCCACCTGGTACAGCCGGGTCTCGCGAAATTTACGCTCTACATCATATTCCACAGCAAAGCCGTAGCCACCGAATGTCTGCACGCAGGTATCACCGGCGAACCAGGCTGCTTCCGCTGCGAGCATCTTAGCCATGTTTGCTTCCGCACCACAGGTTTTGCCTTCATCGAATAGCTGGGCGGCTTTGCTGACCATTAGCGCTGCAGCCTCGGTTTGCGCATAAGCCCTGGCAATGGGAAACTGCACACCCTGGTTCTGCCCGATCGGGCGGCCGAAAACCTCCCGTTCAGTTGCGTAATTCGCGGCCTTTTCGATGAAAAATCTCGCATCCCCAATACATTCTGATGCAATCAGAATCCGCTCAGCATTCATGCCGTCAAGAATATAACGGAATCCTTTACCCTCTTCGCCGATCAGGTTTTCGACCGGTACTCTGAGGTTTTCAATGAACAGCTCGGTACTCGAGTGGTTCATCATCGTCTGGATGGGTTTGATTGTCAGGCCGTTGCCGACCGCCTGGTGCAAATCCACGATGAGTACCGACATACCGGCGGTCCGTTTCTCTGCCTGATCCCGTGGAGTGGTCCGCACCAGCAGAATCATCAAATCCGAGTGTTCGGCCCGGGAAATAAACACCTTTTGCCCGTTGACTATGTAATCATTGCCGTCGCGCACCGCCCGGGTCCGTATGCGTGTGGTGTCGGTACCGCTGGCCGGTTCGGTGACACCGAAGGCCTGGAGTCTCAGTTCCCCGTTCGCCAAGAGGGGTAGGTAGCGTGCTTTCTGCTCCTCGCTGCCATGTTTCAGTAGCGTCCCCATGGTATATATCTGTGCGTGGCAGGCTCCACCGTTACAGCCACTGCGTTGAATCTCCTCCAGTAACGCGCAGGCCGCGGACAGCCCGAGGCCACTGCCGCCAAATTCCTCCGGTATCATTATCGAAAGATAGCCGGCTTCGGTCACCGCGTGTACAAACCGGCTTGGATAAGCGCTCTCACGGTCCAGTTGCTGCCAGTATTTTCCTGGAAACTGTTCACAGAGCTTTGCGATTGCTTCGCGAATCTCCGGGTAGTCCCTTTCGACATGCACTAAAATTCTCCTACTTGATTACAAAGGAATTCGATACCGTCTCGGCGGTGCTCCGGCAACCTGATCACGTCGAAGTAGTATCCGCGATCTCGCCCAGTTGCCTGGCGCTCGGGCTGAGCGTTAATCTTGATCTCAATATCACGTACCACCTGGCTCGGATAGGCCCTGGCTCAGCGGTTGCGAAACAGGTCAGGCAAAAGGAATGTCTAGTGTAGTGCATCATAATTATTGCACTCTCGGCCAGACACAAAGCGGATAGCTGCAAGTCGTGCTCCCGCCGGGGTAGTCATTCTACCCCAACGGGTCATACCACAGCTTCTGGCCCAGAGGGAGGCATCCTGTGGTAGATGACGGTATCTATACCTCTATCGATTGCGCGACTTTCTGTTATCCAGGCTCAGTTCACCAGCGCCAAATTTCACTAAATACAGGAAACCACCAACAATTGACAGGTTCTTCATGAAATGATTGAGTTCATTTGGATCGCTGAACTGGTTATGAAATATAATTCCGGCGATTAAAGTAAAGCCCGCGAGCAAAAAAGCAAACAAACGGGTTTTCCAACCCACGATAAT
>JAADJE010000020.1 GCA_013150915.1 Gammaproteobacteria bacterium
TCATGAATTTATCAGAGGTTCCTTAAGTATACTGTCCCCGGTATTTGAGTATACTGTCCCTATGATCTGGAGGATGAGTTTTCACAGGCATGCCATTAAGAAAGTACCTGAAATGTCAGTTAGCTGTATCATGAATAATATATTTGTCTCCACCCTGTTTAAAACGCTGCTTTTTCTTGTCGTGTTCAACTTTTCATCCATCACCTATGCACAGGCAGCAAGCTCAACAGATCCTGAAAGCGAGAGTGATATTGAGAAAAAAAATTCACCTGGTGATTTCTGGATTTATCAGGAAATTGATTCTGAACAAGTAAGCGACCCTATTAGTAAAAGCTTCGGTTTCGTTCTCAATAAATCGCATCAGTTTGCAAACTGGGTAGATAGATTTTTTGATGATGACCGAACTAAAGGGATTAAAAATACCACACGTATGAAGCTCTCATACTGGGTCTACCGCGAAGAAGAGAGTAAATATGATGATTCAGATCTTTCCTTCAATATACGGATAAAACTCCCCAGGACAGCGAAACGTGTTCAGTTCGTTATCACCAATGACCCCGATGAGAACCTGGCTAACAGTCGTTCGGGGGGTGTTTTTCCCGATCAGCAAAGAAATGATGAGACAACGGCCGGTTTTCGCTTTTTCGATCTATTGGGTTTCACCGATAAAATAGTCGGTGAGTTCACTACTTCCATGGCTGTAGGCTTCAGTAGCGGCAAGCTGACATTCAGGGTCGAGCCACGGTATATCTACACACATGATTTCGGTACATGGTCTACAACCTTCCTACAGAAAATACGCTGGCACTCACGCGATAAATGGCGTACTGAAACACGTCTCGATTTCGATCGTGCGCTCAGTAAAAAATACTTTCTACGTTTCAACAACGAAATTTTATGGGAACAAAAACAGGATGATTATGACGGTATTGAATTTCGGCCTCGGGTAGTCCTGTCTCGTCGTTTCTCCGATAAACAGGCATTGCTCTACGAATGGAATAACCTGTTTCGTAGCAAACCGGATTTCACCTTCCATACAACGTCACTAGCACTTCGCTATCGACGCCAGATATGGCGCCCCTGGTTATTTGTGGAAGTGACGCCTCAGGTTTCTTTCCGCAATGAAGATGACTGGAGGATCTCACCAGGCATTTTTGCAAAGCTAGAAATTTTAGCAAAGAAAACAGATAAGTGACTTAGGGGTTCCTTTAACAGTTCACGATGAAGAGAGTAAATGAAAATGAGAAAAAAAAGTATCTTTTCTTATCCTGGCAAGGAGATTGATGTAGCATGGGATGGTCGTTTGTGCATCCATATCGCTGAATGTGGGCGAGCTGTGGGCGAGCTATTTGTCACAGGGCGAAAACCCTGGTGCCTGCCGGATACAAGTACCACAGAAGAAGTCATCGAGGTCTGCCAGCGTTGTCCGAGTGGTGCACTTACTTTCGCTGACAAATCTGGCAATGTCGAACAGGCCCCAGATGAAAACGTTGTATTTGTTTCGTATAAGGGCCCCCTATTCATCATCGGCGATCTGGAACTTGAGAGATTGCATGATGACAGTCCAGAGATTCGGCATCGTGTGGCGTTGTGCCGATGTGGTCATTCCAGCAATCAACCCTTCTGTGATAATAACCATATTAAAGCTGGTTTTACAGACTATGGTGCAGTGGGTGAGACAGGAACTGGCACTGTAGTCAAAGGTGGCAAGCTGAACATTCGATTGCGACAGGATGGCCCGCTTAAGATTACTGGTAATATGAGGATTGTCGCCAGCAGTGGTCGCGTCGCCTGGTGGGGGAACGAAACGGCCCTTTGCCGTTGTGGGGCTTCAGAGAAAAAACCTTTTTGCGACGGCAGTCACCGGAAAATTGGTTTTAGTAGTGAATAGGTGATCCTATCGGACATATAAATGAATCATTCTACGGGTGTGTGCTCTGTCCAGTCATCACTATTAGGCAAAAATTCTACATCTTCCTTTAACTGCATGGCCTCTTCATGCCTCCCCATGGACGCCAGTATTTTACTTTTTAACAATATTGAGTCGCGATAATTCGGGGCAAGTTTTAACGAATTATTAACCGAGATCAGAGCACTGTTGTCATTTCCGGTAATGAAATATGCCATAGCCAGGTTGTGGTAGCATTTTTGATATGTCGGATCTAATTTGATTGTGGTTTTAAAGTGCCCTATCGCTTTACCGAACTCACCTTTTTGTGCGAGAACGACGCCGAGATCATCATGCGGCCGTAGTAGGCGGCATCCAGGTTATCATTGATTAATATGGCTTTACTGTAGTCTTCTTCTGCACTATCAAATTCATGTGTCAGAAAATAAATGTCGCCTCTTGAAACATATAGTTCAGCCTCAGTAGGTGATTTCTCAATTTTCAGAGTCAACGTATCAATGGCCTTTTCGGCTTCTTCAAAAGTCGTAATCTCCGTTGAATCCAGCCGGGCCGAAACAGACAGTGAAAAAATCAGGAGCAACAACAGGGACAGTACTGGTTTAAATAAGGCCATGAATAAACCTCAGTTTGATTTCGGTATATCAATATAGACGGGGCAGATGAAATTAAATTCCCTATAAGGCTCATAAACCAGGGACAAACAGGGTGATTGTATTATTTTTTAAGAGACTTTCAGTGTTTATAGTATATCGGATAATCATACTGATTAGGCGGGATAAAAACACTGGCATTATACCCTCGAAACACAGTATCCTAACCAGAAGCTCCTGCAGTGATGCCCTCTACACGAATGATTCAGCTCTATTGATTATCAGACACAAACTCGGAACACCCAGACCATGAAAAACATACTCGAATATTTTGTCAGGATATTTGGCCAGACGCTATTTGCCATCATCAGTTTTTTTGTCATTATTTTCCTTTTCAGCTTGTTTTTCATAGGGTTAGGTACTGGCGTTGGTGTTAGCACCAGCAGCTTCAATAAGCTTAAAAATATTGAACAAACCGACTATAACTATGTGTCGGGGAATAAAGACAGCGATAACAAGCTACTCACAGTACCCGTTAGCGGGATCATCCTTGGCAGTGCACCGGAAGAAGACTTTGGCTTCGGCCTTAGTGATTTTCTGACCTATGGTTATGATATCGTTGATACCCTGGAAGACGCCGCTAAAGATGAGGGTATAAAAGGCATTTTTATGCCATTTCGCACCCCCGGCGGGACTATCTTCGGCTCCCAGGCTATCTACCGTGCTATTAAAAAATACCGTGAAGATACCGGCAACCCGGTTGTTGTGTACATCGAAGGGATGTCTGCCTCAGGTGGTGTTATGGCGATGGTGGCTGCAAATAGCATCTATGCCGACTACGGCAGCCTGATTGGTAGCATCGGGGTGCTGGGCCCTTCATTGACCTACTTTAACAAACCCATTGCCATCGACGGCGGGTTGTTTGGAGGAGGTATCGTCACAAAAGGTGGTATCGAACAGACGGCTATAACAGCAGGTCGTGGCAAGGATATCGGTAACCCGTTCAGAAAGCCCAGTGAAGAGGAAATAGCCAATCTCAGGGCAGGCGTCAACAATGAGTATGAGGACTTCATTAAGCATGTTGCTAAAAACCGCAATATGGCACCTGAGATGATCCGCAATGAAATGGGTGCACAGATCTTCGATAACAAAACGGCTCAGGCTTATGGGCTGATTGATGGTACACAGTATCGCAGTGAAGCCATCAGCAGCCTGGTGAAACTGGCCAAACTTGGAGATGACTACAAACTGGTTAAACCTGTTCACAACAGAAAAAGTCTTATGAATCAGTTGCTTGGAGTTATCTATAAGCCATCATCATCGCGACTTCAATCCGGACAGCTTGCTGAACAGATACTGCGCCAGCAGATCTGTGGCAATAGCCGTCAGTTGACGCTTGCTTATTACGGCCACCTCGCCAATAGTATTTGCCGTTAAAAAGACGTTGACCTGTTTATGAAGTCAAAAATACTCACTGCGCTGCTACTGACAGCAGTATCACTGCCTGCTCACACGGCGACAGTCAGAATGATGGGAGCAGGCAACGTCACATGTAAAGAATGGACTCAATTACGCACTTCGGTGGAGTATTTCAGTGCCGGCAACTGGGTGCTGGGCTTTCTCTCATCAACGGCCTGGAATACTGGCAAGGATATACTCTCTGCTAAAAAGGCTGATACGCTGTTCAGTGCAGTTGATGAATTTTGCAGCCTGCAGGTGGACAAAAGTATCGCTGATGCAGCGGTAGAACTGGCCGATCAAATACTGGATAGAATGCCTTCTAAATAGCGCCTACTAATTAGGTGGGAGCAATTCATACGGGTTTTGCCCAATCGGCCATGAAATATCAGGACCTAGGTTGGTGTTGAGCTTAGGGAAGTCCAACACCAACCTAGGTCCTGATGTTTTTTATCTAAAAAGCCAGGTATTATTGAAATACCAATATAATCCTTTTATTCTACTAAATATATAAGTAAAAACATATAGATATAACGTATTATTAAAGTTATCTATAGATTAAGACGCGAGCAAACCTGATTTTATAATATAAATTAAATCAATATGTTATGCATCATACTTAAAGTACAAAAAAGCCCCTGTTTTATCCTCATTCGGACTTGAAAGTTCTCAAAAAGTTCACTATCCTGACACGGGAGCATTATAAGAACTTTAAGGTAGAAAAACATGCTGACAATACAACAAAAACGGGTGCTGGACTTCATTCGTGCCTTTATTCACCGTCATGGCCACTCCCCCAGCCTGCGGGAAATTGGTGAAGGTATCGACATTCAGTCGCGCGGTGCGGTGCACCGCCATGTGCAGACCCTGATCGGCCGCGGTGTGCTTAAACGTACCCGCAGCGGCTGGCGCACACTGGAACTGGTTGAAACAGATGAGGCCTCATCCAGCCTCCCCCTGCTCGGTAAAATCGCCGCTGGCCGCCCGATTGAGGCCATTCCCGGCCATGACGAGGTCAATATTGCTGAAATGCTGCTTGGTGAGGAGCGTTATGTTCTGCAGATAGAGGGCGATTCCATGATCGATGCCGGTATCCTTGACGGTGATCTGGTAGTGATTCAGCACACCGACACAGCGAATGACGGTGAAATCGTAGTCGCCCTGATCGACAATCAGGAAGCGACTCTCAAACGCCTGTTTCATCTTTCTGGGCGACGTATCAAGCTGGTGGCTGAAAACCATAAGCTGTCACCCCTGATCTATCCGGCTGACCGTGTCCGTATTCAGGGTGTGCTGACAGGACAGTTGCGAAGCTACCGCTAATGGAAATGCCATCCGGTTACTCTCAACAATGGCCACGCGCTATTATTCTTGCCGATATGAATGCCTTTTTCGCTTCTATCGAACAGCAGGACCACCCGGAATGGCAGGGTCTGCCGATTGGCATTACCAATGGTCTCCAGGGCACCTGTATCATCACCTGCTCCTACGAAGCACGCGCTTATGGCATCAAGACCGGTATGCGCGTCAAACAGGCATTAAAACTCTGTCCAGATTTCATTCAATGCCCTGCCCGGCCGCAACGCTACGCACAGGTCTCCAGTGACATCATGCGGTCGCTACAGCAGATTACCCCGTATATCGAGATATTCTCTGTCGATGAGGCCTTTCTCGATGTCACGTATTGCCAGAAACTGTATGGGCAACCAGAGAAGATTGCACACAGGGTCAAGAAAATTATCTACCGGGTCTCGGGGGTACTGTGCTCGGTTGGCGTTAGTGGCGACAAAACCACCGCCAAATATGCTGCCAAGCTCAACAAACCAGACGGACTAACAGTGATTCCACCCTGGCAATCACGGGAACGATTAAAAAATGTGCCGGTTACCGAACTGTGTGGTATCGCCGGTGGCATTGGCCGTTTTCTTGCCGAACATGGGGTACACAACTGCGGCGACATGGAAAAGCTGCCAATCAGCGTGTTGGCCCGGCGTTTCGGCAACCCCGGACGCCGTATCTGGTACATGTGCCAGGGCGCAGATCCTGCCCCCTTGCAGCTCGGTGTGCCGCCACCCAAATCCATTGGTCACGGCAAGGTAATGCCACCCAACACACAGGACAAAGAGATACTGTTATTGTATTTACTGCATATGAGTGAAAAAGTGGCCAGCCGCTTACGCAAACACAACCTGCAGGCACAGAGATTCTATATTGGTCTGCGCTGTCCTGATGGCTGGCTTTCGAGCAAACAGCGTAGCATCGTCGCGACCGATGACGGTCAGCAGATCATGGGATTGTGCCGCTTATTTCTTAGTCAGCGTTGGCAGGGGCAAGGTATCCACCAGGTACAGGTCACGGCACTCGACCCCCGCCCTGCCCGCGGACAACTGGATATGTTCAGCCATGGAGATGAAATGGAACAGGTCAACGGCGTCATGGACAACATCAACCAACGCTACGGTGAATTCACCCTGGCTCCTGCCCGACTGCTGAATCGTTCCAGCATGCCGAATGTGATTGCACCGGCGTGGAAACCTTATGGGCACAGGCAGACGGTGTGAACGGCAATTTTAAGTCTAAAGCTCAAAGCTTAAAGTGAAACCCAGGCACAGCTCGTTTCCTGATGCATTTCAATTTTTTACGACTTTGAATTTTTAACTTTTAACTTTTGGCTTTCAACTTCATTAAAATCATGTGCGGCGGTGTCTACTACACGTATAACGAGCAGGATATCCGGGTCTATTTTTCTAACCCCAGGGCCATGTTGCCGGTACGGGCAAAAGGAGGTGAGATCCAGTTATTATCCTGGGGGCGACGCAGTGAGCAGACGGGTCGTTTGCCGCGAGGTGGCTGGGCACGGCTGGGTTCAATATACAGCGGGCGCTGGGAACGCTGGTTTCCGGTGCCGGTGAAGATTCCGGTTAAGTCCTTTATGGAAAAGGATATTAAAGGCCACAGTCACTGGTATGACCTGACCAAGGGCAAGTGGTTACAGGGCCTGGTTGCCTGTGATCAGTATGAGCAACGGGTTTATGTTGTCACCATCGAGCCTGAGATGGAAGGTGCGATGTATAACCGTTGGCCACGGATTATGAGTTGACCGGTTTTTTGTGCTAGCCCTCGGCGGCTAAAGCAGTTCTTAGCGTTTTATTGACCAAAGCTAGCGCCGCACAATACCTGCCCCGGCACTAAAATTGTGATGGGAAGAGTATGCTTTTATTCAACAGATTCAACGTGATTTCCAGTAATCTGCCTTTTCCTTGGATTTCTCAATTCCATATTTGCCTTTGCTGTAGAGACCGATAAGGAATTCTTTCGCTCTGGTATTATTATTTTCAGCAGACCGAGTAAGCCACAACACGCCTGTTTCGATATCTTTTTCAACATCATCCTCACCATTAAGCAGTAGTACACCGAGATTAAATTGTGCGCGTGCCTCGTTTTGTTCTGCTGCGCTTGTATACCATGCGATAGCCTTATGTAAATCGCGTTCAGGACCCCAGCCACTCTGATAGAGGAAACCAAGACTGTATTGTGCTTCAGCGATACCGCTTTCGGCTAGCGGCAGCCAGATATCATGTGATTTTATATAATTGTTTCGCGTAAACGCCGATTGCGCCCTACGCAGCATGCTCTGCTCCTGCGAGGTGATTTTACGTGCTTCAGGTTTTTCCCGCCGTTTGTTACGTTGCCTTTCTTCCTGCAATGACTTTTCTGCCACAGCCACAAGCTCATCATCCACATCTGCAGATGATCCGGTCGAAGAATATTCTGTTTGAGGCTGCTGTTTAGTCGTCTCATTGGTATCGGTTAATATTTTTGTACCAGAGTGCAATGCAACAGTTGAGTCAGCTGTTTGCTCGCCGTGCCCACCAGATGCTCTGTCTTTCTCACTGTTTTTGATATGCTCGAGCATTTTTCGTGCAAGTGTATCGCCATTAGATGCTGCACGTCTGTACCAGAATTTGCATTGTTCGCTATCCCGTGAGACACCAATGCCCCTGCAGTACAGGCTGGCAATGTTAAATTGTGCCTGAACAAATCCCTGTTCAGCTGCCAATTGCCACCAGGCAGCTGCCTTTTGCTTATCGACGACGGTAGAACGGCCATCCAGATAGGCTGCTCCGAGATTGAACTGTGCAGGCGCATAACCCTGCTTGGCTGAACGCATGTACCATTTAATTGCCCTGCTGCCGCTTTTCTCTGTTCCTTCTCCAAGGCTGTACATTACACCAAGATTAAACTGGGACAGCTCATCACCCTGCTTCGCCAATGCCTGCCAAATCTTAAAGGCCTTGCTATAGTTACCCTTATCGTAGGCGGCCTGCCCTTCTTCCCAGGTAGTGAATGTCGAAGCCGTGTTCGTTACAGTGCCCTCCTCATCTCGATTGTCATCAGGAGAGTTTTTTGTAACATCTATTAACGATTTAATTGTTTTAAATGTGCGTGGCCAGGGGGAATGAAGTCGTAAGTCATCCGGTAGTGCCTTCAAGTAACTTCGTGCTTCAGCCAGCGTATTGAATAACCCGTAGGTGACGGCGTACCAAGGCTTATTTTTGTAGCGGGTCTGGTAATAACCAATTTCACCGGATAGATTCGAGCGGTCAATATAGGCAATAGCGTCTTCTTCAGATTCATGACCGGACATCTGTATGGTTGCACTTTCTTCTGGTTGTGAGAGATACCAGCTATCTCGGTGTATAGTATTTTGTTCAGCAAGTACAACGGGAGATTGCCCGTACATCACTGTAAAAAGCAGATAAAGAAAACAGGTTCTCACAAGTATAATGTAATTCTTCACGTGGCTGATGACTCCGTAACAGCAGATTTTTTCAGATCAATTTTCAATCTCTTTAGGCTTGCTTATAATATATAATCATGAGCGATCTTACATTCAAGACTACATGATAATACTTTTAAAATCATCTGGGCACATATAATTATGCCAGCGCCATTAAACTATTCTCACAGCTAGATTGTAATGAATTCTATCCTGACCTCCATCCCTCTTTTTTCCAATCTGGCCAGCAAACACCTGGAATTGTTATCAGGTCAGATCCAACGTCAGAAATATGCCAGGAACAGCATCATCATCGCTGAAGGTGATCTGTCGGATTCCCTCTACATTGTCAATGAAGGCAAGGTAAAGATCTACATCAGTGATGCTGATGGCAGAGAAATGCAGTTAAAGATTCTTGAACCGGGTGACTATTTTGGTGAACTTGCACTAATAGACCAAAAACCCCGATCGGCATCCGCTATGACCATCTGTGACAGTCAGCTTTCTGTCATCACATCAAAGAGTTTTTTGAAGTGCCTCGCTGATAATCAGAAAATAGCGCTGATCATGCTACAGGTGCTTGCCAAACGTTTGCGTGATGCCACCGAATTACAGAGACAACTGGCATTAATGGATGTCTATGGGCGTCTCAGAGTGACTTTGCTTGCATCAGCTAAGGACGGTGATGGCATTCATAAGCTGGAACCAAAGCCGACACAACAGGATATTGCCAATAAGATCGGGGCATCTCGTGAAATGGTCAGCCGTATATTATCGGATTTAAGAGCACACGGTTATATCGATATCAATAAAACTTCAATCGTCATTAAGAAAAAAATTCCAGAGAAGTGGTAGGGGGCAGATAATAAACGAACCTAAGGGATAAAATTATTCATAAAACGCATGGGCTTGCCAATATTTTTATTCAAACGATTTATATCATTTGACATTACACCTGTGTTCCAGGTCATGGCATATATGGATTGATTCATTTGCGCAATATTGTTTGACATGCTTGATATGTCATTTTGCATTTTCGTCATAGATCCATCAACGTTTGCAATATTCGTATTTATCTGACCAACACTAACCACTAATTGAGAGATATTTTCATCCATATGCACTATATGATTTGTGAGGGTGGCAATATTCTTTGACATATCACCGAGGTTTTGTGACATCTGTGGATCGATACTTTGTGACATGAGGTGCATGTCTTCCGTAATACTGTATATCAACCAGAAACCAGAAATGGCGAGTAGGGCAAATATAATCATTGCCGGGAAGGCAATTCGCTCCCAGCGTTTCGTTGCAGACTGAAATTCTCGAACAAAATCCGCAAGCACATACTCCAGCCCAAGTAGAGCTGTACGTTCCAGATATTCCTGTTCCTCGTCAGAAATATCATTTACCTGCGTTACCGTTTCAGTCGTCATAGTATTTTAAACCCCTTATTTTATACCCATATACATAGCCTAATAATCTCGCACTATCAACAAAATAGGTAAATTAGTATCCAGAGGCCCCCCCAACATTGTATTGTTGTGATTCCTCTTCATGCGCTGACACGGGTTATGATGAATTACTGTAAGGACCGCAAGGTTTATACCCTGCTGCCTCCTGGTGCCACGCTGGTTCGGCATCGTGACCCCTATGCTCTGGCTCAATCCGCTACCATCTAGGCCTGGTAACACCAAACTCTGATGATTGTTTTATTCGAGTAGATGGTGAGAATTACCGGGTTACTCATGGCGTAACGGCGAAGATATATTTGTTGACGAAATATTTATTCATCACGTCGAAAACAGCACGACAGAAGACCGGCTGATTTTTTTAGGGAATCTGTAAATACTGGGTAGAAATCAGTCTATAAAGGCCCCTTCTCTTAAAACGCTATTTTTGATTCTTTTTCTTAATCTCTTCATTTAATAACTCAAATTTCTTTTGTATTTTGTAGTCAGAAAGCAACATGCCACAAATTTTGCATGCCGGATTTGACGTGGTATCTAATGACTCTTTCTTACTAAAGTAGTGAGTGTGCTGACCATGTAGGGCAAAATCTATTTTGGATTTGAACATCCTGGTCTTTTTTTCGACGAACACACTTATACTGCTTGCCTCATTATCCTTACGTCGAAACATTTTTTCCTTTTTTCCTTTTAAACCAGTTTCCTGCGATGTCTTCGTCTCTATTTGCTGAGTAGGACGGACGCTATGTCAATTTATATTTGCCAAGCGTCAGTTTATATCTGTAAATACCCACGATCAAGTTAAGTCTAGATTACGTTCGCCGCAAAAGAGCTGCACTTCATCGGCCATATTCAACCTCTTATCTGTTTTTTGTCAGGTTACATATTCTATGGAGAACGAACAGTACAAACTATTTCATATTCAGAAGAATAGAAGAAAAGACCAGCGATAAACCATTCTTTCTGCCGGTTAGGAAAGCAGAAAAGTCAACCATAT